>JBJKRL010000062.1:0-4999 GCA_046704745.1 Desulfocapsaceae bacterium | reverse complement strand
TCATGTAGATGTCTGAACATCAATCCCCTTGCCGTTTTCTCTTCGATATGAACAATCGAATTCCTTTATACTTGAAGTCAACGACGTTAAAAATTTATGATAGAGCCTAGAAGGGTGACAAGGACTTGGGATCGAAAAACCGCAAAAGCTAAAAGCATGTAACTTCAACATGATGGACAATAATTATTGCGATTTGGCGGTTTTCCTCGTCGACCCTCCTGTTAGGCCTTGAAAACGCTGTAAGATCTGATTCGATCTTAGTTCTCTGATAAGGGAAAAAGTCTGATGCGTTGTCGAATTGCAGTAGGATAATCAAAAAAGGGTACTACAACTCGCCGTAAGCTGCACCATGGACCGGGCAGCTTGCGGCAATCCAGCTTGAAGTAATAGGTATGTTTACCCGAAGACTTCTTCCAGTCTACCCAAGATACAACCCCAGCCTTCTTCATGTCCTGAACGGGAGTTTTCATCGATAAACCTGATTTAAAGGATGTGCCTCATAAATTTTGCATTGGCAGTCGAATGGAGAATTAGCAGAACTAAGGGTATCACCACGATTCGTGAGTAGATGTACGTTTAGTAAATAACATACTGAAAACATAAACCTTTCAGGTTATTGATTTTGACCAGAAATACTGCTATTAAAAAATAGATCGAAACATGTATATGATAATATTAAGTAAGTTACTTGATTATAATTTTCTTAGCGTACATGAATGCACGAAACGTGGTGATACCCTATATTCCAGCCTTCTGGCGGCGATAGCCTGGAGGGACAAGACCGAGAAGAAGATAGGGAAAGTTCGCACCGATAAACATGTGGTGACGGTGAGCCATACCAGCACAGGCGTCGTGGGCGTCCGTCTGAATAACAGACTGCATCGCTACGAGATCAGTTGGGTAAAAGAAGACGGGAGGCAGGGGAAGACAACGGTGTCGATCAACAAATACGGGAAAAAGCAAGCGTTTTCCAAGGCTCGTGCTATACGGAAGGAAAAGGAATATTTGCGCCTGGGGATTTCACCGCAAACCCATCTGGCCACCAAAAGGTGATTGTTTGTCGAGCATGTGAAATAATTTTGAAACATTTTGAGGTATAGTGTTGCAGCAGCTCATTGCTCCTGATAATCAGGAGAAGTCTGGACTTTTAAATTTTACAAAATATCTCTGTCAGTCAGGGCAATTCTAAACGTATAGTAGAAACATTAACTTGTTAAAATAATAGTGGATTAAGATATTGGAAATGGCAATATTAACGCCGCAAATCAGCCGCGCGGTTTTTTGCGTCGTCTGAATTTGCCTCGTTATGCCTGTTTGACCATTTCAATAAGTTTGCTGACCGTATTCCAGTTTCTGGCCGTTACTGGAACCCCAAGGGCTTGCTCGACTTTAGCTGCCAATTTAGAACGACCAACCCCATCTGGGGCATACAGATAGAATATTTTCTTGTCGAGCTTAAATTCTTCGGAATTTGATTTTACATTCGTAAGTTCATCCAAGTTAGGTTTTACCGGAGCAGATTCAAGAAAAAAGAAATGTAAGGACTTTCCTTCAAACCTCTTGAAGGGATTATTTTTAATAGCATCTTCCAAATCTGTAACTCCAAGTAGTAACACTTTCGGATTGAACCCCTGACTTCCAAGAATTCTAGAGCTTAGCTTTTCTGAAATATTTTTTATCTGGTTTTCCTTGGTCCGGAATACTGCATTTCCGCTCTGTATATGGGTTTTTACTTGTTCACAGCCGAGACCTTCAAGAATTTGGACAAGGTCCTTCATTAGCAGAATGTTTTTTCCACCGACATTGATGCCTCGAAATAGTGCAATATATGTATTCAATTCCTATCCTTACATGGCATGACGTCGCCTTCACCAGTTCATCGGGTGAAAGGCGTTGTTGAGAAAATTTGTTAAAAATTATATTCTGTCAAATGTGCAGACTCTACTGTTTTTACCCATATAAACGCCCACCAGAGGCAAGCAAAGACTTGCCCCCCTTTTTTTCTTTCGTAATGTTATTGTTATGTAATAACAGCTAATTGCGCCCTCATCCATGTGCCAATATCTTTTTTTGCCTCTAGACGTTTAATGGAAAGTTCATTTATGTCAAATTCAGCCTCATCCTCAAACGACGAAAGATAATTTTGCCGTAAATATACCGCAGTTTCTCTTGGCACACCTTTACTTATAAGAAATTTAGTCATTTTGCAATAAGCACCAAGTTGAGGTGCTGAACTGATTCCTTCAAAATACTGCATTATGATAAATTGTATTAAAATTAATTTTGTAAAATCGGTTAGATGGATTCAGACTCAGAATAACTTTTGTAAGAGAAACACTCGTTGATTATTATTTGCATGTGGTGTCCTTATCTAATTGAATAGATCGATAATCCCTGCCGGTTGAAATTCCTTAGTGCATGATATTGTAGGAATCGGTTCCGCACCTCGTATTTTGTTTAATGTTGTTAAAGAGTGTTGACCTATTACACCATTATGGGGTATGGCAACGATTCGTGCAAAAAATGCAATAGTAAAATTTTCAAACATTTAACTTATTGTAATTAATCATTTTGAATTCTGCGGGTGGTTTTCAGTGTCTGTCTATTTGAGGCCATCACATGTTAAAAAAGAACCGAGCTAATTGTTGAAGAAATTATGAAACGATGGCGAAACTTCTGAACATGGTTATCAAAAAGTTTTGAAAAAACAAATAAAATCGATTCAGAAAAAAATTCTGAATTAGAATTGCATCCACTATTTTCAATAAAAGTATGAATGTTTTGATCATACTGCAATAAATTAACGAATCGTTGCCATATCCCATATTTATTTGTTTCAGCTCGTTGTTAACGATAATAATTCTGATTATTCTATTTCTTACGCTCTTATCCTGTTGATCCTATACCGGATGGTATCATACAAGATTGATGCATTTTCAATGGGTAACAACATTTTCTGGGTTCATCCGACTATGTGTAGCTTTGGTAAAATCAAATGCAACAGCCCATCAAGGTTCATCGCGTCCGGCCGCTGCTCTACAGCCTCTTCACCAGTCACCGTCACCATGGCTGATAGACATGCAATCCTGGACATGTTTGTTACTTGTGGGCGAAGCCGCAACTCTTCATGCCTGATGCGTTTTCTCGGCTGGCCTCTGCGAGGCGACCAAGAGCGATAACCTCTATCTTCCGTGGTATGAATACGTAATCCGGATGAGCCATAAATCTGTTAACAGTCTAATATCTAAAATAATTTAAAGGAGCAACTATTATGGAAATGCCAAAACCACCCGTAGGCCCCACCGGACCAACCACACCACTTTCCATAGAAGGATATGGACAATTAAGCATTTCTGCCACTCTTGTAAGTATGAAGCATGCTGCCGGGGTTTGGGCTCTTGCCGGCGATAAAAATGAAGTCGATTCTCTAAAAGCTGCTGGTACTGCAGTAACTGCTGCGATGGTGGCATCCAGCGTTAATTTCTCTGGTGTCTACGCTAACTCCAAGCAAGGACGCGGTATTGAGGGTTGGAGTATAAATAATTACGGCGTTAGCGGTGACAGTACCAGTTTTGCCGGAGTTCGTGGAACATCCGTAACTGCTGCTGGAACCGAAGGTTGGAGCACAAACGGTGCTGGTGTTTTTGGTACGAGCAAGACCGGAGATGGTGTTTATGGGATTTGTCACAGTGCTCCAGGAGCACCAGGAGCTGGTGTTCATGGTGTCAATGATCATGGAGGTAACGCAGCGGCATTTGATGGAACCGTACAAGTTAATGGAAACATCAATGTAACTGGAGATATTTTCCTTCCAGGTGCCGACTGTGCGGAGCAATTTGATTTTGTAGAAATAAAGCAAATCGACGCAGGGACAGTAGTAGTTATAAATGAAGAAGGCCGAATGGCCCAAAGCCAAGAGGCATATGATAAAAAAGTAGCAGGTGTGGTTTCCGGTGCTGGTCATTACCGGCCTGCAATTATTCTGGATAAACAATCTTCACGGGATAAACGTCTGCCAATCGCTTTGATTGGCAAAGTTTATTGTAAAGTTGATGCCCAGTATTCGCCTGTACGAGTTGGGGATCTACTCACTACATCTGCAACACCAGGACATGCTATGAAAGCGGAAGATCCAGTCAAAGCATTCGGCGCTGTTTTAGGTAAGGCTTTGGGGAACCTTGAATCAGGTAAAGGACTTTTGCCCATTCTGGTTGCATTGCAATAGACATAATCTAAAAAGTAAGGAAATAATATGTCCAGTGTAACTGAAGACTTTGCAAAGAAAGTGCTTGGGTTATCACAAAGCGACGTTGATGCCCTTAATTCCATCGCCTCTGTAGTTGGTACCATGGTTAACATTGTTAAAGATTCCATAGTTGGCGTCCAAACCGTTGTGAATCTAATCAACAGCGTTATGGATGTCTTCAGCGGAACGAGACAGCCATCTGCTTTAGATTTGGCTATGAAACAATTATTAAATGCCTTCCAAGAATTGCTCGCAACAACAAATCAGCAGATTTTAATGCTGGCAATAGCAGACTACCTTGGTAAAGCTCAGTCGGCTCTGATCAACCTCAATGAATGGATTGAGAACAATCCGTCCGCGGATCCTGCTGAATCTTCGGGAGAGAATATGGACTGGGATGTCAAAAAGGCAGGGATTGAGGATGATAGTCTCCAATCCGTGACAACCCTCGGTCAGATTGCCTATTGGATAAGACCTTACTATCCTGCGCTTGTTTATTCCGATTCCTGGGTCGGCAATCTCATCCCCCTTGACTTGGACTCTGGAACACCGGTATCCGAAGGTTCCTTTGTTTTCGATTATCGACTTGCTCTCCCTTCTTACCTCCAGGTGATTACGATCCGTGTAGCAATCCTAACAGCTTTAAATAGGACCTTCGGAGAGGGAACGAAACACGAGGTGGAAAGCTATGTGAATATACTTATAGCGCATTACAGTAGTATTCGTGCAGGTTTGCTGGAACATCGTCCACCT
>JBJKRL010000061.1:0-3464 GCA_046704745.1 Desulfocapsaceae bacterium | reverse complement strand
CATAAAGGTCGTGCGGCATATGCATCTTCACACAAAGGCGCAGATAGCGATCCTTAACGGCCTCTTCCTTTCTCCAGTGCGGGGCTTTGTCTCTTACCTTCGCCCGCATGGCAAGCAGTTCCTGACGGATCGCCTCCAGTTTGTCATTGAATGTATGCTCCTGCTTACGGCGGGAGGAGGGATTATAGGTGACGATAACCGCCCGTTCCTTGCCCCAATATTCGCCCTTGGTCCGGTAGGCCAAAAGGCATTCCCCTGTCTCTCCCTCCGTAATGAGCCGCTTGTTCTTTGGTGTATCCACCGGCTCGAAACGTTCAAGGGGGGTAGCGGCAAGATCCTGAGCGAAATACGTTGAATAGGTGATGATGAAGTGGATGCGCGAGTGCTCATCGATCCAGGCATAATTTTCATCGGCGTTCATCCCCTTGTCGATTACTACCGTAAGGCGCTCCTTGGTCTTGTTCAGGCCGCACACGACCCCGAACATCTCATCCATTATGGCTTCAAAATGCTTGCTGTCATGGATATTCCCCGGATAAACACTGTAATACAACGGCAACCGAGAATCCCTTGCCACCAGAAGACCCAGTCCGATTTGTCGTAAAGAGTGTCGGCCTGCCTTGTTTTTCCCCCGCTTGGCGAGTTCCGACTTGGTATGGCCGGACATATACGTGTAGTAGTTGGTGGTATCGAACAAGAGACAGTCCGCCGCAGGCCTCTCCTTCTGCCAGATGCGCTCGAAAAACGTTCTTGCCATCTTGTGCAAATGCGTGTCGCCGACTCGATCCCATTTTTCCCAATAGCGCTTGCTGGTGAGCTCGTTGAGATCGACGGGCCGGATATGCTGTATAGCGGTGTTCTGATACCAGGACGCAAGTTTGTTCTTGCTGACGGCTTGGACCATCCGGTTAAAGATGCAGTAGAGGAAATACTCGCCGGCGGAAGGACCTGTCTCTCTATCTGCCAGGGGAACGATCTCATCGATAAGACCGCAGAGGTCGATATCCCCATCGATCTCCCGGCAAATCCACAGCGCCCCGAATTCTTCAACCTTCAAGGTCGAGACATCCACATCCTGTCCCTTGATCAAACCCGCGACCTTCTCTGGTGATCCGATATAGGTCTGGGAGATGACCTTTGGCTTGCCGTTGACCCGAGCGATCTCCCGGACGTAAAGGTAGGGTCTTCCCTTTTTGGTTTTGATATGGAAATGAGCCATGTTGGCACTATACATAGTAGGGTCTTACATGTCAAGAGAGAAAGGCTGCGGTAGCTTGTTTTTTATGGGTTTTAAGCTGGGGAGATTGTGAAATCAGGTGGGGCTTACGGATGAACGATGCGTAACGTGCTGTTATTTAACGGGATCGACGCGGTAAGTGAGATTATCTCGGAAACTCCTGTTGAAGTTTAGGTCCGTTTTCTGGGGGAGTTAAGGTTATTTCCTTGTTTTTCACACCAGCCCCCTTCACTACTAACGAGTGGCCAACCATCAGTTACATCTAAAGCGAATATTACTTTTTGCATAGGCAATATTTGTCACCCCAATGCCCCTCTTCACCGGCTTAGGAGGGCGAGCGCAATCGAACCTTGAGGAATTTTCTGCCTGCCCTTGCCATGTCCGGTGCAAGCGTTAGCTGGACTTTTCCTTTTTATCTTAACCTAATACCATTACTAATAATCACTTTTTCTATTTCATCAGCAATGAGTTTATGAGCCAATTGATTAGGATGGCTGTCTAATTGAAATCGTAAACTGGGATTTCCTGGATCATTGTAATAGTTTTTAACGACAGGCGATAAATCTATAAAAATAGTACCTTTACTTAGAGAACCGATCAATTCCAAAGGAGCAGAATTCGTATTTCCTCTTTCTAAATAGGGGATATGTACTACAATCAAAACCGCATTGATTGTCTTGGCTAGGTTTTCCATTTTTTTCATCAGAAATTTCATACAGTTATTTCGGGATTCTGGGGTATTTGAATAGGTGAACATATTTCTTGAAGTGTATTGAAACCAAGTAATCTTAGCTCCCCATGCAATATCCTTGAGCACAGAATGATGCCACAAGACGTCTTCGAAAAAATTCTGCGTCTGATTTGCAGAAAATTTCATATTGGGAGCTTTAATATAAGGATTACCATGAGAATCAAAACCAACAGAGGAGACCGACAAACAAAATGGAGCATATGTACCCAACTTGATACTGGTGATTGGATAATCCGTTAATAAATTGATTGTATATCCAGCGTATTTTTTCCTGTTCCATCTAAGAACCGGGAACCAGAATCACCCGATCGGTCTGAAGACTTTTGCGCTCTCCTATTGCCAACTCTTGCTTCGGCTTTCCAGATTCATCCACCATCATTCTGCGGAGACTGAAGCCAGCAGGGCCACCTTGGCGATATCCTTTCATAATTAGATTACATTGGCCATTAAACACTTTCTAAGAAAGCTGACGGCTGTAACTGTAATCACTGGCGCTTTCATCCCGTAGTAACGTTATGATACGGTGAGCAATATTGCTGGCTAATGTGAGCGGGTTGATCGCAACAATATGAATTTGTAAGGCAGGCGATTGAGAACTCATTACCGCCCAAGATGCATTGAAACAGACTGATGAATTCTACACCTTCCTCCCGCCAACCGAACTACCAAGCAGTTGAACGTTGGGGCTATGTCGCACCTCAATAGATCACAACATTTTCCAGACACAGGGAAAGGATAGCTGACCGCCCAATGAACAAGTACGTTAATTTAGATAAATAGAAGAAGGTAACATTCATATTGCACAGTAACTTTGGTAGTGTTACTTTGCAAAAAAAATGTTATGGGGTTGAACTATAATGATCGACCAGGTTGTCCAATATTTGCAAGATACTCTCAATGTGACAGTGAGCTTGCATAAATGGGAAGAAGGACCGCGGCGCCTTCCCCTCTTCTTGCAGGATGACTACGTCTATTATCTTGCGAAAATTCAAGGGTTGGAATTCCTTTTAATGGTTGACTTCAGTGATGAAGAACGACCGCCTTCCATCGTTGTCAAACACTTGAAACAGGTCGAGATAAAATGGGGTGGTGATGTCGTGTATGTTCGGGAGCAGGTTAGTGCCTATATCCGAAAGCGGCTGATCGAGGCAGGCATCCAGTTTATTGTCCCAGGCAATCAGTTGTATCTGCCAGTTCTCGCCGTCGACCTGCGTGAGTATTTTCGTCAGAAGCGTAAACGCGTCCAAAAATTCAGCCCGGCCACCCAGGCATTGGCACTCTTCTGGATATACACCCAGGGTGGTATTGGGGAAGAGCGGACAACCCCTACCCAAATGGCCAATATTCTGGGATATACCAAGATGACCATGTCACGCGCCTTCAAGGAAGTGGACGGGGCCCTTGATGAAATATCCATTGTAGATGAGAACCTTGATGGAAAGAAAAATATTGTCTTTGGACGAGAACTTTGGGAGA
>JBJKRL010000060.1:0-41783 GCA_046704745.1 Desulfocapsaceae bacterium | reverse complement strand
GGTATAAACTCCGACTCCGATAGTAATCTATGTTCACTGCCAATAACTGAAGAAGATGGCGCCGCATGGACTGATACCCCAAGGGCACTTCTTTCAGGGCGCCTTTGGTGAACACTGTGTAAATTTGACTACATAACAGTTTGTTCGAAAAGACTTGTCCGGTTTGAAGTGAAGACAAATTGACATAGTGTTCATGAGAAATCCGGGTTGAGAGCGTCAGAGCTCCTGCTGTTTGGGGAAGGTGTTTTTTGACTGTCCATTTAATTTCGTTTCGGAGCAACCAATTTCAGATCCTTTGTGATCATTGTGCCGTCTTCCAGCCGGGAGATTCTGACATCGACCTCTCCGCCGTTCTTTTTTAAGAGCATTGTCTTGCTGATAAAATCGAGATCACCTTTTTGGATGGTCCTGCCGTTCACGGCAATGATCCTGTCTCCGAGTTGCAAACCGGCTCTGGCGCCCGGTCCCCGTGAATGCATTTTGACGATATACGTTCCCACGTATTTTCCCTTGTCATTGAACTCCTGGAAAAGGATCTTAAAGACCGACGGTTTCCAGTAATCATAAGCAAAGCCATTGGAATCATAAATATTGTCAACAAAGGCGGAAAGATAAGGGTCGAGCAAAGCCTGGACATCCTTTGGCAGGTATTGCCTCTGATAAAGCCAGGCATAGTGTTTTTTACCTAAGTTTTTCTTCCACTTGAGAATGAAATGCCATTTCTCCTGGGTATTGAAACGGATAAGCTTGTTCATGGTGGCAAAATCAAGCCTCCACCTGCCATGTTCTTTTCTTAAGAGATACGGGCAGCATTTTCGTTGCTCGATTGGATAGATAATTGCCGCATATTGTCGATCATCCGCGATCACGGTTTCAGAACCGGAGCATTTTTCAAAGGCTCGAACCTCGTTATCCATCTGGACAGGGGTTACCGTCCATTTGTGAAAAAAATCTTTGGTTTCATCGGTAAAGATGGAGAGGTCCGGATTGTCGTTATCTTCTTTTCTTGCCTCGATATAGGCGTGTAGGACATCTTTAGGAGAGGCGGAAGAGGGAAGTGAGATATCCTTTTTTGATTTAACATTCAGTTCCTTCCTCCCGATATCGGCGCTTCTTTTTGCCCCGCCCCCAATGGATTGGCTTGGCATATCTGCCATGAATTCTTTTCCCTGGGCAGCCTTCTGCGCCCGTGAGTACATGGCCTCGGTTGTCGCAAAAATACCTTCATCCAGACGATTATCCCGGAAAAAACGCACCATGTGCTGCCGTTCAATAAAGGAGATGAATGCGTCCGTGTAAATGGGTTCCAAGGCCATGGACACCTCAAGGCGTACCAGATTATGCTTGGCATTGATCACCAGAAGCAGGGCTCTGCCGCTCCTGGTGGTCTTTTCTTTTGTAAATACCGCAAAGGCCCTGTTGGCAAATGTGTTGATGTTCTCGTCGCTGTTTGTTGTAATGACCCTCAGGTCGATGCGATACTCTTTGAGCAACTGATTGTTGTACTCTTCATAGGCCTTCATTAAAGCCGGATTGGGAGCCAGGATCCGGGCGTCATCTATGATAATATTTCTTTGTCCGGTATTTGCGGAACCCGAGCAGCCCGCAAGGATAAAGAGTGCTGCAAAGAGGACTGTCAGGAGAACGGCTGATCTTTTCATTGGGTCAGTCTGGCTGAGATTAGAGTGGGATGTCGTCCTTTTGTTCTGCATCAATGGGATCATGTTTTTTGTCATGACTGGCCATTTCGGTACTATAGCGTAATGATCTTTGATGTCAAATATTACGTAGTATGATCGTCAGGCTGCTATCATTTTCTGCAAAAGTTTGTAGTCGGTTTTACCGGTGCCAAGAACAGGAATGACCTCGATTTTTCTCACTATCCTGATGTTGTGCAGCGGTGATAGGCCAGCCTTTCTAATCCAATCGTTGGCCTCCTCCCGGGTTATGCCGAGGGTGGTAAACAGCACGATCTCCGGCCGTTCGTCGGTCGGTGTCGCTTCGACGGCAAGCGTCGGGCCGTTTTCACTGGAACCTGTAAAATGACCCAGCAACACGTTCTCGATAGCCGGCAGCGAGATCATCTCCCCTCCCAGCTTGATAAAGCGCTTTTTCCGGCCACAGAAAGTGAGGATACCATCACTATCTTCCACCACAAAATCCCCGGTATTGTACCAGCGCTTTCCTTCAAACTCGGTAAATCCGGCTCCATTGCCGCCGGGGTAGTACCCATTAAAAATATTGGGCCCGCGGACCAGAAGGATTCCCTGGCGGTCAACACCGGTCCGGATCGAGGTCTCCGGGTCGATGATGGCATACTCCATGGACGGCATGATGCTGCCGATGGTCCCCTGGCGAACATTTTCCACTCTGTTGATGCTGACCAGAGGAGAGCACTCGGTAATCCCATATCCTTCACAGAGAGTTGCCGCAGGATTTGCACGATTCAATGACTGGTACACATGTTCGGGACATTTTTCCGCTCCGGTAAAGACCAGCCGGAGACTTTTTAACTGCTGCCCGGAGGCAGCCTTGATGATGCCTGCCAGAAAGGTTGGGGTGCCGATTAGAATGGAGACGCGGTAGCTCTCGATGAGGCCGGCCAGCACCCCGGATTCGGTTGGATTGGCATGATATACCGTTTTTAGCCCAAGACAGAGGGGAAGGATAATGGTTCCGGCTAGGCCCAGCGAATGAAAAGGCGGCAACATACCTAAGAGCCTGTGGTTTCCGGTAAACGAAACAATGGAGGTGAAATCTTTCATATTGGCGATGATGTTGGCATGGCTGAGCGGCACTGCCTTGGGCCGTGACTCGGAGCCGCTGGTAAAAAGGATTGCCGCGGTTTCCGGAACCCGGGCCCTTTTCAAGGGGCTGGCACCGATCCGGGCCATGACAGCAGCTCTTATTTTTGCCTTGAGGCCGATCTTGACAGCAATATCTTCCATGAACAGCCAGTTTGCCTCAACGCCATCAAGATCGATTCCCTGGCCGGCAAGCTTTTGGAAAAGGACGCGGGCGGTAATTACGCATGTTGTCCCGGTGAGTTCCAGGCCGTGCCGAACGTTGCCGACACCCACCGTCCAGTTGACCATCACCGGGACCTTGCCGGCAAACAACAGTGACAGGTAGAGGATGCCGGCTCCCGCAGAGGCGGGCAGCATGATGCCGACATGATCTCCCTCAAGTTCCTCCATGATCGGTTTGAGCACCAGGATCTCCGTTAGGACCTGGCGATATGTCCTGGTTCCGGAGAGTTGGTCTGCCAGGACGATCTTGTCAGGATGCTTTTTAGCCTGGGCAAGAAAGAGTTCTGTGATGGTGGAATGCTTATTCATTGTTAAGCGGCCGTCCAGGTCTTCAAACCATTTTCCGGGTATGGCTTTGGTCGCGGGGGAAGCGGCATGCAGGATTTGACCTGAAGCGGCCAGAATGCAATCGTCTACGGTTTCAAGAGCTGCAATATCGTTGACCGGCAAACCGAACTCTCCCTCCATCCAGACGGCAAGCTCCATCAACGTCAGGCTGTCTATGGCCAGATCGTTGGCAAGACGTTGTTCACCTGTGACCTGCTGCCCGCTCAATTCTGCGATTTTTTCCATCACCAGACTGGCGGTCGCAGGTGGAACGCAGGCCTTATCCCCCTTTATTTTTTTCTGTTCCGGTTCAGCCATGTTTCGGGGTTTGCGCCCTTGCCACCAATAGTAGGGAACGAAGGTATTGCTTTCCGGGCGGGCATTGTAGAAATCCTCAAGGAAGGTATTGATTTGCTGCCTGCCTGCCATGTGGGTAAGCCTCTCTTCCTTGACCAGCTCGACCGTCACCCGCCGTCGTGGTCCGAAGAAGAGGAAATTGGCGGCCAAAAAGCCTGGAAGGCGCTTGAGATTGGTCAAGAGGGAAGGTGCTGTCCCTTTGGCCCAACTGAAGCTGCTTCCCCATAGACCGGTGGTTCTGACCAGGATCGTTTGGGCGTTCGGGACCTTGTTCAGGATGTATTCGATTCCGGAGTTCCCGGCAAGATCTTCTTTGACGCTTCGGGAAAGATGTCCGGATGGGTAGAGGAGGATGTGTTCTCCGGCCAGGAGGCTGTCGGTTACTTCATCCAGGGCCTCCCTGATGCGATCCCGGCTACCCCGCCCGTTGGTCCTGATATCGGGAACGGTGATGGGCCGGATATACTGCATGAGAAAACGGGTGCCGAAACCTGCAGCCTGGTCGGCATCGGCCAGCGGCCGAGGATGAAATCGGGAATAGAGTACGGACATGACGATCACAGGATCGATGAGGGCCGGATGATTAGGCAGAAACAATAGTGATTTTCCTTCTTCCTCATTGATCTTCTCAAGACCTTTGACCTCAACATGATAGCGAAGCGACAGAACAAAACGAAATATTCCCTGAAAAAACCTCGGGAAAGGATTGAAGTCGGAATGCAGTAAAAGAAAGAGAACAGCGGAAGCAGAAAGAGCAAATCCAGACAGGCACAGCATGACCTGTGCCGGTGAAAACCAGGTGTTTAGTGCCGTAAACAGGGTTCCTGCCAGCATGATGCCTATAAAGCCGCTGAAGTTAACTGTTGCCAGGACTCGTCCTTTATCAGATTCCGCTGGTTTTACCTGGAGATAACTTGCCACCGGGATTAAAAACATCCCGCCGCTTATTCCTGAGCCGGTCAGGGCTGCGATGATCCAGATAAGCCTGCCGGATGGGGGCAGCAGGATGGTGGATGCGGCCATGAGAAGCCCTGCGGTCATTCCCAGCATAGAAGGAGCCAGAAACCTCGACCAGCGATCCATGGATACGAAACGGGCGGCGATAAACGATCCCACGCAGACCCCCAGCATCAGCGCCACTGAGAGAAGACTGGTGACGGTCCGGGAAAATCCGAGCTGGCTCAGACCCAGAGTGTTGATGGTCAGCACGACGATTGTGGCGAGAAAATAGAAGAAGTTGTCGGAAAAGAAGGCGGTGAGCATCTGCCGATCAGAACAGAGATCCGCCAAATCCTTCAGGGAGGTCAGGGGGCCGAACCATGGGAAGGGCTTGTCTTTTGCTGATGAGGCACGGCTGAACACCCAGAAACTGGCTAAAAAGCCTACTGCCGCCACCATGACGACAACCAGGGCCACCATGGAGGAGCCGGGGGCCAGTGTACCGAAATGGATGGTATGTTGATCGAGACAGAGTCCGGCTGAGGCTATGCCGATAAGGATCGACAGTGTTGTGGCCAGTTTCAGTATGGCGTTGGCCTGGGGGACATACTCCGTCGGATAGAGTTCCGGTATCGATCCGTTTAACGCCGGGCTAAACAGGGTCGACTGCAGACCCATCAGAAAGACCATTGCCAGTATACAGTACCAGTTGGTTGTAAGTACTCCCACGGCGCCGATGAGCATTGCCGCAAGTTCCAGGGCCTTGGTGGCGATAACCACACGTTTTTTCGGGAACCTGTCAGCAAACCAGCCGGCATAGGAAGAGAAGAGAATGAAGGGCAGGGCGAAGAGTACCGTGGCGGTGCCCTGTAATCGGCTCAAACCGGCGGAGACCGCCATCAGCATCGCCGCCTGTTTGAAGTAGTTGTCATTGAAGACCCCCAGGCAATAAGTTATCGCCATGGCGATGAATTTGCTCCGGGCCGCCTTGATTTCCACTTTAGTATTCATTTTTTGCTCCTTGAATCATTTATAGTCAAAGGTGTTTCATATTGCACGCTTAATAGCCGACCCCTGAATACCGCAGGCTGCTCCAATGGCACTTGTTTTTCTTGAAAAACAACCGGTCTCAAGAAAGATGGTAGTCTGTTCTATGACTCTTCGGCTCCGCATAATAAATGTATGGTTGCAGCGCACAACAAACATATCCTGCATTCCCGCCAGCATGGTTCGGGAAAGCGCCACTTTGCCGTCATTGACGCCGTCGAAAAGCCAGCTTGAAAGTGGGTTGAAGGAGAGGCTGCCGGCAATGACTCCCAGTTCAAAGGCAGCAGGGCCCAACCGGCTCGGCAGTGCATCTGCCGCAGTTGACAGTTGCCCGCCTGCCGGTCCCAGGAGTTTTTTGAAGAAAAACGTATTCTTGAAATGATCTACCAGTTCGCTTCCCTGATTGGGAGGGGCCAGCATGACAACCCTTCCGAGCCGTTCGACAGTGTATTGCCCGAGATACCTCCGCACAATGATGCCGCCCATTGAGTGGGTAACAAAATGAACCACACGGCTTTTGCCTATGGCCTCCTGTACCACAGGGTGAAGAAATCTTTTGCTTATGGCTTCAACGCTCAGGTGAGCAGACGGATAATCGAGGTTTACAACCTTATACCCCTTTTTCTCCAGCGCCCGGGCCAAAGGCCGCATGCAGCAGCTCCTGCGGGCAAGCCCATGTATCAGGATGACACTTTCCCGGCCTGATTCGACCTCTTTGTTATGTTTAGTTGGTTTACGTTTCATACAGATCTCCTTGTGCTAATGAACTCATACATCTCTTCCGGTTGATATCTTTGCAGCCTGATATCGCAGGAATCATGCCATCAAACCAACAACAGGTAACAAGCTAAAATAGAAAGACAAATTTAATAACAATCGGAAGAGGCTGTCACGTTGTTGACATTTGATGTACAGGTAATGTACATTTTATGATCAAACGGGAGGTGTTTTATGAATGCTGAGGATCGGGAATTTTTCGTCAAATTAAAAAAGGCCGCCTTTGCCAATCCGTTCGGAGAAGAACGGGAGCGGGTGGATCTCGAATTGACCGGCCTGGGTCCTCGGGCGGCCAATGAGGAAGTGCTTACCGCCCTGATAGCCAAGGTCGAGAAAAAGATCAAAAAGATGGGGAGACGGCGCGGCCATGGTTTAGAAGCAGGTAAAGGAGATGCACTGCTTGTGGAATACGGGCTGTTGTTCTTCCTTTTTCACACCTACTGTGATGATTTCGACCGGCTCATCGAAGAGCAGGTCGAGGTCGGCAGTTCGTCCTGCCGCGTTACCTTCGCCGCCAAGGTCCTGCAGGCCTTTTCTGATTTCGGGTTTACGAGACAGGAGGCCCTTCATTATTTAGCCCTTTTTTTTCAAATGCGCAGGGCGTACTACTTCATTAACGGCATAGCCGGCAAGAGTCCCTGTGTCCGTGAATTGAAAGAAAGTCTGTGGGACAACATCTTTACTAAAGATATCTCCTTATATAACGAGTATCTCTGGGAGAGGATGGAAGATTTTTCCACCCTGCTTCTGGGCGAAACAGGCACTGGAAAAGGTCTTGCCGCGGCCGCCGTCGGCAGGTCCGGCTTCATTCCCTTTAACGAAAAGACGGGGGGGTTCAGCGAAAGCTTCACTCAGGCCTTTGTCTCGATCAATCTTTCCCAGTTTCCTGAACAATTGATCGAATCGGAACTCTTCGGCCACAGGAAAGGTGCCTTCACCGGTGCGGTGGACAACCACAGCGGCGTCTTTTCCCGCTGCAGTCCTTGCGGAGCCATTTTCTTGGACGAGATTGGAGATGTCTCCATCCCTGTTCAAATCAAGCTCCTGCACGTACTGCAGGAAAGGTCTTTCACCCCGGTTGGCAGTCACAAACCCGAACGTTTTTCCGGGAGGGTAATTGCCGCTACCAACAAAGATGTCAACGAATTGCGGGAAAAAGATGAATTTCGTAACGATTTCTACTACAGACTCTGCTCGGATATCATCGAGGTGCCGCCGTTGAGAAAACGTCTGGCCGAAGACAGCAGCGAGATCGATATTATCCTGTCGTTTATTGTCAGGCGAATCTTGCGGCGGGATTCGGAGGGGGTCGTTAAAAAGATAAAAGACTACCTGCAAAAGCATCAACCGAAAGGATACTCCTGGCCTGGTAACGTCAGAGAATTGGAACAGTGTGTACGCAGTATCCTTTTGAAAAACAGCTATCGATGGCATCAGCAAAAAATACCTGCCGATTTTCTCGATCCATCCCCTGTTGGTTTGAGCAGTGACGGTCTCACCGCTCAGTCGATCCTCTCCGACTACTGCAGGGCGCTCTATAGCCGGTTGGGATCCTATGAGGCTGTTGCCAAAGTTACCCGGCTAGATCGAAGGACCGTGAAAAAACATATAGACGTTCAATGAGGATAACAGACCATCTCCATCTGTAAACGGCTGGTTGGATTTTCCTATCCTCCGAGTTCGTAACTCGGGGAAATGTACATTTGATGAACGATAATTGTACATTTAATGTACGGGCATGCCGACTGCGTTCAAGCCTATCGTTGACCAACATATTGTTTTAACAGATAAATATAAATATCTCCTCCTGGCACAATTTGTGGAATTCCATGGGTGGAACATTTTTCATCCAAATACTGCAACCACAAAGGAGGTAGATATGAAGCTTTTAAAAAAACTTGCGATCACTGTTCATTCCCATGTTGAGTCTCTTTCAGATCGAATTGAAAACAAAGAGGCCCTCTCTGTCGCCTATATTCGGGAGTATGAGCGGGTGGTGGCCAAGGCTAAAGTCAGATCGGCTCAGGTAGACCGCGAAGTTGTTCGGTTAGAGAAAGAGGCTGTCCGTCTGCGCGAGCAGGAAGCATTATGGGCAGAGCGTGCCCGACGAGTACATGCCACTGATGAAAACAAAGCCCTTTCTTGCATTGCCAGGATGACGCAGGTTCAGGCGGCTTACCGCCAAGTACAGGACGATTTGGAGGAGGCCGGCAGTCTTAAACACAAAATGGCTCGGGATGTGGAGCACATCCTGAAAAGACTGGAGGCGTTGAAACGCAGGCATCGGAATCTCTCCGGCCGTCAGGCATGTGCCGAAGCTGCGTGTGCAATACAAAATGCCGACGGTGGAATTCAAAACGATATAGACAATCTGCTCGCCCGCTGGGAAACGGATGTCGCGGCCCAGGAACTTTGCGGTAAGACGGCGCCCGAATCCTGCGATCTTCTCTTGGAAGAGTTTGAGACAACAGAGAAGAAGGAGGCTTTGCGCAGAACACTCAACCAAATTATTGCAACTCCGAGCCAGAAAGGGGAGGAAAACCAATGATACAAAAGAACAGACAAAAAAGCATTCACGAGGCTTCTGATTTTAAACTGGAATATGGTACTACAGCTGCTTCAGTGGCGCCGCAATCGACACCGGAGTTGACCCGGATTTTGCGTTGGGGCGGGGGGATCGTGCTGGCCATAGCAGCAATTACATTCATGTACCAGGGAGTATATTCTTTCACCCCCATGACGCGCCACTGGATCATGCTGGCCATCTGCGGTTTGCTCGGTCTCTTGGGTGTAGCCACCGGCACCTTGCTCAACGACGAGAAAGGCGCGCGCACCTTTCTCGGGTTTTCTGCAGCGACCTTTCCGGTAGTAGCCTCTCAGTTGGGTGCCATGTTTTTTTCCCTCTTCGGCCACCCGCCTTTGGGGATGCCGACACCTCTTGTCTTCTCGCTTATGACCTCATCAAAGGTTATGGCGGTGGCGGGTTTGACACTGGCTGTCTTGGTTCCGGTGAGCTATCTGGCCTTTAGAATTCTTGCACGTTCCAAGGCCGTCTTGTTGACCGGTGTCTTCACCATTGCCAACCTTTGTATTTTGATTCCCATTCGCGAAGGTCTCGGCGTATGTGCCATCATCTCCGTCACAGCCGCTCTGATCTATTGGATTGACAGTACTCTGTTGGGCAGAGACTTCCGTCTCGACAGTTTTGAAGGCCGTGCAGCGCGGCTCATGCTCATTGGTCCGCTTGCCGTTCTTTTGGGTCGTACACTTTTTTATTCGGTCGGCTCGAACTTTTATGGGTTCATGCTTGCCCTGGCAGGTGCCTACCTCGCTTTTCATTGGGGGAGACTTGCTCAAAAAACGGTTATCAGAGGATTGTGCCAGATAAGCGGCTTAATCGGATTGGCTTCCGGCTGGCTTATCTGTCTGTTGTCGTATCCGGGGATCTTTTTTTTGAGCCAGGGATCAATGGCTTATTTAATTCTTTTGCCGATTGCGGCGGTATTGGGAATACAATCCCTGATTATAGATGATTCGTGGGCTGTCACATACCAAAACGCTGCAGCCGTGCTCTCATTGCTTGCCGTGGTTGCCGCCCATTGGTTTGAACCATCACCCGTGATCTCCATAGTGGGTGTGCTTACAGCAGTTGCAACCGTTGCCTCAGGGACACTGGTGGGTGAAGAATCGATCTTCATCTTCGGATTACTCATGGCGCTTATAAGTCTTGGCAATTTTGGTCTGCAGGCGTTTAGAATGCACAACTGCTATGCGTGGGCGGCGTTGGCCCTCATCGGCATCGGTGTGATGTTCAGTGCGTCGTTGATCGAAAAAGGATATACCAGGCGATTTTTCAAAGGAGGATCCCTGTGGGGAAAGTTTAAAACCCGACCCGATTACCACTGAAACTCAGCCTATCTGAACGGGGGGGACTGTTCGTTTTACGGGTCTCTGCAGCCTGGAAGGCTGCAGAGAAGCCCCCAGGGATGGGTTTATGGTGTCCCGAGAAACGAACAGTTCTTCCCTTTGATCAGTACCTGAACATTAGTGGTAATCAGAAAATCCGATAATACGCGGATGGTATGAAATGAAACGAAACGGCCGGAAATGCCGATACCGCGGGGCACCCGCTCCGCTCATAGATTTATAAGGTTTCGTTGGCTGGCAGGCCATCTCAAACCACTAAATAGTTTCCATCCGAAAACGGCGCTTTTCACCTAACTCGTCGTTGCGCTCAAAATTTTATCCTCGGAGGTAAGCGAAGACTCCGATATCAATTATATGCCTGCGGTAAAATTCTTCGCGCGTCTAGATTCAGAAGAAAATCCCTCGTTTCGGGATGGAAACTAGGTATATGCCTGCGGTAACAATTTTCGAACGCCTCAATATCAAACCAGATAATCGGAGACTTCGAATCCCTTGTTTTCGGATGGAAACTAAATAATCAAATTTTAAAGAACTCAGCATAGGCCTTCTTGTATTCTTCTATTTCCTGCAGGCTGCCGATGGCAAAGGGGATACGCTGATGGATATTGTCCGGACTTATGTCCATGACCCGTGTTTTCCCTGTGGTGGCGCCTCCTCCGGCCTGTTCGGCAATCATTGCCAGCGGAGCGCATTCGTAAAGCAGACGCAACTTACCTAAAGGCCGCTTCCGATCTTCCGGATAATAATAGATTCCTCCGCGATGCAGAATCTGATGCAGATCGGCCACCAGGGCTCCTGAATAGCGCAGGGAGTAGGATTTTTCAGTGTCTGTAAGAAGGGAATCAGTAAAGGCTTTGGCCGGTTCAAACCAGTCTATTTGGTTGCCGAAGTTGGTGCTGATGATTTTCCCGCGGGGCGGCATGCGGATATTCGCATGATCGAGGACGAATTCCCCAATGGACTCGTCCAAGACAAAGCTATGAACTCCGTCACCGAAGGTATAGACGAAGAGGATAGAGGCCCCGTACATGATGTAGCCCGCCCCGACCTGGTCGTCACCTTTCTCCAGAATATCTTCATGCCGGGAGCCTTTGAATGTCCTGATGGAGAAAATCGATCCGGTCAAACAATCGACTTCCATGTTGGATGAGCCGTCCAGGGGATCGACCAGCACGACATACTTT
Source organism: Desulfocapsaceae bacterium (assembly GCA_046704745.1). GTDB lineage: Bacteria > Desulfobacterota > Desulfobulbia > Desulfobulbales > Desulfocapsaceae > CAWGGS01. Next base: position 30,196 of record JBJKRL010000060.1, on the reverse strand, counting down.
GCATGATCGTTCTGCGCGTGCAGGATCAAAGGGTTGTCCATCTCTTCGGAGACAATGGCACCGACGATATCGACATACTCGAAGGCCTCCATGAAAGCGGTATTGCTGAGGCTGTCCATCTGTTTGACCTCTTCGCCCTGAATATTGGTTTCGCCTGTAATTCCTTTAATTCCGAGCAAGGCGGCGCGGCGGGCGTAGCTGGCAATGATCTTGGCAACGGTGCTGAGCTGGAGTATGACCCGGGTCAGCTCGCCGCTGGCCTCCGGGTGCATCTGTTGCCGCTGCGCCAGAAAATGGGCAAGTGTTATGTGTTTTCCGTCTTTTCCGTTTATCATCTGTTTTCTCCTCCTGGGCCGCCTGTTGTTCGAGCGGGGCCGGTATCATGCTTGCGTGTCTATCAATAAATAAATACTGCAAAACTGACGGATTGCATACACTATATGGCTTGAAGGCAGCTCTGGCAAACACTTTAGGCTAGAAGGAAACACGTCGACGCGAAAAGCCAGGTCTGAAAAAAATTGCCACCTCTGTTTCGATCAGATAAGATGGATCTTGTTTCGTGCCTTAGGAATTCATTTGTCGTTGTATAAATGAATTCCGTGAAGGTACCTGCCCCTTTGTGGGGTGTTAGGACACACAAGGGTCAACCATGCCTTTTCTGCATGATCCTCATGCGTGGCCTTACGTTTGACCCTTCACACTTTTTTCCAGGACTTGTGTGTATTCTAAAAAATAATTCAACCTTAGGAGCAGGAGAAGATGAAAAAAGGTCAGTGCCCGAAATGCGGGTCCAATGAGGTCTATTCCGGTGCCGATATTCCCTTGAAGAGCGGTCCGTTCGGTGGAAATGCCATTCCCATCAGTCTGCTGTCCATTGCTGCATTGGATAATTATGTATGCACGGCCTGCGGTCTGGTGGAGAGCTACGTTTCCGAGGCCTCCAAACTCGAGGAGATTGCCAAACATTGGGACAAGGTGGAACCTGCGGCTGAAAGCCGGGAGTGAGAGAGCCCACGAACCAAAAATATAAAGGGAAGCGGATGCTATGAGGGGAATTCGTCGTTTCGGTGCCATCACCCGGGTCTTGATCAAACACGGCTTCGGCAACATCATTGAACTCATGTTCAGAAAGGATCGGAAGGAAAGCGATCCCGATAAAAATTCGAAAGTGCAGCAGGCCTTTCACTCGCCGGTCCGCATCCGCAGAATGCTCGAAGAACTGGGGCCGAGCTTCATCAAGCTCGGTCAGTTAATGAGTGTCCGGGCCGATCTCTTTCCGCCTGAATATACTGAGGAGTTCAGGAAGCTGCAGGACAGCATCCCGCCGGTTCCCTTTGCCTTGATCAAATCGGTTGTTGAAACCGAACTAGGAGCGAACCTGGATGAGCTCTTTTCCGAGTTTTCCCCTACAGCTCTTGCCGCAGCATCGGTTGCCCAGGTGCATGAAGCCAGGCTTTTAACCGGTCACCGGGTGGCGGTCAAGGTTATCCGGCCGGGGATCGAAGAGAAAATCCGCGATGATATCCAGGTGATGCGTTATTTTGCGGCAAAACTGGAGAAGATGTTCGAATTTGCCCGCATTATCGGGGCCGTGAATCTGGTTAAGGAGTTCGAAAGGACGGTGTTCAGAGAACTCGATATGTTTATCGAAGGCGGCAATATGGATAAATTCGCCGCCAATTTCAAGACCCACAAAGAGATCTATACCGCCCATGTCTATTGGGAACATACGGCTAAATCGGTGCTGGTAATGGAGTATATCGACGGCATCAAGATGGACGAGGTGGAGAAAATCCGTAAGGCCGGCATCGATCCCAAAGAGATCGCCATGATCGGCCTGCGCTCCTTTTCCCGCCAGTTGATGGATTTCGGTTTTTTCCATGCCGACCCGCACCCCGGCAATACCATAGTCATGTACGACGGCCGCGTCAGTCTGGTCGATTTCGGTATTATCGGCTATCTGGACGAGGAGGCCATGATGCAGGTGGCCAATATCTTTTTGGGGTATGCCGAGCACGATTACGACATCATCATGGACGCCTTCCGCGATGCGGGCATTATCGACGACAGCACCTTCAACCTGAGGCAGTTCCGCATCGATCTCAAGGACATGAGTGAACCTTTTTACGGCAGGTCTCTGCAGACCATTGCGGTAAAGGATGTTTACGAACAGGTGATGCGCCTGGCCTACAAGTACCGAATCCGCCTGCCGCGCAACATGCTCCTGCTTCTGAAGACCTTTGTCCAGACGGAAGGTCTCGGGAAGATCCTGGGCAGCGATGCCAGCATCCTGGAGGTCACCCGGCCCTATGCCAAGAAATTGGTGCAGCGAGGCTACGACGCCCAGAAGCTCCTGAAAAATCTGGACAGAGAGGCCCGGAACATGGGCTCCTATCTGAAAATGATGCCGCGGCTGGCCCATGCCATCTTCAAGCGGACCGCCGAGGGCCGGCACCGGCTCGAGATCCGCCACAGCGGCCTTGATCCTGCGGTGAACAAGCTGGAACGGGGCCTCAACCGGGCAATATTGGCAATCATCATTGCCGCCTCGACCATCGCCGGTTCCCTGGTGCTCAATTCTCCGATCAAGTCAATGGAAATCTCCCTGGGCGGGGTCGTCGTTTCTCTGACCTTTCTGCTTGGCATTACAAGCTATTGCATTGCAACGCTTCTAGGCTTGTGGCTTATCATTTCAATCTTCAGGTCGGGAAAGATGTAAAAAACATTCAGGTACAATATGACCAATATGCAGAGGCCACACCGCATAGCAGCTGTTTTTTTGGGTGTGCTGGAGACAGTGTCGCTGACCATATCGGGGTTGGCCCTTATGAGTATGGGTGGCGATGCACTCGACAGGTTATTCTCCGCCTTTGCTTTTTATGTCCTTCTGCCTGTCGGTAGTGTTATAGGCATTTTGCTCGGCCTAAGATTCGGCGGTCTGTATCACCTTGGGGCTTTGCGCGATCCAGGCAGGTAATTATCAGCGTGCTCGTGGCTGTTCTTCTGCTCGGCTTAAATGAAATCTATCAAGATAAGGGAAAACCTGTAAAGGATCCTATTGCTTCCGCCACTCCAGAGAAGCTTTCCCATTCTCTGAACGATTCCCGGGCTGAATACAGGATGATGGCAGCAGAAGAATTGGTCCGGAGACATCATCCTTCCGCAGGAGATCTTCTTCTTCCCTTACTTCAGGATCCAGATGGCAATGTCCGGGGCCGGGCTGCGGTGCTTCTCGGTCAGCTTCGAGACATCCGTGCAGTAGACAGGATTGTTTTACTGCTCGACAATCCCAACTATGGAACGCAGCTTGATGCTGTGAGGAGCCTCGGTTTGATCGGAGACGGTCGTGCCGTTGCTCCGCTGCTCTCGCTGCTCTACCGGCCCAATTTCGCAGGTGTTGCTGCCGAAGCGCTTGCGAAAATCGGTGATCAGAGAGCGGTTGGTCCTCTTATAGGATTTCTTGAGAAGGCAAAAAAGGAGAATAAATTCAGTCGAGCCAGGAGGTGTGGCGTCAGCTTGATTTTGACGGGATGTATTCCTGGATGCGATGGGCTATCTTGCTCACAGTCATTGAGTGGAGCCAGATTCTTCCCGAGCCTTTAAGTGTCGCCAGAAAGAGACCTTCTCCGCCAAACAAGATGTTGGTCACCCCCTTGATCATCTCAACGTCAAAGGTGACGCTGCTTTCAAACATGGCAAGATGACCATGTTCCACTCGCATTATTTGATTTGGCTCGAGATGATATTCAACGGCGTCCCCATCCAATTCGGCAAAGGCCATCCCCGGTCCGGTAAGTTTCTGGAGAACAAATCCCTCACCGCCAAATAAGCCGGCGCTAAATTTACGGGTGAAAAATACATCCAGCGTGACACTTTTTTCGGCACAAAGGAAAGCATGTTTGTGCAGTATAATCGATTGCCCGGCTTCCAGTTCAATCGGCAGGATTTTTCCGGGAAAATCTGTTGAAAAGGCAACTTGTCCCGATCCGTCATCTACGTTGAAATCTACAATGAAAGCTGTCGCTCCCGAAACCGCACGCTTGAACATACCGCCCAGTCCGCCGCTTGTCCGGGTTTTCATCGTCGCTGTTTGTGTCATCCAGGACATCGCACCGGCATCTGAAAAAATAACCTGGCCAGGTTGTAAATCTATAACCAACGTTTGCTGGACTGTACCCATAATATGGTACTTCAGCCCGTTTTTCGTCTGACCACTAATTTCCGCTATTGTGGGAATATCTGGAATACTCATAGGAAGGTCTCCTTATTGAGGCTCTAATGTTATCCTGAAGGTGAACTGTGAATCTTCCCCTTATTCAAGTTTGTCAGGTTTGCGACAAACAAAAGATCATACAATTTCCAACAATCGCATCAAAAGCTAGGCAACACGGTTTGCATTGCAAGGAGGAAACGTGTTTGCGATACAAGAAAATATAATCCCGGCAATCGGTACTTCAGCAAATGGAAATTTGATTGTCATACAAAATGATTTAAAAAAATATTTGATTACCACTGAATCTCAGTTTTGTACGTAAAGAGGGATTGTGGCAACCCTTTTCACGGGTGTCTGTGCCCTGGATGGGCACAGTCAAGCCCCCATGGACGGGTTTATGGCGTCCCGTGAATGGGGTGGCTACAACCCCGTCGTTTTTACCTGAAGATTAGTGGTAATCAGAAAAAAATATTATTATAATTTCGTGCGATTATCGCCGGATTCTTCATCGATAACGGATATTATTGATGAATTGTAGATATGAAATATGAACAGTCAAGATCTGGAGGAGAATTATCGTCAATTGAGAAATAGTAAGGGAGCAAGGCCCATAAGATTACAAATTGATTTATAATTACCACTGAAGCTTAGTCTGGACTTCCATCAATCTCCTTTCCAGACATGTTGAGGATGGGTGGTAATCATAAATGGATTTAAATCATCCTCTGAAACCAACTGAAGGGTGAACAACAGCTAACTTTTGTTGGTTAGTCATGAAAATTTTGGGCTTGAGTTTTGGCTTCATCCTCAGAGTTGTGATAAAATTCCATTTCAGTACATTGGCAAGACCCGCAAAGGCACATCACAATAATCTGTTTCCACAAGGAGGTTTCAATGAACATCTATGAGTTCGCCATGCAGATGGAAAAAGATGGTGAAAACTATTATCGACAATTAGCAGAGCAGAGCAAGGATTCCGGTCTTGGCAAGATATTCACAATGCTCGCTGATGATGAGGTCTATCACTACAAGGTAGCTGAAAAGTTGAACAGGAGACAGAAGGAAAAACCGGTGGACAGCAAGATCCTGGAAAACGTCAAAAACATCTTTGTCTCAATGAAGGAGATCAAAGAAGAGATTCGTATAGATACGACCAAGACGGCAAATCAATTCCGCAAGGCCTGTACCATCGAAGAGAGGAGCCGGGACTTTTATCAGGAAAAAGCCGAGCAGGCTAAGGACCAAGAGGAAAAAGAGATTTTTCTGCAGTTGGCCAGGTTTGAGGGCAATCATCTCAAGATCATGGAGAATATAGTCGAGTTCGTGTCGCGGCCGGAGCCGGGGAACTGGCTTGAGAATGCCGAATGGCATCATTTGGATGAGTATTAAACTGGACTTCTCATAATAAAATCTGATTTCTCCTAACCCCGGGATGGGACCATCTGTCGTGCGGGACGCCATAACCTCCTTCATGGGGGCTTTCTTGTGGCTTGCCTGGCCTCAGGCAGTCGCGAAACAGGTGGTCCCAACCCCTTCTGACTCATGTGGTTGGGGTTCAGAGGTACTCAGGTAATAAAAGTCGGTTAAGATGATGATCAGCCTTTCAACTCCCGACGAACCAGGTTGAGAATTCCTCCGGCGGCAAGACTCTGTCGCTGCCGGTCGGAAACCGCAAGTACGGTTGTAATTTCTTTGCCGTCGACCAGGACCGGAATCTCGGTTGCCCCTTGTTCAATACGGAGCCGGATGTCTTGAAATTCGAGCACAGATGAATCGTTTATGAGGTCATAATCTGCCGGATCCTTGAATGTCAGAGGGATAATGCCGAAATTGCAAAGATTTGCCTTGTGGATGCGCGCGTAACTCTTGGCAATTTTAACTCGCACACCGAGATAACGGGGGGCAAGAGCGGCATGTTCGCGGCTGGAGCCCTGGCCGTAATTTTCCCCGCCGATCACCACACAATCCCCTAACGTGCGGCAACGCGTATGAAAATCGGGTGCGATTTGATAAAAAACAAATTCGCTGATGGCCTCTATATTGGAGCGCAGGGGCAATACCTTGTTGCCGGCCGGCATTATGGTATCTGTTGAGATATTGTCTTCCACCTTGACGGCTGTCTTCAAGGTCAGGTTTTTCGGTAAAGGCGGCAGGTCCGGAAAGGGTTTGATGTTGGGGCCGCGCACGACCTCGGTGGCAAACAGTTCTTCGGAAGGAAAGATTATTGAAGACCTGTCCACCTGTCGTTGCTTTGGATCCTTGATTACCGGATAATCCATCTCTTCCGACAACTTTCGCGGATCGGTGATCTTCCCCTTAAGAGCTGCCGCCGCTGCCGTCTCAGGCGAGCAGAGGTACACCTTGTCATCTATTGTCCCGGAACGGCCGGGAAAGTTTCTCGGGAAGGTCCGCAGGCTTACCTGTCCTGTGCCCGGCGCCTGGCCCATTCCGATACAACCCAGACATCCTGATTGGTGAATCTTGGCCCCTGCTTTCATCAGGGCCATGATGCCGTTTTCTGCTATCACGTTTTCAAGCACCTGGCGGCTTCCGGGATTGATATTGAAATCCATCCGGGAAGAGCAGTGCCGGTTTTCCATGATGCGCGATACACGGAGCAGATCCTTGAGTCCGCTGTTGGCACTGGAGCCGATGATGACCTGGTCGACGGGAGTGCCTTCCACTTCGCTTACGGCAACGACATTGCCGGGTGAAGACGGGCAGGCAATGAGCGGCTCGACACGGTTCAGATCGATCTCGTCGTTTTCATCGTAGGAGGCCTTCTTGTCGGCGCTCATTGGGAGCCAATCCTTCTCCCGTTGTTGCGAAATCAGATAGCTGCGGGTGTTGTCATCGGATGGAAATATTGAGCTGGTGGCGCCGAGTTCGGTTCCCATGTTGCCGATGGCGGCCCGGTCTTCAACCGTCAGGGCGGCCACGCCGGGGCCGTAATATTCCACCACCATGCCCAGGCATCCCTTGACATCATAGCGACGCAGCATTTCCAGTACAATGTCCTTGGCACTGACCCATTCAGGCAGTTTCCCGACCAGTTTCACCCCCAACACTTTGGGGCAGGGCAGATAATACGGGCGTCCCGCCATGGCCAGTGCCACATCCATACCCCCGGCGCCCATGGCGAGCATGGACATGCCGGCCGCGGCAGGAGTATGGCTGTCCGAGCCGATCATGGTCAAGCCGGGCTTGCCGAAGTTCTCCAGGTGCACCTGGTGGGAAATGCCGTTGCCCGGTAGGCTGAAATGGATGCCGTAGCGGGCAGCGGCGCTTTGCAGGTACCGGTGATCGTCGGCATTTTTAAAATCGGTCTGCAGAAGGTTGTGATCGACGTATTGAGCGGCAAGATCGACCCGGACCCTATCCAGACCCAAAGCCTCGAACTCGAGCATTGCCATGGTGCCGGTGGCATCTTGCAGGAGGGTGTGATCGATCCGCAGAGCGATCTCTTCTCCGGCCTTGAGTTGTCCTGCGATCAAATGGGCTTTAAGTATTTTATGGGTAAGATTCGTCGGCATATGATCTCCTCTTAGGTTTATCCATGAATGGCCGCCTGCTCAACGTTGAGCGCCGCCTCCTTCACTACCTCGGAAAGCGTCGGGTGGGCATGGAAGGCCCGTGCCAGATCCTCGCTGCTGGCGGCAAATTCCATGGCGACCACAGCCTCGGCCAGCAGATCACCGGCCTGCGGACCTATGATGTGGACTCCCAGTATTCGGTCGGTGTCCTGGTGGGCGATGATCTTGATCATCCCGTCGGTGTCGCCCTGGGCAAGAGCCCGGCCGTTGCCCTTGAAGAAAAATTTTCCCGTTTTGACGGGAACGCCATCCTCTTTGAGCGCTTCTTCGGTTTTCCCCACCGAGGCGATTTCCGGATGGGTATAGACGATGCTCGGCACCGCCTGATAGTTGACATGTCCGTAGCCGGTGGCCAGTTGTTCGATGCAAGCCACGCCCTCTTCCGAGGCCTTGTGGGCCAGCATCGCTCCGCCGATCACATCACCCACGGCATAGATTCCAGCAATCGAAGTCCGCCACTTTGAGTCCACCTCGACAAATCCCCGCTTGTCGGTTTTGCCCCCCAGCTCTGTAAAACCCAGCCCTTCGGTGCAGGGTGTGCGCCCTGCTGCCAGCAGCACTTTGTCGGCAGTGAGCGGCTCTTTGCCGGACATGATCACCCGGCATTCTTTTTTGCTCTTCTCGACATTTTCGATTTTTGTCCGTAAGAAAAACTTCAGACCTTGCCGTTTCAAGAGCCTCTGGGTATAGCTTGAAATCTCTTTGTCGGCGGTGGGCAGGACCCGGTCGAGGTACTCGACCACCGTCACTTCCGCCCCGAGCCGGCGCCACACTGATCCCAGCTCCAGGCCTACGGCACCGGCCCCGACCACGACCAGGTGTTTGGGCACGGAGGAAAAGGCAAGCGCCTCCGTACTGGATACAACCTGGATTCCATCCAGTTCAACGCCCGGAATACCTGCGGCCTTGCTTCCCGTGGCGATGAGTATGGTCTTGGCTTTGACCCTGAGCTTCTTCTTTCCCCTAATCTCTACGGTTTGATTGTCAAGGAGGCGGGCGGTGCCGATTAGTCTTTCAATCTTGTTTTTCTTGAATAAAAATTCGACGCCTGAGGTGATAGTTTTAACGACCTTTTCCTTGCGGGCCATCATGGCTGCAAGGTCAAACGAGACAACCCCCATTCGTATGCCGTGGTCCTGCATGTCGCTTAGGCATCGATGATAGAGATGTGATGATTCCAGCAAGGCCTTGCTCGGGATGCACCCGACGTTGAGGCAGGTCCCGCCCAGGGTGTCGCCTTTTTCCACACAGCCTACTTTCCACCCGAATTGGGCGGCGCGGATGGCGGCAACGTATCCGCCGGGACCGGCTCCGATGACCAACAGATCGTATATTTGGTTATTGTCGGTTGCCATGGTTAGATCTCCAGAAGCATTTTATCCGGTTGTTCTATCCGTTCCTTTATACTTTTTAGAAAGCTCACCGCCTCCCGGCCGTCAATGAGACGATGGTCATAGGACAAGGCCAGATACATGATGGGACGGATTAATACTTCGCCGTTTATCGCCACGGGCCGGTCCTTGATGGCGTGCAGGCCTAAAATGGCACTTTGCGGCGGATTGACGATGGGCGTGGACAGCATGGATCCGTAGACGCCGCCGTTGCTGATGGTGAAGGTGCCGCCTTTCAGCTCTTCCAAAGAGAGGGTGTTTTCTTTTGCTTTTTGCCCGAAGTCGGCAATCTGCTTTTCGATCTGGGCAAAATTCAACCTTTCGGCGCCTCTGATGACCGGGACCACCAGCCCCTTGCCGCCGCCAATGGCAACGCCGATATCGCAGGCCTCCCGATAGACGATCATATTCCCTTCTATCCGGGCATTGATTATGGGAAAATCACGTAAGCCGGCAACGGCTGCCTTGACGAAAAACGACATGAAACCCAGCCGTATTCCGTGTTTTTCGGCAAAATCGCCGCCCAGATCGGACCTGAGTTTTTTCACCGCCGACATGTCGGCTTCGTTGAAGGTCGTCAACATTGCCATGCTCTGTGTGGCTTCCAGCAGCCGGGCGGCAAGCGTGCGGCGCAGCAGGGTCATCGGGACATGACGTTCGCCGCTTACATCTTCTGTTGCCGGCGGCATCCCTGTTTGGGCTGTCTGTACCGGCTTTACTGCCGCCGTTGCCGGCCGGGCTGTTGCTTGTTGCTTTGTTTCAGTTGCCGCCGTCTCGGCGGCCCGCAGGGCATCCTCTTTTAAGATCCGTTTTCCCGGCCCAGTGGGGGGCACCTGATCAGCTGCAAGGTGTTCCTGGGCCATAACCCGCGCAGCTGATGGCATGATCTTTTGTTCCATCTCTTGGGGTTTCGACTCCGTTGACGACTGCGCTCCAGCGTCACCCTCGACCTCTTTTTCAACCGTCTTTTCCGTGTCGATACGGCCTATAATTTCGCCGGTTGAAGCGGGTTCGCCTTGTTGTTTCACGATCTCCACGATCACCCCGCCTTCCGGGGCCGGTAGTTCCACCGTTGCCTTCTCGGACTCGATGGCGACCAGCGGGTCGTCGCGGAGAACTGTGTCGCCGACCGCCACCAGCCATTCGCCGATTTCGACTTCGGTTATTGATTCACCCAGATCGGGTACCTTGATTTCAATAATCATCCTTTCTCCTTATCTTTGAATGCCTGTTTTATGAGCAATTCCTGTTCGAGCTTATGGCTGGCCGCCGAGCCGGTGGCCGGCGTTGCCGATTCGGGACGGCCTACCTCGTCAAACTTCCAATGCTGCCTCAGAAGATTCCCGAATTTGAGGCAGATGAACGGATAGGCACCCATGTTGAGAGGTTCTTCCTGGACCCAGGTAAGCGGAATTCCTTGTGGGTACTGCTTAAGGGCCTGCAGAAGGGTTTCGCCTGCCAATGGATAGAGCTGCTCGATACGAACAATGGCCACATCGTTTCGTTTCCTCTCCTGCCTGCCGTGCATTAAGTCATAATAGATTTTGCCGGTACAGAGAAGGATTTGTTGCACCTTGTCGGCAGGGTCATGGTTGTTGGCAATGATTTTGCGAAAAGATCCGGTGGCAAGCGTCTTGAGTGAAGAGACCGCCTGCGGGTGTCTGAGCAGGCTTTTAGGCGACATGACAATCAGCGGCTTGCGGATCCGGCGCAGCACCTGACGCCGTAACAGGTGGAAGATCTGTGCCGGTTCGGTGGGGTTCACCACCTGGTAGTTGTCGGTGGCCGCCAGGGAGAGATAACGCTCCAGGCGGGCGCTGGCATGCTCCGGCCCGGTACCTTCCAGGCCATGGGGTAATAGTAACACCAGCCCCGAGAACAGGTTCCATTTGGTCTCCGCACTGGCGATAAACTGATCGATATAAACCTGGGCCACATTGACAAAATCGCCGAACTGCGCCTCCCAGATGGTAAGAGACTCAGGAGAGGCGGTGGAATAGCCGTATTCAAAACCCAGGACCGCGCCTTCGGTGAGCGGGCTGTTGACAATATCGATCCGGGCCTGGGAGGGGCCGATATGGGCAAGCGGAACATAGGTCTTGCCGTTTTTTACATCATGAAAAACACTGTGACGATGACTGAAGGTGCCACGCTGGCTGTCCTGACCGCTGATGCGCACCGCTACCTGCTCGTCGATCAGGGAGGCATAGGCCAGGGATTCGGCGGCACCCCAGTCCAGCGGGCTCTTTCCGGCAAACATCTTTGCCCGGGCCTCCAGCAGCTTGCCGATCTTCGGGTGAACGGCAAATCCGGGAGGAACTGTGGTAAGCGATTTGCCTAAACCTTGCAACCTCTTGATACTTACCGCTGTCTTGACATCCGGGACCCGGTTATCGGCACCGCCGTCATAGGATTCGTGCGACGGCATGAACAGACTGGTCAGCCCCGGACTGTCCCCGGCATTGTCCGTCACCAGTTTTTTGTATTCCTCCTCCAGGTATTGTTCGCGGGATTTACGGATGGTCTCGGCTTCTTCAGCGGTCAATTCGCCCAGGGAGAGCAGTTGTTCCGTATAACGCTTCATGACCGTCGGCCGCCTGTCGATCTTCCTGTACATGAGGGGTTGGGTGAACCTGGGCTCGTCGCCTTCGTTATGTCCCCGGCGGCGGTAGCAGTACATGTCCAGGACTACGTCACATTTGAACTCCTGCCGAAAATCCAGCGCCACATCCAGGCACTGGGCCACCGCATCCGGGATCTCGCCGTTTACATGGAAAATCGGCGATTGGAGCATCTTGGCCACATCGCTGGAGTAGGTGGTGGAGCGGCCCTGCGCCGGCAGGGTGGTAAACCCGATCTGGTTGTTGACCACAATATGCAGGGTTCCCCCCACGGAAAAATCGGCCAGGCCACTTAGATTGAGCGTCTCCTGCACAATGCCTTCACCTGCCATGGAGGCATCCCCATGTATGAGGATCAACAGCCCTTTTTCGCTGCTTTCATCACCTCTTTTTACCTGCCTGGCCTTGAGTGCTCCCTGAGCCACCGGACCGACGAACTCCAGATGGCTGGGGTTGAACGACAGGTCGAGGACGACCTCTTTGCCTTGGTCGGTGGTCCAGACACGGTGGTAGCCTTTGTGATACTTGACATCCCCACGGCCGATGTTCGAGACGGCATCCGCATCCTTGAATTCGCCGAAGATGGTATGGGGATGCTTGCCCATTATATTTGCCAGAACGTTGAGGCGGCCCCTATGCGGCATACCGATCACGATATGGTCCACTCCCTGTGCGGCCGCCTTTTCAATGGCCTGATCCAGAAGTGGAATCAGGGTTTCCGCTCCTTCCAAGGAAAACGACTTGGCCCCGACAAATTTTCTCTGGATGAACTGTTCGAAAACCACTGCATCGGTCAATCGCTCAAGAATACGGACCTGTTGGTTCTTGGATAGGACAATGGTATTTCTGGTCGACTCCATCCGCTGCTGCAGCCATTCCCTTTCAACCAGGGCATCGATATGCATGAACTGGACGCCTATAAATTTGGTGTATGTATCCTTGAGGATAGTGATGATCTCTTTCAAGGGCAGCGACTGTTGCCCGGGAATATGCCCAAAACTAAAGAGCAGTTCCAGATCTTCATCGGTCATGCCGTAATATTCAGGGTCCAGTTCCGGCAGTGACACCGGAGGATTTCCCAGTGGATTGACCTCGGCCTTGAGGTGTCCGCGTACCCTATAATTTCTTACCAATAAGCTGACATTATATTGCAGAAAGGACATGGCCTCTGCCCGGCCGCAGCCGGCACAGAGTTTGCCCCCGGGGCCGAATCCCTGGCGAAGTTGTTGCCTCCCCAACTCCGGCCCGGGAGAAATTTCTGCCGTGGGCTGGCCGGATTGGACAAGGTCGTCAAAATATTGCCGCCACTCAAGGGCGAGGGCCTGAGGATTTTGTTGATACAGCTCCCAGAATTTTTCCAGGTAGGTAATATTCGAGATAGTAGGAGAATCGATTTTCATAATGTACCTTGGGATCTATTGCTTCACTACCTTCAAATATCCGCCTAAAACAGTGGCCGGGTACTGATTGAGAGACCTTTAGAGGTTAGGCGGGAAGGATCTGAAATGCTCCAAATCATCTTAGCAAACTTCTACTCTGATAAGCAAGAATTGTCGGGATTATAACCTAAAAGCCTTTCTTTCTTCTTGAACCGGTATTTCCGAACCGCTTTTTAAACTGCATCGGTATTGCTTTTTTTCCTCTTTTCTTCCATCATTAATTACAAACGGGTAAACAATTTATTTCTCCATAAACCAGCATGGCAGGGCCAGCCCGCCGTTCCAAGATTGAAATGGTCTGCGTCCCCCAAGGGTGGAAAATGAGCTGCCTACACAGAGGTTTTCCAGATACACATTCATAGAGGAATATACGTCTTAATATAGCAAAGAAAAACTCATAATATATTGGTTTAATGCATTTTTAAATGAAATTATTAAAATTGCCTTCCTGGAGTCTCGCCGGCTCGCGTACCGGTCCAATCTCTGTGTTGTACGGGAAAATTTATCCTCGGATGTCTGTGCTTCCGATAAAATTTCTCCAAGCATCTTGATTTTGAAGGAAGTATCTAATTTTCAAAGCAGTCTTAAGTTTTCCTTTTAGGTTTTCTATATGCAATGAGGAGGGGAATGCCATGTTTAAAAAAATACTGGTGCCATTGGATGGTTCGGACCTGGCTGCAAAAGTTCTGCCACAGGTGGAGGATCTGGCTAGATCCATGCAGGCCCACGTCACTTTGCTGACCGTGGCCAGTCTGTATGCCGGGTTTGAGGGTGAGTTCGTTCCCGAAGGCTATGGGAGTTATTTAGGGCAGGTGAAAACCCAGACGGAGAGCTATCTGTCGAAGATTGGCAGCAATCTTAAGGATAAGGGCGTGTCGGTGGATTGGGTATACAAGGAGGGTGGAGGCCCGGCCCGGGAGATTATCACCTATGCCGAGTCAAATTCTTATGATCTCATTGCCATGGCAACCCACGGCAAGGGGGAGATCGCCTGGGTGATAGGAAGTATCGCGGAAAAGGTAGTCACCCATGCACCGATGCCCGTCTTGCTGGTGCGCGTATTGAAAGCGACCAAGCCGGTTGAAAAGGCCGAATACTTTTAACCCGGGTTCCGGCAGGCCGGCCTGCAGCTGCAGATAGGTTGAGGCGACCTGTTCGGCCCTGCTGACGGCAAAGGCCCGGCCTTGTCTGAGTTTGTTTAACCGGCCGCACCTTGACAAGTGCTGGAGTGATAACAAAGGCAGCCCATTCTCAGGTGAGCAACAAACCCGTGTATAGCAGAAAAGACTATGATAGAGGCAAATCGAACGCCTTGATCACCTGTTTGAAATGTATAGCATATTTTGTGTTGACACTGCTGTCGGTAACTATGCTTTCCTGTGCATCTCTGCCCGACTACGCCCGTCCGCAGTTCCATATTTTCGCTGAAGGCGGAACCACTCTTCAGAGGGGATTTGGTTATCGCAAGCTCACGATTGCAGATTTTCAGGCCCTGTCCTTGCCGATTGATATTCGGAGGTATTCTCACAATCTCCAGGCCCGCTCGTGTATCGCCATTAATCCTGATTCAAATTTCAAGATCTTGGTAAATAGAGTCGTATTTTCCGGTAAAGTGGTTTATGTCGGCGGCTTTACTCATATCTCTTTTCACGCCGTATTCAAACCTCTCTGTTCCTGGTGGAATCCTCAAATTCCGGCACAAAGACGGGGCTATGTCCTGCAGCATGAACAAATACATTTTGCTCTGGCGGAAATCACCTCCCATAAGATGACCCGCCGGGCGAATAAAGAGTTGGCTGGATCTCTCGCATTCGGACAGACATACGAGGAGGTGCAAAAGGAACTCATCAAACAGGTCATGAGGCTGTCCCAAGAGACAATGAAGGCCGATCTCAGGTTGCATACTGCTTTTGATGATGATACTTCCGCCTTTTTTGATCCAAAGGCCCAAAAATTGTGGCTGGAGAAAGTGGAAAAAGAATTGGCGGATGATAAGCCCCCTGTGAAAGGTTTATAGCGTCCCGTGAAAAGGTTGCCTCACAGCTCTGATTTATTTTCGGATAAACCGGCATGGCTCATCCAAATAACCGAGCCTTTTATGCCCCTTGAGGAGGCAACGGGGTTAACTATCAACTGGAGGGAATCCGGCATCACCCGTTAAGTATTTCACTGTAGGTCTTACACCGCTGCGTCTTGATATTAAACAGTGATCCCCATTCCTGCCATTGCTCAATAACGGCATCGTAGATGGAGCCGAAGTCCTTTTCGTTGATACCGAATTTTTCAGCTGTTCGGGAAAGCTCCAGAAGAATTTCGGGGTCGTGATGCGGAAGACGGCAGGTATCGGCGATCATGTAGGCAAGGTTCAGGAGTTCGGCGATCCTCTGTGTCGTGCCGATGCCCAGTTCAACATAGTCCAGGTCCATATGAAAACCTGCCGCCAGGGCATAGTGGGCAGGAAGCCCCCAGTCGAGAAAGAGTTCGGCGGTCAATTCGGAACTGCTGATCTGAAACTCATCCTTTTCCATGGTTTCTCGAATGAGGATGGTCGGATCGTCGGCAATAATCTCCTCATACTCGTCGGGAAAAACGCTTGCCAGAGAGAGTTCCCCTATATGGGAGAGCAGGGCGCAGACAAAGATCTCATCCGGATCATATTCCATTTGTACCGCGGCAATGGTTTTGGCGGCAATTGCCTGCAAAAGAGCTGTCGACCAGAATTTGTCGTAGGCAAAGGCACGGCATTTTCCTTTTTTATTGTGGGACAGAAGTGAAAAGCCGAGTGCCAGTCTGACAACTGTTTCCATGCCGAGTTTGACTGTGGCCTTTTGTACCGATGCAACCTGAATACCAGTGGACAGAAAGGCTGCATTGGCATATTTCAGCAACTCGGCCGACAGGGCCGGATCGGTTTGGATGACCTGCGAAATATCGTTTAATGAGGTCGAATCCAAGCTGCAGAGGCGCATGATCTCCAAAGCGGTTCGGGAGGGTGTCGGTAATTTCTTTGTGTCATTCAGCCTATTGTAAACTTCTCTTCTTGATGTCATCTTGCCCGTTCCTGAATTGAGGTTGCAGAATGAACTTCCTGTTTTTCCATCCTTGCAGCGTGTTGCCGTGGTCGTGTTACGCCCCCCACCCTAGTATCCTATCGCAGAGATTTTTCCGAAACAACCTCTTTTTTTTCTTTGGTTGAAACTCCATGGGATATCCAGCCATGATTGAGAATTATTGGTAAAGTATTTCTCACCGATCTCTTTTTTCATCTTGCTCAAATGACTTCGCGTATTTATTTTTGCGATCCGGACAGGTCGATTGTGCCTGCCCCTGTTAAATTTTTCTTGTGATTGGCAGTGGTTTTACGCTATGGAAGAAAAATGAAAAGCTGTTTTTCGTAATTGGGAACCATCGTTGGTACATGGTATCTGCGATTTTATCGGTTTGCCTGCTGCCGAAGGAACCGGCAGGATCGGAAGTGGAGCTGTTATACCTTTATATGAGAATGAAAGATATGGAGACAAACTCTCAGAAAACTGATGGCATTATTCAATCGGAGGCTGGGCTTGCCGACATTGTTGCCTGTAATTCAGAAATCTGTTTTATAGATGGCGAACATGGCCGTCTTGTCTATCGCGGGTATGATGCCATAGAACTTGCCGAACGATGCACCTTTGAGGAGGTTGCCTATCTGCTTTGGTACGGATGTCTTCCCAGGATGACCGAGTTTCGGGCCTTTCTCGCCGGTTTCACCGGTTCCATGTCCCTGCCCATCGAAACTACCATGATCCTGAGGATGTTTCCTAAAGCAGTGACACCGATGGAGGTTATCAGGACTGCGGTATCCTCTCTTGGCCACTGGGATCCCGACAGCGGGAATATCCGCCTGGATGCCTCCTTGAGAAAGGCCCAGCGCCTGACCCTGCGCATCCCGCTCCTTATTGCCGCGCATCAGCGTCTGCGGCATGGACATGAACCGATAAATCCAATCGCCGGCCAAGGGATTGCCTTTAATTTTCTCTATACGCTGCATGGCAAAATTCCTGATCAGGAGATTGTCAAGGCCTTTGATGTTGCCCTGATCCTGCATGCCGATCATGAATTGAACGCCTCCACCTTTGCCGCCCGGGTGACGGCTGCCACCATGGCCGACATCTATTCCTCGGTAACCAGTGCCATAGGTGCGTTGAAGGGGCCGTTACACGGAGGTGCCAATGCCGAGGTCATGAAAATGTTGGAGGAAATCGGTTCGCCGGAAAAAGCGGAAGAATATGTGTTGGATCAACTGGCGGCGAAAAAGAAGATTCCCGGGTTTGGACACAGGGTGTATCGCTGTGAGGACCCCAGGGTTGGGCTGCTCAGGAAATATGCCGCGATGATAACAAAAAAAGTTGGAAAGACAAAGTACTTCGATACTACCCAGGCAGTGGAAAAGGTGGTTTTGGAGAAGACCAGGGTATTTGCCAACGTCGATCTCTACACCGCCTCACTTTATAGTGCCATGGGAATTCCCATTGAACTGTTTACTCCCATATTTGCAATAAGCAGGGTGGTGGGCTGGACATCGCATATATTGGAGCAATGGAGCAATAACCGGTTGATCCGTCCGCGGGCCGAATATATCGGCCCCCCAATGCTTCCTTTTAAACCCATGGAGGAGAGGACCTAGCCTGAATTTCCCCTAAATGTTGTGTCGATTTAGCCGAAAAAAGGAAAAATATTGAAAGAAATGTGGGGGGGATTGCCCAAATGAAGTATCGGAGGAAGAAGATATGAGCCGACGCCAAGACTTGGATGAAGAAGAAACAAATTATGCCGTTTGTGAAATCTGCGATAGTGACATAGCTATAGATTTCTATTCTGAACCTGGGGATACGGTGTCCTGCGATGACTGTGGCGCCTATTACACCCTGCAATCAATAAATCCGATTAGGATTTCGCTGCTCGACGGCGATGAAGACGACGAGTCGTATCTGGATCTGAATTTTGATGATTGATGCAGTTCGACCGTCCGTTGTCCGGCGGTATTGCGCTCATACCCGGAGAGAGCAGCAGGCGGGGATATCTTTATTTTGCCTCTTCCTCTCCCCATTCTTTCGTCACCATTTTTTCAAAACATCTCTCACTATCTTTAAAACCTGCTGAACCTCATCGGCCGAGATGATCAGATGCGGACGGAAGCGGATGCTTCTAGTGCCGCAGCCGACAACCAGCAGATTTGCAATCAGCAGGTCTTTGCGTATTCGATCGCGCTGCGCCGTATCCGGAAGATCGAAGGCGCACATCAAGCCCAGGCCGCGGGCGTTGGAGACGATATCGGGGAAATCTTGACAGAGTTTTTCAAGACCTGCCAGGAGTTCGCCGCCCCTGTTCCGAGCGTTTTCAATCAACTGCTCTTCATCGATGATTTTCAGGATATGGGAAAAACGGACCATATCGATCAGATTGCCGCCGAAGGTTGAGTTGATCCGGCTTGCCTCTTTAAAGACATTGTCTTCAATCTCATCAACCCTGGTGGACGCCAGAATGCCGCAGACCTGGGTTTTTTTGCCGAAACTGATGATGTCGGGTTTGACGGAAAAATGTTCATGGGCCCAGAATTTTCCGGTCAACCCGACACCGGTCTGCACCTCATCCATGATGAACATGATCTCGTTTTCATCACAGATTTTTCTCAGTTCGATGAAGAACTCGTTGCGGAAGTGGTTGTCTCCTCCTTCGCCCTGAATGGGTTCGATAATAAGCCCTGCTATCTCGTCGCCGTCACGGGAAATGGCCTGTCGAATCTGCCCCAGGGCTTGTTGCTCCCGAATCGCTACCTCTGCTAGGCTTTGTTCAGTTAAAGGAAAGGTGATTTTGGGATTATCGATCCGTGGCCAGTCAAACGTAGGGAAGTACATTGTTTTTCTCGGATCAGCCGTGTTGGTGAGTGACAAGGTGTAACCAGAACGGCCATGAAAACATTGACGAAAATGGATGATCTTTGAGCCGGTCGGTCGGCTGTACCCTTTGAGAAAACCTTTTCGGACCTTCCAGTCAAAGGCGGTTTTTAAGGCATTTTCCACCGCCAGAGCCCCGCCTTCGATGAAGAATGCGTGGGGCAGATAAACGGGAATGGCATAATGGGAAAAGGTTTGGATAAATTCCGCCATCGGCTCGCTGTAGGCATCGGAATTGGAAGGTTTCTGGATTGCCAGGCGACCCAAGAGTGCCTTGGCCGCCGTGAGCTTCGGGTGATTGAAACCTACGGCCATGGAGGCAAACATGGCAAAACAGTCGAGATATTTGCTGCCTGTCCGCTGATCGACAAGCCAGCAGCCCTTTGATTTTTTCAGATCGACGATGATGTCCATTCCGTCGGCCAGCATGTGCCGGCGGAGAACTTCCTTTACATTCATCGGGAGCATCAAATTTTTCATAACATTAATATCCTAAATACTTACAGCCTGATATCCGTAACATCAGGAGATGTCGAATTTGATTCCCTGGGCAAGGGGCAACTCACTACCGAAGTTGCCGGTCACTGTTTGTCTACGCATGTAGGCCTTCCAGGCATCCGAGCCCGATTCACGGCCGCCGCCGGTCTCCTTTTCGCCGCCGAAAGCGCCGCCGATCTCAGCACCTGAGGTGCCGATATTGATGTTGGCAATGCCGCAATCGGAACCGGTGGCGGAGAGAAAAAGCTCTGCTTGCCGATAATCGGTGGTGAAAATGGCCGACGACAGTCCTTGGTCGGCCTGGTTTTGGAGAGCTACAGCCTGGTCCACATCTCCCTGGTACCGTATCAGGTAGAGGATAGGGGCAAAGGTTTCCTCCTGGACGATGGGGTAGTGGTTCTCAACTTCGGCTATGGTGGGCTCGACGTAGCATCCGGACTCATCAAATAGGGCGCCTTTTAAAACTTTGCCGCCAAAGGCGATGGAACCGCCTTGTTTGCGGATTGCCTTGATTGCACGAATAAAGGTTTGTGCGGCCTCGGTGTCGATCAATGGACCCATGTGGTTGGTTGCAGACATGGGAGTACCGACCTGGACGCTCTTGTAGGCCTTAATCAGCAGCTTTTTGACCTCGGCATAGATGGAATCGTGAATAATCAGGCGGCGGGTGGTTGTACATCGCTGGCCGGCTGTGCCCACCGCTCCGAAGACGACTGCCGGAATGGCAAGTCTCAAATCCGCATGTTCTGTTATGATGATGGCATTGTTTCCGCCCAGCTCGAGGATGGATCTCCCGAGCCGTCCTGCTATGGTTTGTGCCGCATGCCTTCCGGACGGTACAGAACCGGTAAAGGAAATCAACGGCACTCGCTTGTCCCCTAGGAGCGTCTCTCCTATGGTCTCGCGGTCGCCGACTGCCAGGGAAAAAATTCCTTCCGGCAGACTGTTTTCTTTGATGACTTCAGCCAGTATTTTCTGGATTGCAATGGCGGTAACAGAGGTCTTGGAAGAAGGTTTCCAGACTGATACATCACCGCAGACGGCGGCAAGCATGGCGTTCCAGCTCCAGACCGCCATCGGAAAATTAAAGGCGGTGATAATACCGACAATGCCGAGCGGGTGGTACTGTTCATAGAGGCGATGCAGCGGCCGTTCCGAGACAGTGGTCATCCCATAGAGCATTCGGGATTGACCGATACAGAAATCGCAGACATCGATAGCCTCCTGGACTTCGCCCAGGCCTTCCTGGATAGGTTTCCCGGTTTCGTAGGAGATAAGAGAGCCTAATGGCCCTTTATTTTCCCGCAGCCTGACGCCTATTTGTCTTATGATGTCGCCCCTTCGAGGGGCGGGAACAGTGCGCCAGAAGGTAAAGGCCTTGCTCGCCTCTTCAATTATCCGTTCGTAATTTTCCTCAGAAGTTGCCTGGATTTGGGCAATGGTTTTCCCGTCAATGGGAGAGCAGCTGGTTATCTTCTGATTACTGTTGTGGGCGATCCATTTGGTCCCGGTGCATGCGCCGGAAAGGTTTTTCCTAAGACCAAGGTCCTTGAGAAATTCCATGGCTTGTCCTCCTTTTTCGATCATCAAAAAGACTCTCTACTAACTATGTCATCTCGGTAGGAGGGAGTCAAGGCAGGGCAAATTGATATGTCGATTCATTATTGAGACAAATGGAATTCCCCAGCTTAAAAAAAATTCTTCCTCCGTCATTTTTTTTGAATCTGTAAACTATTTGTAAGGCCTAACCTGTTATATGGAGCTAAAAAGACGCCAGGCATCGGCAAAGGATCTTGTAGGAGATGTATGTGATTTTAGAAATCTAGTTTTCTGCATTTTGCTGAATTCTTCGGGTTGCGTCCGGGGAGGAATCGGTAGGTTGTATGGCCGATCTTTCTTCCCTCTTCTTCAAAACTGACTTCTAAGTCGAATATCAAATCCGGGGATGCGGGGTAAGCTTTCGGAAGATCAGTGCATTGTGAATAAAGCGCATCCTACTTCCTGGATGGTATTGCTTTATGCATTTCAGAGAATGGCCGATCCCAAACTTGCCTGTCAAAAAGAAGGTTTCAAGATTTGGTCCCAAGAGTTTTGAAAAACAAGCCAGTTTCATTTTAGGAAAAGGAGGAGAAAATGAACAAAAAAGCAGCAGCAATCTGTGTAGGGGTGATCATGCTGTGTATGACCGGCATGGCCCGGGCCACGTTAATGACCACCGGAACGGCAACGTACAACGGCAACAATTACAACCTGATCTGGGAGGACAACAATAACGGCAATTCTCTTGTCTGGCTGGACTATACGCATGGTTACACTAATTGGGAGAATCAGATGGACTGGGCCATGGGGTTAAGTACGAGCAGCGCCTGGACCTTTACCATCAATCCCGGCTACATAGTCACCTGGAATGATAATGTCTGGCGGCTTCCCGGCACCGTCGATGGGGTTGAAGAGTTTGGTAATGAGGGCACTACAACGGCAGGATATAACATCACCAGCTCCGAGATGGGGTACCTCTACTATACGGAGTTGGAGAACCTTGGATATTACGATACCTCTGGGAAATATCAGTCGGGACGAGGGCTAATAAAAACCGGAGGTTTTCAAAAACTCCTTAGGGCCAATTACTGGTCAGATACGGTGACTGTGTATCATTCGGACGCAGCTTGGACTTTCTCTATGGGCGACGGTGGCCAGTTCCTAGACTCCACGGGCAATTATGCTAACTACGGTTTGGCAGTTCGCAGTGGACAGGTTTCCACCGTCGATCCAAGTTCCGTTCCGGAACCTGCAACGATGCTTCTTCTCGGCTCCGGTCTTGTGGGTCTTGCCGGATTCCGACATAGCAGAAAAGGGGGAAAGGCCTGATCGAGAACCCCCTTTAGCATAGGTTGCATACTGCAATGTATTCGGCCCTGTATTCTATTCAAGATACAAACTATCACGTTGGGCAAAGCAAAGATGGGCCTTGCCGTACTGGAATGACGGGTTTTGATGTATCGTTCGTAACGGCAAGGATATAAATGGGGTTCTAAGCTCAAAACCGTATTTTGGGGATTAGAACCTCAAGTAGGAATAAAAAATCAAAAACAAGGAGAGATATATGAAGAGGAAAGATAACCTGGTAATTCTCGTAGCGATGTTATCTATCCTGTTTGCCACAACTATTGCTGTGGCAAGCCCTTTCA
Source organism: Desulfocapsaceae bacterium (assembly GCA_046704745.1). GTDB lineage: Bacteria > Desulfobacterota > Desulfobulbia > Desulfobulbales > Desulfocapsaceae > CAWGGS01. The sequence goes on along the minus strand of JBJKRL010000060.1, from coordinate 7,317 downwards.
CGTTTGAGGTAATCCAAATCTGGGATTTCTCCCCGAACTATTCACTTTTTGGTACTGCTGCCGACTTGCTGATTACTGTGGATAATAGCAATTCATCTGAAATTAATCAGTCTTATACGTGGCAACAGATAACCAACATAGTCTATAAGACAATAGGTGGGGATTTCTATCTTGATGCTTGGAGAGTAGATCACCTAAACGAAGCCCTTCCGAAATCCAGTAATCTGTTTCCAAAAAACTGCCGCGCAACATCATCTGAATTTCAATCGATGTAGACCAACTGAGGATTTGACCGAATATATCTTTGTTTTCAATGAGCTGTATATAGGCTCTGTTGCAGAGCACTTTGCTTTCTTTGAGGTCGGTCGTTGTCAGGGAAACGGCTTTCCAGTACAAGAGGTAGGGATCGCTCTCGACAAGTTTTGTCGGCAAATAGTTGATCCAGTTGGAGAGTGGTACATACCGTCCCTGGCCGACCAGTTCCGGAGCCCTGGCCAGGATGATAGCCTGGATTTGTGCGTATGCTTCTGCCTGCGCAAAAAGTTCGACAGCCTCCTCGGATTGCCCTTGCTTCTCAAGAATTTCTGCTGCATGGCTGCGCAGGTTACGGATAGTGATGGAGTCGAATATTCGTTCTGCCTCGCCCAGTAGAAATGTGCGAAAGAGAGGATGAAACTGATAACTTTTGCCTGGCAGAGCCCGTTTTTGCAGGAAGAAGTTTTTCCTGTGCAGGAGTTCAAGCAATTCTTTTGCAGCTATTCCTGTGAGATCATGTGCCATGGCCTCGGTCATTGCGGGAAGATAGGCGGTTTTCAGCAGGAAGTTTTTCACATCGGTATCGAGCTTTTCAAAAACTTCGGCGGCAAAGTAATGAAAGATATATTCAGGCGGTTGATCAACAAGCTGCATCTGGGAAAGGATGTCATCTCGTTGATGCTGCAACCATAAAATGATACCGGCGATCCAACCCTGGGTCAAATTATAGAGTCTGTCGGCTTCATTTAAATCGATCCGGTAGCCTAAAAAACCGAGAAAGGTGTTGAATTCCTCAGAGGTAAAGCCCAGTATGTCCCAACCGATATGCCGCATCGTCTGATTGGCAATAAATCGGGCCATTGCATCAGGCGGGTCATTGCGGCTAACGATAGCGATGGTGACATGCTGCGGTGCCTGTTTCAGTGCAAGGGCAAGAATCCGTGTGAGGATCGATTCGTCAGGAACATCTTGGAAATTATCGAATACAAACCAGGTATCAGGTTTGGTACGTTGAAACAGGGTATCGAAATAACGCATGATGAAGACGTCGATATGAGGTAAATATTCCGGTGTGAGTGCAGGTAGCTTCAGATCGGCGCATGATTGTAGTGAGACAGCTGCCTGTCCAAGATAATAGAAAAAGGTTGCAGGGTCATTATCAAGAGTATCAACTTGATACCAAAGACAAGGTTTTTTTTCATTTTGGAGAAAACTTGCGAGAAGAGTCGTTTTTCCACTGCCGCCCGGGCCGGAAATCCAAAAGGAATTAATTGGACTCTCACGGTGCAACAAGGCAAAGAGTCGGTCTCGCTCCAAGACATTGCCTAGTGCTATGGGTGAAATTTTATTCACCGGAGGTTTCGGCGGACTCATAGGTGACACCAGTATACAGTGAATGGAAGTTACAGCAGAATAATTTTGAAATAGCTTGATCAATAGAGATATTAAGTGCTAGGCAACTGTATCCTATCATATTAATATCCTGTGTGCCAAGCATAATAATTACCCGAAAGAAGAGAAAAGAATTATAATAGCCTAAAGTAAACCGTTAAAAGCGGAATTGAAGTTGCATTTTTTTGAACAGCTGAGGTATTTTAAAATATTAAGGGCAAGAGTAACTGGAAACATTCCCCGCCTAGTGGGATTGGATATTGGTCGTTTGACAAAAGCAAGTATCTAGCAGATAGTGCTTGGCAAGGGAGATAGGAAGAAATGTGGGTAGACCTGGAATTCACAGTAAAAAAGGCTAAAAAAGGCCAATTGAAGAACAAGCCGCCGCAGGATAATCTCGGCTTTGGCATATATTTTACGGACCATATGTTCCTGATGAAATGGGACAAGGAAAAGGGCTGGCATGATGCGGAAATCTGTCCCTATCATAATTTTCAGGTCGACCCGGCGGCCATGGTACTCCATTACGGCCAGGCAATTTTTGAGGGGTTGAAGGCCTATAAAGGCAAAGACGACCAGATTTTTCTTTTTCGTCCGCAGGACAATCTTGAGAGGATGAATACCTCGGCACTCAGAATGTGTATGCCGAGATTGCCGAAAGAGAAGCTTTTGCAGACGTTAAAAGCACTTGTTTATCTTGAGCGCGACTGGATTCCCTCGGGTGAGGGAGAGACCTTGTATATTCGTCCGACCATGATAGCCATGGAGCCGACCCTGGGGGTGAAGCCGTCTTCGTTGTATTATTTCTTTATTATTATGGGGCCGGTGGGAGCTTATTATCCGGAGGGTTTCAACCCGACAAAAATTTATATAACGGATAAATATGTCAGGGCGGTGGAAGGCGGTGTCGGCAACGTGAAGACTGCCGGGAATTATGCTGCATCGCTGCTCGCCTTACAGGAAGCAAAAAAAGAGGGATACACCCAGGTGCTATGGCTTGATGCCTGTGAGCGGAAATATATAGAGGAGGTGGGCACCAGCAACATCTTCTTTAAGATAAACGATACAGTCATCACACCTCCTCTGCATGGCTCCATTCTTCCTGGGATTACCCGGGATTCGGTGATTAAACTGCTTGGCCATTGGGGAATGAACGTGGAGGAGAGGAAGATAACCATTGATGAAGTGATTGCTGCAAGTAATGCCGGCAACCTGCAGGAGGTATTCGGGACCGGAACCGCAGCCGTTATATCTCCCGTGGGTGAGCTTTCGTACAAGGGGACGGAATACATAATTAATAACGGTGAAACCGGCGAATTGTCCCATCGGCTGTTCGAAGAGTTGACCAAGATTCAATATGGTGAGAAGGATGATCCGTTTGGCTGGAGGGTTCGTGTCGTCTGAAAGAGAGAGGAAAGGGCTTCTAGATAATTTCTAATTTCAATATATTGCCTGGCGTTAAGGGGTGGGAGATAAAAAAATTGTTCCCACCCCTTGATTTTTATAAAACCAACCCTATATTCTGCCGTGTTCAAAGGTAGCCCACATAGTCGGGTGCTTACTCAACAGAGGGCCACCAACATCCAATCCGGGTGGTCGTCTAATTTTTTTCGATAACTACATATGTTTAGAGGAGGAAGTAATGAAAATTCGTCCATTAAATGATCGTCTTCTTGTCAAGAGACTGAAGGAAGAGGAAAAAACTGCAGGTGGGATTATTATTCCTGACAGTGCCAAGGAGAAGCCGGCAGAGGGCGAGGTTATGGCGGTTGGTCCAGGCAAAGCCAATGATAAAGGTGATCGTGTTGCCATGCAGGTTAAAGCAGGTGACCGTATTCTCTTTTCCAAATATAGCGGTACCGATGTGAAAATTGAAGGTGAGGATTTTCTCATCATGCGTGAGGACGACGTTCTCGGGATAATCGAATAAAAGAGACGTTAAACCTGTTACTTGCTCCATTGCGGGTGAGATTGATATAAGGAGAATAAGATAATGGCTGGAAAAGATATTAAATATGGAGTCAAAGCCCGTGAGTCCATCCTCAGCGGTGTAAACACGCTTGCCGATGCGGTAAAGGTGACGCTCGGACCCAAGGGACGCAATGTATTGATAGAGAAATCCTTCGGCGCTCCCACCATCACTAAAGACGGTGTAACCGTTGCCAAAGAGATCGAGCTCAAAGAAAAATTTGAAAATATGGGCGCCCAGATGGTGCGCGAGGTTGCATCCAAGACCTCGGACGTAGCCGGTGACGGTACCACCACCGCTACTGTGCTTGCACAGGCTATTTATACTGAAGGCGCCAAACTGGTTGCCGCCGGCGGCAATCCCATGGAGATTAAGCGTGGCATCGATAAAAGTGTCGAATGCGTTGTGGCAGAGCTTGCCAAGATTTCCACCCCGACAAAAGAGCAGAAAGAGATCGCTCAGGTTGGAACCATCTCCGCCAACAGTGATGAGACCATCGGCAATATCATTGCCGAGGCCATGGACAAGGTTGGGAAAGAAGGTGTTATCACCGTTGAAGAAGCCAAATCAATGGATACCACACTCGAGGTCGTTGAGGGTATGCAGTTTGATCGCGGCTATCTCTCTCCGTATTTCGTCACCGACCCCGACAGGATGGAAGTAAGCCTGGATGATCCGTATCTGCTTCTCGTAGAAAAGAAAGTATCCAGCATGAAAGACCTTCTTCCTGTTCTCGAACAGGTTGCGAAAATGGGCAAAGGCTTGTTCATCATCGCCGAGGATGTGGACGGTGAGGCATTGGCCACTCTCGTTGTCAACAAGCTGCGTGGAACTCTCACCGTTGCTGCCGTCAAAGCTCCCGGATTCGGTGACCGCCGCAAGGCAATGCTCGAAGACATCGCCATCTTGACCGGTGGTCAGGTCATCACCGAAGATCTCGGCATCAAGCTGGAAAACGTCACCTTAAACGATCTTGGTACAGCTAAGAGAATCGTTGTTGATAAGGACAATACCACCATTATCGACGGTGCCGGCAGCAAGGACAAACTGGCAGCTCGGGTCAAACAGATCCGCACTCAGATCGAGGACACCACCTCCGATTACGATCGTGAGAAACTCCAGGAGCGTCTTGCCAAATTGATCGGTGGTGTTGCCGTCATCAACGTCGGAGCTGCCACCGAGGTGGAGATGAAAGAGAAGAAGGCCCGTGTTGAGGACGCCTTGAATGCAACCCGTGCAGCTGTTGAGGAAGGTGTGGTTCCCGGCGGCGGCGTTGCCTATATCCGTTGCCTCGATGCCCTGCAGAAACTCAATCTTCCCGGCGAGCAGAATCTGGGCAAAAATATTCTGCTGCGTGCCTTGGAAGAGCCCATTCGCCAGATTGCCAACAATGCAGGACGTGAAGGTTCCGTAATCGTTGAGCATGTCAAAGGCCTCAAGGGCGCCAACGGTTTCAATGCCCAGACCGAGCAGTACGAAGACCTGATTGAAGCCGGTGTCATCGATCCGGCCAAGGTTGCCCGTACCGCTTTGCAGAATGCAGCCTCTGTTTCCGGCATGCTGCTCACCACCGAGTGCGTCATTGCCGAGCATCCAGAGGAGAATGCTGGTGGTGCTGGTGCAATGCCTCCGATGGGCGGCATGGGCGGCATGGGTGGAATGGGCGGCATGATGTAATCCGCTCCGTTTTTCACTCAACGTAAAACGGATAGTTTGATTGTGGAAAAGGCCTCGAACAAGAGGCCTTTTTCCGTTTTTATCATTCAATTTCCGGCCAAAAAATTATTGACAGCCAAGGTCGGATGAGGTATTTATCCTCACTTCACTTTTCGGCGATGTAGCTCAGATGGTTAGAGCATGCGGCTCATATCCGCAGTGTCCGGGGTTCAATTCCCTGCATCGCCACCAGCGCAACGTCCGGCAATGTCCGGCTTAATATATAACCCCGTTTTCTCACAAGGAAAACGGGTTTTTTATTGTCCGTGATTGTCCGCTCCGGTATAATGAAATCCTGATGTTTTGGGGGTATTTTTGGGGGTATCCAACCTCCTTCCGAATTGAGATACCCCCAAAAATGGAGGAAACCCAATGCCGAAAAGGATTACACCACTTTCTGATACCAAGATTCGAGCGCTCAAACCGACCCAAAAACCGTAAAAATTCTTTGATGGCGGGGGGCTTTTTCTTTTTGTCAGCCCAACGGGTGGCAAGCTTTGGCGACTCAAGTATCGTTTTTGGGGTACCGAGAAGCTGCTTGCTTTTGGCGCATACCCCCAAATATCTCTTGCTGAAGCCAGAGAGAAACGCGACCAGACCCTTGCTATGATCGCTAAGGGTGTTGACCCTGGAGACACTAAAAAAGCACAGAAGGCGGCATGCTCCGAAGAAATAGAAACCTTTGAGGTCATTGCCCGAGAGTGGCACACCAAATTTTCCCCGTCCTGGGCTGCCAGTCATAGCGGAAAAATTCTCCGACGTCTTGAACTCTATATTTTCCCTTGGTTGGGTAGCAGACCAATCAAATCTATAACAGCACCAGAACTCCTTTCGGTTCTACGAAGAATCGAGGCCAAAGGCATCTTGGAAACTGTGCGCCGTGCACAACAGAACTGCGGTCAGGTCTTTCGTTATGCCGTAGCCACTGGTAGAGCAGAACGCGATCCTTCCAACGATTTGCGTGGTGCTATCCCTCCGGCTTCAGGCAAAACATATGGCCACTATCACCGACCCGAAAGAAATTGCCGGACTCCTGCGTGCAATAGACGATTATCGTGGCAGTATCGTTACCCGATGTGCACTGCAACTGGCGCCATTGGTCTTTGTGAGACCGGGGGAACTCCGTCATGCTGAGTGGGACGAGATAAACTTTGACGCTGCAGAATGGCGAATATCGGCTGGAAAAATGAAAGCTGGGACTCTACACCTCGTTCCACTATCACAGCAGGCATTGACAATTTTAAGAGAGATATTTCCTTTGACTGGAAATGGACGATATGTTTTTCCCAGCCCTCGAACCGGTTCGAGACCAATGAGCAATAATGCCATATTGGCAGCATTACGTCGCATGGGATATGGCAAAGATGAAATGAGCGGCCACGGTTTCAGAAGCATGGCAAGTACGTTGTTGAACGAACAGGGATGGAATAGAGATGCTATCGAGCGACAGCTTGCCCATGCTGAAAGGAATAGTGTTCGAGCTGCCTATAATTACGCGGAGTTTATGCCGGAAAGAAAGAAGATGATGCAATGGTGGGCAGATTATCTTGATGGGTTGAAGGTTGGAAAATCCTACAAAATTATACCAATTCGCTCGGTTGTAAGAGGAGTTTGAAAAAATCAATAGCTACCGCCAATCTTTCGTATCCTCAGGATCATCCTCAGTAAACAACATTAGCAGTAATTGACTATTGCCAAGGCAAATCTCCACATTGAGCCTACGCAATACTGTTGCGAAGCATTCAGGGTGTCTAACATTTTCAGCAAATCTCAGAGGGTAAATTTCTGAGCATCACGCTTGTTACGTATACGCAATAGACACATCAGGTCGGAGTTCTGTTGCACCTTTAAGAGCTTATCTTTGGGCATCTTTACTTTGTAGTTACTCCATTTCTAAACAAGCTCAAAGGGGTCAGAAGATTTGCAGTATCTCAAAAACAAGGGCTATACGTAGGCCTACAACCGTTTAACCTTGCCAATACTAA
>JBJKRL010000059.1:0-30684 GCA_046704745.1 Desulfocapsaceae bacterium | reverse complement strand
AAAATGATTGGGTTGATGTCCAGGCGATGTTTTTTCGGAAGTGGGAAAAGAGAATCAGCCAGTTAGGGTGGAACGGTTATCCTGCCGGTAAGGAGGCATATTGGCCGGAAAAATTTGTAACAAAGTGGGATAGTGGGCTATTAAAACTAAGAAAATAGGGGAAGAGGGGCGGATTCGTATCGGTGGGTTGGTAGCCAAGGTCCTCCTCCCGGGAAACCCGGGAGGAGCGATTATCTGAATTTTGCCCGGTAAGATTGGAGAAGGACAGCAAGCGGACTCTCAATTCTTAAAACTATGAACAGGCGCCGGCATTCTCCCCCCCCAGGAGATAAACCTCCCTGATTTCCCGACATTTCGTATCGGCATAATCGGGCTTGCACCAAACAGTCCTCCGAAGTTGACATGCTCCCCGGCCTCTTTTCCCGGAACCGGGATGATGCGGGCGGCGGTTGTCTTACTGTTCACCATACCCAGAGCCATCTCATCGGCAATGATGGCCGAGATGGTTTCGGCATCCACCGAGCCGGGGATGGCCACCATGTCAAGACCTACAGAACAGACACAGGTCATGGCCTCGAGTTTTTCCAGACAGAGTTCGCCGCGGCCGACGGCTTCGGCCAGGACCGCATCCTCCATTACCGGAATAAAGGCGCCGCTTAAACCCCCGACGGTTTTGCTGGCAAATATTCCACCTTTTTTTACAGCATCGTTGAGCATGGCCAGGATGGCGGTGGAGCCTGGGGCGCCGATGGCATCAACGCCTAATACATGCAGGATCTCACCCACTGAATCGCCCACGGTGGGAGTAGGGGCGAGGGAGAGATCGACCACGCCGAATTCGATCCCCAACTCTTTTGAAACCTGACGGCCAACCAACTCACCGCACCGGGTTACCCGGAAAGTGGTCTGTTTGATCTCTTCGGCCAAATCATCCAACCTCAGATCCGCGGGCTTAGAGGAGCTGATGAGACGTTCCAGAGCCCGGGCGATGACGCCCGGGCCGGAGACACCGACGTTGAGCACCGCTTCGGCCTCTTCCACCCCGTGGATGGCACCGGCCATAAACGGGTTGTCCCCCGGTTGGTTGCAGAAGACGACGAATTTTGCCGCCCCGAATCCGCCCCGATCGCGGGTCCTCTCGGCCAGTTCTTTTACAGTGCGGCCGACCATGTCCAAGGCATCCATGTTGATGCCTTTCTGGCTGCTGGCGATATTGATTGAGGCGCAGACCTTTTCGGTGACGGATAAGGCTTCCGGTATTGAAGCGATATATTCCCGGTCGGTGGTGGTCAGGCCCTTTTCCACCTGGGCTGAAAAACCGCCCAAAATGTCGATGCCGACTTCGCCCGCGGCGTGGTCCAGGGTACGAGCCAGCCTGACGAAGCCCTTTCTGTCAAAACCGGCACCGACAAAGGCGATGGGGGTGATCGAGATGCGTTTATTGACGATGGGGATTCCCAAACGGCGGCTGATCAGATCGCAGGTGGGAACGAAATTGCGTGCAAGTCCTACGATTTTATTTTCAATATTGGCGCAGGTCTTGGCTATATCCGCCCCCCGGCAGTCGAGGAGATTGATCCCCATGGTGACGGTTCGGACATCGAGATTTTCCTTTTGGATCATCTCGACGACGGCAAGTATCTGGTCTGAACGGAGCATTTTCTCTCTTTTCCTCCCTGCTATATCATCGTCACCTCGTGGGTGACACGAAAGATATCATTATGTTGCAGTACAACGGCAAGACCTGTTTCGTTAGCATAGGCAGCAAGGTCATCTCTGACGTCTCCTATCGAGGTGATGTGGCTCATGTCCAGCTGCAGGATCATCGTGTATTGATTGTCGGCCAAAGTAGTGGTCAAATCAAGGATGTTGATGCCGCGCTGGTAACAGAACGAGCTGATACCGTAAACAAGCCCTTTTTTGTTTTTGCCTTGAGCGGTCAGGATATATGTTTTTTCCGGAACCTGGGCCTTTAGGATTTCGATCGGGGTATCTATGCTTTTGACGATGGCGTCGAATTTGATATCAGATTTGGTATGGGACAGTTTGGCGATCACATCTTCAGGGGTCACCGAGCTGTCAAACGTGGCAATCAGAATCATGGTCAGATAGCCGCAGAGAACCGTTTGGTTCAAATCGGCCAGATCGCCGTTGAGTTCGTAGATAGCACCGGTCACATCGGCAATGATGCCGGGCCTATCCTTGGACATGACCGAAATGATCATCTGTCTTTCCATTTTTGAAACGTCACTCCTATGGGTTCAATACTATCTGGTACCCTTTAGAAGGGTATAAATTCCTTTACGAAATAATGTTATCGAGAAACAATAAGAAAAGTATTTCTCCGTCGTAGAAAATGGGAAAGAGCAACTATACTCAGGAGATGACGAAGTTGCAAAAAGAATATTTTGAATTCGGGCCTGGCGTGAATTTCCCGCAAGTCAATCCGGGCAGAGCCGGATACTCCCGGTCAGCGGCGGTAACGGCCGGGAGTTTTATCGGCAAACGGATTGGGTGTTTTAGTGCCTTCAAGCATTTTGCGTAGTTGCTTCCTTTCTGCAATCGCCATCTGTAATTCTTGCCTTATGCGTTCCTTGTCCTTAAGCTCTGCCTGGGCCAGTTCCTTTTCCAGCCGGTCGACCTTCTGTTGAGCCCTGTACAACTCAAGTGCCAGTGCCTTTATTGACATGGGATGACCTCATGAAAGTATGGGGCTTGTATTTTTCATTCCAGCGGCGATCTGTTCAATCTTTGAAAGAGTTGACTCCAGATCGAAAACGAGAATTTTTCTATCATGGACGACGATTTTGCCGTCGATAATCACCGTTGCAACATCGCTGCCCTTGGCCGCATAGACCAGAAGGTCAGCGTTGTAGAAAGGGGTCAGATGCGGGGCCTTGAGATCAAGAAGGATCACATCCGCCCGATGGCCGACGGCTAGCCTGCCGAGGTCCTCAAGACCCAGCAAGTCGGCACCTGCTCCGGTGGCACAGGAAAGAGCTTCTCTCGCCGGAAGAACTGTTGCTTCAAGTGTGTGCAGTTTTTGAACTTTGGCCAGCATGTCCATCTCGCGAAACATATCCATATTGTTGTTGCTGGCACAACCGTCGGTTCCCAAGCCAACGGCAATACCTCTTGCCAGCATGTAGCTGACCCTGGCAGTACCGGAGGCGAGCTTCAGGTTGCTTTGTGGGCAGGTGACGACGGCTGCTCCGGAAGCCTGAAGCACATCGAGGTCCTCATCATCAAGCCAGATGCTGTGGACACAGACGGTGGCGGAGTCGAGAAGACCCAGGGCATCAAGGTGTTTGACCGGGCTTGAGCCGCGGGCATCAATCAGCATGCCTGTCTCCTGTCTGCTTTCAGCCAGATGGATGAAAAACAGGACCCCGTGTTTTGCGGCCAACTGTTTGGCCGCAACCAAGGTGGCGGGCGAACAGGTATAGGGAGAATGGGCAAAAACAGCTGGGGTGATCAAGGGATCCTTGTCAACCCAGGAGTCGATGAACCTTTCAACCGTTGCCACATTTCGGGTCGGATCGGGAACACCTGGTGCGGGAAAATCGATGATACCTTGGCCTACAACGGCCCGTATACCTGCATCTCGGAATGCCCGGGCCACCGAGTGGGAGTGAAAATAGCCGTCGGCAACGGTGGTGGTCCCTGAAAGAAGCATCTCGGCAGCGGCCAGTTTGGAACACCAATACACCATCTCCTCATTGACATGGGCGGCCTCTGCCGGGAAGATATGTTCGTTGAGCCAGGTTGCAAGCTCCATATCGTCGGCAAGCCCGCGGAAAAGCGTCATGGCGCAGTGGTTATGGGCGTTGATCAGGCCTGGCATGGCAAGCTGCCCACTGCCGTCGATAACCAGCGCATCTTTAGCCTTGGGCATTTCGGACATATCGCCGATACCATAGATCCGGCCGTCGGCGATTTCCAGGTATCCTCTGTCGATCAACGGAGCTGCGGCTTCGGTCAGTATGGTTGTATTTTTGATCAGTAGGGGTTTTGTCATCTCAGTTTTTATAAAAGATGAAGTGTTGAGTTCTTCGCCTTGGTTTCTTTTAAACGCCGTGCCAATCTGCATACCCTTCCGATAAGGCATCTTTCCCATTCTTTTGGCCATGGACAGAGCTGATTCTCGTGCATTGCCAAAAAACTCGAACCTGGCACGGACCGGCCTGATACGAAATCCGGGTTCTTGAAAAAAGTGGGCATTTTCCAGTGTTGGAGAGTATAGTACTTAATTTTAAACTTTTTGTCTGTAAGTATGAGAAGATCAGAGCTAAAGGACGGGCGATGGATAAGAGATGTTTCGTTGACCATCTGAAAGACGGAGACCGTATCGATCAGACCTTTTTGGTCAAATCGGTGCGTATCGCTGAAACCAAAGCCGGCAAGCCGTATCTTATCCTGACCGTTATGGACAGAAGCGGCGAGATCACCGGTCCCATATGGGACAATGCCGAGGCTTTGAGCCAAAAATGTCAGCCTGGAAACTTCATCCGTCTTTCGGGACAGGTGCAATCCTACCGGGAGAAGCCGCAACTGAGGGTGGATGACGTGGAGGTCGTATCGGAAGATGATGTGGACAAAGCGGATTTCATTGCCGTAAGCACGAAAGACATGGACGGAATGGCAGAAGCCATACAGGAGTTAATCCGTTCTGTGCACAACCCTCATATCAAAAAACTCCTGCAGCGGTTTTTTAAGAAAGGAGAACTCTGGGAGGCCTTTAAGACGGCTCCAGCCGCCAAGGGAATTCACCATGCCTATGTCGGCGGCCTGCTGGAGCATTGCCTCTCCATGGCCCGGATTGCCGATTTCCTCTCTTCCCACTATCCCGGTGTCGATCGTTCGCTCTTGCTTGCCGGAGTACTGCTTCATGATATCGGCAAGGTCAAGGAGCTGCAGGCCGAGGTTGGACTTATCGAGTATACGCCCGAAGGTCGATTGAAGGGGCACTTGGTTATCGGCAGTGAGCTTGTGGCCCAAGAAGCCCGCAATCTCAGAGATTTTCCCGAGGATCTGCTGATAAGGCTCCAACATTTGATCCTGAGCCATCATGGCCGGCAAGAATTCGGCTCTCCCATTGTGCCTATGACCGTCGAAGCGTTTTTACTCAACCATATTGACGAGATGGACTCGAAGATGAACCTGATGGAGCAGCTCAGACGAAAGTTTACCGGCCGGGAATATGCCTGGAGCGACTACCAGCGATCTCTGGAACGTTTCCTGTATCTCAATGCTCTGGAAGAGGAGCCTGAGGCGCCCAGAGTCGATACAGCCAAACCCTCCAGGCAACAGTCGCTTTTTTAAGGAGTTGAGGCTTGGCATTTCAGACAACGGCTGCAAAGAGCGTACTAAAGAGCGAAACTCCCATGTTCAGGGGTCTCTTGGGGCAGGATAAGGCGAAGCTGCTTTTGTCACGCTCGCTTGCCCGAGAAAGGATTCCGCATGCCCTTCTTTTTCGTGGACCCGATGGAGTGGGTAAACGGTTGTTTGCCGGGATGGTAGCAGCCATTCTGAACTGTCGTCAAAGAATCGAAGGCGGTGCCTGTGGAGGTTGCTCTTCCTGCCGTAAATTTCAATCCGGCAACCACCCCGATTTTGTCGTCATCAGGCCCGAACAGGGAACAATCAAGATAGACAGGATCCGGGGGTTGATCCGGGACTTGACCTATCCGCCCTACGAGTCGGAGGTCCGGGTGGTTCTGTTGGAGGATATCCATACCATGCGGCGGGAGGCAGCCAACAGTCTATTGAAGACCCTGGAGGAACCCCCGGAGGGCAACCTGCTGATCCTGACGGCGGAATCGTCGAAGAACATTCTGGCAACCATCTCCTCAAGATGTCAGATCATTCCTTTTTTCCCGTTGAGCATGAATGATACCGTAACGGTTGTGCAGCAGCGGATCAAGGATCTGGAAAAAGAGACGGTGGTGCTTCTGGCAAGGCTCTCCGAAGGAAGCCCGGGGCGAGCTCTTCTGTTCAAAGAGATGGAAATGGTGGAGACCTGGGAAAAAGTGATTACTATTGTGAGGGATTCGGCAAATGACCCGGACGGTGGCGTCTCGGCAGTGCTTCGTGCGGCTGAGAACATGGCAGATCTCAAGGAAAATCTTATCCCCTTTCTTGGTCTGATACGGATATGGATACGCGATATGCTGGTTCCCTCTTCCCGCGACAGACAAGAGGGAGTGGCGGATTTTGGGGGAGCTAAAGGCGGGCAATCCCAAAAGCTTTTCGAAAAATTGCAAGCCGTTGACCAGGCAGAGAAGGAACTTGCCAGGAATTGCAATCGAACATTGGTATGCGAAGTTCTCCTGTTCCGTTTGCAGAAATGAGGGTAAAAAATTCTGATTTGCTTCATTGCTGGAAATTTCTTCTCCTAAGGGTCGTATGTTGCAACACAAACAAAAGAGTAATAATTTAAACAGTTGGCTTATGTTGTTTTTCCGTAGCCAACGGTGAATTAATGGTTATTACCAAAATGTTGGAAATTTTAAGATAGAGTTTTATATGACAACGGATATTACCAACGGAAATAATGCACCCGAGTCGCTGCCGGAGACGGAAGAACAAGGCGGAAACGGTCAGGTGACCGAAAACCAGGCGGGGCAGGAAGGGGTGTTTCCAGACTTTTCCGGCTCGGAAGGGGATCTGGCCTTCTTCCGGATCAGGTTTCGTATGGATGGCCAAGAGTTTACAGCTGTCTCGCAGACACTTGACCTGAAAAGAGATGACACGGTGATGGTCCGGACCGATCATGGCATCGAACCGGCGGTGGTACTCAACACGGCACCTTCCTGCCGGGAAAGCAATTGTCCAAGACGGGCCGGATGGTTGATCGTACGACGGGCAAACGCAGATGAAGCCCAGAGATATATAAATCTTGCGCAACAAGAGAATGATGCTTTTGCCATCTGTAACGGGCTCATCGACAAGCACAGTCTTGAGATGAGTCTGGTCCGGGTGGAAAGATTTTTCAACGGCAGCAAGATTATCTTTTATTTTACAGCAGATAACCGGGTCGATTTTCGCGAGTTGGTCAAAGACCTGGTTCAGGAGTTCCGGACACGGGTGGAGATGCGGCAGGTCGGCGTTCGGCATGAGACCAAGATGATTGGAGGTTTAGGCACCTGCGGACGTGAACTTTGCTGCTCGCTGTTTATGAAGAAATTTGATTCCGTTTCCATAAAAATGGCTAAAGAACAAGATTTGCCGTTGAACCCTTCCAAGATCTCGGGAGTCTGCAATCGCTTGCTCTGCTGCCTCACCTACGAGTACGACACCTATCGCCTGCAAAGAAAAGGGATGCCGAAACCGGGCGGATTCATTAAGATTGGGGAAGAAGTCTTTCAGGTGAAAAGACAAAACCCGTTGCTGGAATCCATTATTGTCGGCAATAAGGATGGAGAGGAGAAAGAGCTTTGCAAAAAAGAGTGGCAAAGCTATGAATTAGTAAGGACTGAAAAGTCTGGGAAACGCAAAAGTACGGAAAATCAATGACCACATATATCACGACCCCTATTTATTATGTCAATGCCGAACCGCACCTCGGACATGCCTATACGACTATTGTTGCCGATACCTACTGCCGCTTTAAGAGGCTCTGCGGCGATGATGTCCGCTTCCAGACCGGGACCGATGAGCACGGAGATAAGATAGCCGAGGCAGCGGCGAAACAGGGGATAAAGCCCAAAGAGTATGTGGATCGCATAAGCAACCTCTTTCGCACGACCTGGCCGCTTCTTGATGTAAGCCCCGATACCTTCATCCGGACAACCGAGAGCCGGCATATCAGGACGGTTCAGGATATTTTGCAATACGTCTATGATCGGGGCGATATCTATTTCGACGAGTATTCCGGCCTGTACTGCAAAGGATGCGAGCGTTTTCTAACGGAAAAGGAGCTTGTTGACGGCAACTGTCCCGATCATCAGGTACCGCCGAAGGAGATCACGGAGCAGAATTATTTTTTTAGGATGTCGAAGTATCAGAAGCGGCTCATCGATCATATCCAGACCCACCCCGAGTTCATCACTCCCGAGAGATATCGCAACGAGGTTTTGTCTTTCCTCCAGGAGCCGCTTGAGGATCTCTGTATCTCCAGGCCGACATCCCGACTCACGTGGGGTATCAAACTGCCCTTTGACGAGTCGTTCGTCACCTATGTATGGTTTGATGCGCTGATCAATTATCTGACAGGCATCGGCTATCCTGACGGGGGCGAGTTTACTAAGTACTGGCCGGTGGCGGAACACCTTATTGCCAAGGATATTTTGAAGCCGCACGCCATCTACTGGCCGACCATGCTCATGGCCATCGGACTTGCGCCGTTTACCCGACTCCATGTCCATGGATATTGGAATGTCAATGAGACCAAGATGTCAAAAAGTATCGGCAATGTGGTTCGACCACGGGAGTTGGTTGAAGCATATGGAATCGACACCCTGAGGTATTTCACCCTGCGGGAGATGTCCTTCGGACTTGACGCAAGTTTCGGTCATGAAGCTGTCGTTGCCAGAAAAAACTCGGATCTGGCCAATGATCTCGGCAATCTGTACAGCAGGGCCACGGCAATGATTTTGAAGTACACAAAAGGTGTGGTTCCGCAGCCGGATGCCGCTTCTGAGGGACAAGACGAGGATCTGAGGCTTGCATCCAAGGTGATGCTTTCCCGATACCGGGAGACCTTTGCCAATTTTCAGTTTCATCTTGGTCTGCAAGCCATCTGGGAATTGATCGGTTTTGCCAACAGGTATATCGTAAAAAATGAACCGTGGGTTCTGGCAACAGATCCAGGGAGGAAGTCCCGTCTGGACACCGTTCTTTATAATCTGGCGGAATGTCTACGGCTGTTGACCCTTGTGCTTACTCCCATTATGCCCACAACCTGCCAAAAGATGGCCGAGGGCCTGGGCTTCTCACAAGGGGACAAACTGGTCTCGGATCTTGAGAAAGGCGGCTCTTGGGGATTGTTGCCGGCGGGTGCTTGTGTGCACAAGATTGAAGCCCTTTTCCCGCGGGTCGAGATGAAAAAGGCGGCTGTTGAAACACCGTCACCCAAAAAAGAGCACAAAGGCAAGAATACCGGGAAGGTGGAAGAGGAGGGTGTGCTTACCATCGAGCAATTCAGGACAGTGGATCTGCGCGTTGCCACAGTAGTTGCTGCCGAGAGGATAAAGAATTCTGAAAAATTGTTAAAACTTACAGTCCTGGTCCCGGAAGAGCGTACGGTTGTTGCCGGAATCGCGGAATTCTATACCCCGGAGGACATGGTAGGCCGCCAAGTCCTCATGGTAGCCAACCTAAAACCGGCGAAACTGATGGGAGTGACGTCCCATGGGATGCTGCTAGCCGCCAAAATGGAAGTGGAGGGCAAACACCGACTGGTCCTTTCCGCTGTCGCCGACCAGGTTGAAGCCGGGTGCAAGGTATCATAAAGCTGAGTTGAGCAGCTTGCCTGCTCGTACGAAACTTATGCCCTTGTGGTATAAAGCTGAGTTGAGCAGCTTGCCTGCTCGTACGAAACTTATGCCCTTGTGGTATAAGAGGAGAAAAAGGAGCGAATAATGTTTGTTGCCAATAATTTCATCCTGGCCGTGGCGCAACTGGTAAATTTTCTACTCACCATCTATATGTGGGTGATCATTGCCAGGGCTGTTATCTCATGGGTGAGTGCGGATCCGTATAATCCCATCGTCCGCTTTATATATGAGGCCACCGAACCTGTACTAAGCAGAATCAGGCGTGTCCTTCCTGTCAGTATCGGAGGCGTTGATTTCTCTCCGTTCATTGCCATTATGGCTATCTATTTTCTGCAGAGTTTTTTGGTGCCCACCCTAAAACATGTTGCAATGTAAGGGAGATATAAAAACGTATTTAGAATACGATTCGATCGGTAGATGCACATTCTTGAAAAAAGAAGTATAATTACAAGTAAATATAGTTAGCCGGGAAGTTATACCTTAACCTTAGCATTGAATGGAGATCCAACATGGCTATCACTCCGCAGGCGATTAAGGATCAGGAATTTGTTGTAAAATTCAGAGGCTATGATGCTATTGAGGTCAAGGCCTATCTGGAAATGATCGCGGAAGAATTCTTCGAGCTGTTCGAAGAGGTCAGGCGGCAGAACGAGGAAATCGAGAACCTGATTGAAGAAAAACAGGACCACATCGAGAAACACGCCTTCCTGGATAAAGACATCTCCGCACTCATGGAGAAAAATAATCGGCTGAAGGATGACCTTGATAAGAGCAATGAGCACAATGCCGATCTTACCCGGAAGATAGATGAATTGGAGAAAAATATCTCTGAGCTGGAGCAGGAGAAGGAAGAAAAAGAGAGAGAACTGGCGGCAGCCAGGGAAGAAATAGCAGCAGAGAAAAAGCAGGCCGAAATTGAACGGAAGGAAAAAGATAAATTCAGCAAGCAGCTGGCAGAGGTGGAAGGCAAATGGGCGGAGCAGAAAAATGTGGAAATCGACTTCAGGGAAACACTGCTTGCGGCCCAGAAATTCTCCCGCGACATGAAAAAAAGCAGTGAAGATGAGGCCCATGAAATCCTTGAAAAGGCCCGGAAGGATGCCGAGAAGCTTCGCCAAGATACTTTTCACGAACTGGCCCGTTATCCCAAAGAGATAGAGAGATTGAAGATGAAGCGGAACCAGGTGCGTGAGGATCTGCGGACGGTTCTGAACCTCTGCCTGGAAAATCTCGATATCTTCAAGGACGATGAAGAGGACGAAGAGGATTATACTGATCTTTTTCAAAGCATGGTGGTTTCCGATGACGGGACGGTCAACCAGGAAGAGCTGGTCAAGCTCAATATGGAACTTGACCTGCTGGAATCCCTTCATACTGAAGAGGCGAGCGTGGTGGCGGAGGATAAGGATACAGAGGCCGGTGATTCCTGATAGTGCCTTTCTGTGAGATATGCCGTTTTTATCCACTCAAACTGATGGCTGTCTCATATTAAACCTCCATGTGCAGCCCAGGGCTTCAAGGACATGCCTGACAGGCATTCACGGTGATGCGTTAAAGCTTGCCATCACCGCCCCACCTGTTGAAGGGAAAGCAAATAAGGAAGTCATCACATTTCTGGCGGCTTTTTTCAAGATTCCCAAAAGGGAGATTACCATTGTCAGCGGTCTGCAATCGAGGGCCAAACGATGCAGGATCTGCTCGCTTTCGGAAAGCGAAGCCAGGGCGAGAATTGATGCGAAGATTGCCGGCAAGGATTAAGGCTCGTGTGCTTTGGTAAAGCTGAAAGTAACCACCCGGCGAAGTTCATCGTTTACGGCCGCAACCCTACGGGCCTGATATGGTTCCCAGGCGGATATCCGGGATGCGACAACAAGCGATGAACCTCGCCTCCCACGTAAGAGATAAGTGCACTTGAGCCGGATGAATTTTAAAATTAGGGGAGGGATATGATGTCACGGTTCGTGATCGGAAATTGGAAAAGTTATAAATCGCTTGCAGATGCAACCAAATGGCTGGAAGAATTTGCCGTCCTCTATCAGCCGGTTCCCGACCTGACCGTTATTATCGCTCCCTCGTTTATTTATCTTGACGGGCTTGCCGGTGCCCTGCGAAGGACGAATCTCACAAATGTCTTTCTCGCTGCCCAGGATATCTCACCTTTCCCAAAGGGGGCCTATACCGGAGCGGTGGCCGCCGATATGGTCAGAGGGCTGGCGGACTATGTGATCATCGGCCATTCCGAGCGTAGACGGTATTTTCATGAAACAGTGCAGGATATTATCAACAAGGTGCAGGAAACGGTTGATGCCGGACTCGTTCCCATCGTCTGTATCGACAAGCCTGAGGAGTTGTTGCAGCTGAAGGCCTTGCAGGATATGGACTGCGAAAAATTGATCATAGCCTACAGCCCTGTTGACGCCCTGAATTTTCGCATTCCTCAATCCCCGAACGAGATTGCCAAGGCAGCTTCCGAGATAGCCAGAATAGAACCTGCACGTCCCATTGTTTACGGTGGGGCCGTGGATGTGGAAAACGCCTGGCAGTATGCCGCAGTAGAGGGGATCTCCGGTCTGTTTGTGGGAACGGCGAGTCTTGCTGCCGATTCATTTGCGGCAATCTGCAAGGGCTTTTCCTAACCTTTTATCGCCAATTCACCCCTGGGCATTCAATCCTTTTTTTTTCTAGGAAGCAGGAACGAGGCGACAAAGCCCGCAGAATAGATACAGGCCAGAATAAGGCCAATAATGCCTATGGTTCCAAGAATCCCGGGATGATGGGTGATACGATCCGCCAGAATCAAAATCGAGGAGCCGACAATAAGGGCCGAGATGATCATGGACATTCCCATGGTGCGGCTGGCGAGATCGATCTTTTCAGCCAGGTGTTCAATACGCTTGAGCTCGAGATTCAGGGTAAAACGGCTGTGTCGGATGTAATCGAGAAAACGCTGCATATCGCCGGGAGCGTCCTCCAGGAGCTGCAGGTAGCCGACAAGAGATTTCAAGGCCCGGTTTTTTAAGGCATTGAGACCGTAGCGCCGGGTCACGATGTCCTGGATCTGCGGCTCGACATGGGCTAGAACGTCAAAGGAGGGATCGAAATATTCGGCTACTCCCTCGATAATGGTCAGTGCCTTGGTCAGCAGGAGCAGATCGCTGGGGCATTGTACGTGAAAGCGTTGCAGCATGCTGAAAAAATCAGAAAGCAGGGTGGCGATGTCCAGCCTCTGGAGTTCGGTTTCCTGGACCTGACTTACCAGATTTTGAAGTTCCGAACGGAATTCCCTTTTGGCGACGATTGCCGGGTCGGCATCGGTAAGCTCGATGACCACGCGGCAAAGACGGTCGATATCACCTTTTATGACACCGGCCACAAGATCGGTCAGATGGTCACCGGTCCGTTTGTCCAGTTGACCTGTCATTCCACAATCGATGAAACAGAGCCTGGCTCCCGGCAGTAGAAAGATATTGCCTGGGTGGGGATCGGCATGGAAAAAGCCGTATTGAAGACATTGTTTGAACACGGCGTTGGTTCCGTGGGCAACAATGGCGCGGCGTTCGGTCTTGTCCATCTCTTCAGGGTTTAAGGTTGAGAGAAGGCGTCCTTTGATCTCTTCCAGCGTCAGAACGTTTCTGGTGGTTGCCTCCCAGTAGACTTTGGGAAAGCAGATGTCCGGATCATCATCGAAGTAGCGACGGAGCCGGTCGGTGGACTGCCCCTCATAGATAAGGTTGACTTCTTTTAATAGTTCCCGGGAAAATTCTTTGGCCACAGCCACCGGGCTGTAACCGAGATCTGAGAAATATTGTTCCAGGAGCTGGGCGAGGCTTTCCACCAGGGCCATGTCCTCTTCCACCAGCTGCCGGTTTCCCGGTTTAAGAACCTTGATGACCACATCCTGTCCACCTATAAGTCTGGCCTGATGGACCTGGGCCATGGAGGCGGAAGCCATTGCCTGCTCGTTGATGGAGGAGAAGAGCAGGTCGAGACGACCGGGAAATTCATTGTTTAAAACCTTTTTTATCTCGGCAAAGGGGACCTGGGCACAGCTGTCCTGAAGCTTTTTGAATTCATCCGCCCACTCGGGCGGAATCAGGTCGGGGCGGGTGGAAAGAATCTGTCCGAATTTGATAAAAGTCGGCCCGAGTTCTTCCAGCACCATCCGGATTCTGACGGGGCGCGGAAGCTTCCCGGAGATCTTCGTCGAATCGTCACCCGGGTCTTCTTTCCCGAAATCCAACAGTCTGGAGAGCCCGGTATCGACAAGGACCTGTTGGAATCCGAATCGGGTCAGGACCTTGACGATTTCGGCAAGTCGTTTGGTGTTTCTGATTGTCCGCTTGATGGTATAGACTTTCATGACCTGTAAGGTTTATTTGCAGGCGGCAAGCAACCTGTTAATCCGTTCCTGGATCGGTGGGTGGGTGGAAAAGAGATTCATAATCTGATTTCCCGTCAACGGATTGACGATATACATTTGGGCGGTGGCAGGATTGACGGCCATGGGCCGTTGTCTATTGGCTCTCTCCAATTGCTGCAAAGCGCCCGCCAGAGACTTTGGATTGCCGCAGATAGCGGCTCCGGTAGCGTCTGCCTGGTATTCACGGCTGCGGGAGATTGCAAATTGGATGAGCATGGCGGCAATCGGGGCAATAAACATCATGAGTAAAGATCCGATCAGCCCTCCACCATCATCGTCATCGGAGTTGAGGCCCCCGAAAATCATCGACCATTGGGCGATGCTGGCAAGGGAACTTATGGCGCCCGCCATGGTGGCGGCAATAGAGCTTATCAGGATGTCGCGGTTTTTGACATGGCCGAGTTCGTGGGAGAGGACCCCGGCCAGTTCATCTCGGTTCAGGATTTGCATCAGCCCGGTGGTCACCGCAACTGCAGCATGTTCAGGGTTGCGGCCGGTGGCAAAGGCATTTGGGGTCTCTTGGTCGATAATATAGACCCGCGGTTTGGGAAGACCCGCCCGGGAAGCCAGGGAGGCAATCATTTCATGGAGATCGGGAGCTTCGGAGGAAGAGACTTCTCTCGCCCTCGCCATGGAAAGTGCCATTTTGTCACTGAACCAATAGGCATAAAAATTCATCCCTACGGCGAGAACCAGGGCGATCATCATGCCGCCGTGGCCGCCGAGGGCCTGGCCCGCGACCATAAGAAGGGCCGTGAGGCCGGCCATTAAAATTCCGGTTTTCAACATGCTTGTCATAGTTTTCTCAATACGTGATCTGTTTGTGCAGCTTTTGCACTAACATTGTAAGAATGCTGTTTGGCTTGTCAAGAAGAGCACCCTTGTGAGCTTTTTTTCAACTTTTATTATCTGCGAGGTTTATGAAAAAAGGCGATTACAACAACCAATGGTTGCAGAAAAAACAAAAGACTCGCCCGTTCGAGCTTGGTAGATATGTTAAGACAATTTGTAAGGCATGGCGGTTGTTCGGCCAGGAACTTTCGAACAGGATCAGCTTAAAGGCACCTGAGATCCAGGCCGGATTGTCTGGACCATGCTGACTGGACCAGGTGTTTTATCTGGGAACGCACTTTCTTTAACGATGGAATGGCCTCGACATTGGGAAGCAGATCTTCCACCGGATCGGGCGGATTCAAACGCAATTTTTCATCAAGTCGGCAGTAGTCACCCATGGCAATTATCGCGCCTTGGGAGCCGAGTTCATTCGTGGCACTTCCATCGAGTCCTTTTAAAAATTGTAGGATTCCGGTAATGTCGTTTTTGCGATAAAAGAGATTGATCTGTTCGCGGATGGTTTCGTAGTCTTCATTGAGTTTACTCAATGTTTCCCTGTAATCCATAATATGGTTATAAAGGTCTGAATAGCTGTCGTAAAATAAATTTTTAAAGCGAGATTTCTTGGTCAGGCCATGAAGCCTTTTGCTGGCAAGCACCCGCTTTCTAAGTGTCGGCGATGTGTTGATTTCACATTCAAAAAAAAACCTTTCCGAAAGGCCGGAGATATCAAAAAAGTGATGGATTAGGTCTTCATCTTTTAGCAGGGAATAGATACAAACGAGGTCCAGACCGATACTGCGTTCCAGGTCCAATGACAGGGTGATTATTTCTTGCCGATAGGTATTCGTGTCCTCTTCGATTATTTTTCGAAACCTGAAATACCGGTCGGCTATTTCTTTTTTAACCTCTATGCTTAGGATAGAACTTATATCTTCCATGACCTACCTTCTTGCCGGTGACTATGAAAATTATGAGGGAAAAGAAGTCGGCCGGCGGCGAAAGGAGCTTTTTGAGACAGATCAGCGAAGCCATCTTCTGATATGCCGTGTATTGCATGTGATGTTATTACGGTTTTACCAGGTTGATAAATTTGCTAACGTATTCTCTGGCAGAGTGCCCGCGCACTTATTATAGTGTTTTTGAACAAGAGATTCTCCTTCTTTTTTTGTGGTTCGGCTAAATGACATATTCACAACCGTGGGAAGGTATTACCGCACAGGTCAAAGAACGAGCCGATATTGTACAAATTATCGGTGAATGTGTGGATTTGAAACGCAGTGGTGTACGCTATTTGGGGCTTTGTCCTTTCCATGGTGAAAAGACGCCTTCGTTTTCCGTTCACTCAGGGCAGCAGTTTTTTCACTGCTTCGGCTGCGGTGAGTCGGGAGATGTCTTCACCTTCATGATGAAGTATTACAATCTGGATTTTCCCGGCGCCCTAAAAGAATTGGCCCGCCGTTGCCAGATTGAACTGCCCGAGCGGCCCGTTTCTGCTGATGAAAAGAGAAGAAAAGAGATACGTAAGCTTATCTATCGGGTCAATGAGAAGGCTGCGGGTATCTTTCAAAGGTACCTCTCGGAGGCAAAAGAGGCCGCCGTTGCCAGACAATATCTGCACAATCGTGCAATTTCTGTGGATATCCAAAAGAAATTCAGCCTGGGGTATGCTCCAGCAGTAGACACGACCGGGTGGGACTTTTTGGCCAGGCAGCTGAGTGGTGAAGAGAGAAAGGCTGCAGAAGCGGCCGGTTTGATAGTCAAAAAGGACAGGGGCGGCGTTTATGATAGATTTCGGGACCGCATCCTCTTTCCCATTTTCGAGAGCGACGGCAGGATCGCAGGCTTCGGCGGTCGGATTGTAGGAGAAGGGCAACCGAAGTACATGAATTCTCCCGAAAGTCCGGTTTTTGATAAAAGCCGGTTGCTCCTTGGCCTCTACCAGCAAAGGGAGGCTCTCCGTTTGCAGCGGCAGGCGATCCTGGTAGAGGGCAATTTCGACATGATCTCACTGGTAGCCGGAGGATGCGAAAATGTCGTAGCACCTTTGGGAACGGCACTGACCAATAAACAGATTCGTAATTTAAAAAACCTTGTTGATACAGTTGTTCTTCTGTTTGATGGCGATGCAGCGGGACTGAAGGCCGCCATTCGCGCTGTTCCTCTTTTTTTGGCAGAGCAGATGGAAGGGAAGGTGGCTCTTTTGCCGGCCGGCCATGACCCGGATACCTTTATCAGGCAGGACGGGCTGGACGCTCTCAACTCGCTTGTTCATCGTGCCGAACCGCTGGCTGAATTCATTCTGGCTCAACTTATCCGGCAACATGGACTGACCCTTTCCGGCAAAAGCAGGATCGTCGAGGACTTGCTGCCTGTTATAAAAGAAGCAAGATCATCCCTGCAACGTTCGATGATGATCTCTCATTTCGGCGACAAACTGGGTATACCCCCCGAACAGATTGCAGCTTCGCTTTCTGGTGATAATAATCCGATACAAATTCAGAAACCTGTATCTTATCGTAAAAGAGATTCGTTGCTGTCACCTGCACAAAGACGTCTGGCCGGTTTCATGGTCATGTATCCCATGGCTTTGCCGAACCTGGAATCGGCGGGGATTCGGGCGTATCTGGCCGGTGGAATCGGCGAGATACTTTTCTTGCTGATCAAATCTTTACTGCAAAAAGCCAAGGACGTACAACCCGAGGACCTGTTGTCGGGGTTGCCCGACGGTCCTGAGCACGATTTTGTAACGGAAATGCTGCTCAAGGCCTCATCTCTTGTTCCCAATGGGTTGGATGGAGAAGATCTGGAAAGTGAGATCGCCGAGATAATCGAGTGGTTGAAGATCGAGGAGCTTAAACAGGAATCGAACGAACTTCTTCAAAAAATAACTGATATTCAAGGAAGTTATGGTGCAGATGACCTTGATGCTCTTCTGCTGCGGAAACAAAAGGTGGATCGAGAATTGCGGGGATTGGAGGAGTGAGTTGTCTGTTGATTAGGAAAAATTTATTTTCCGGTAAATTTTTCAAGAGTTTATTGAATAATTTATTTAATTTGCTATAGTGAGAAGTCGATAACCACAGAAGTTGCAGTTGTCAAGACAACAGCTTGCGCTTCCTCGGGCATGCGACAGTCGGTAAACATGATATAAGGGGATTGAACATGGCCGTAAATAAGCAAGGTGGATCGGAATATGTTGATTCAATGAATGATGATGACCTCTTCCCGACAAATGAAGGACCTGCATTGGAGGATTGGGCGGGGGTTCTCAGCCTTGATCAATACGGGATGTCTGATCCTGACGGAGGTGAAGAAAGGAGGATCCCCTTTCCAGACCGGCGCAGCACCATGTTCAGTGATCGCAGAAAAATGGATAGGAGACGTCCAGTGCGGACTTCCACCAAACAGAACAAGCATTCGGTTGATCCGATGAATATCTATCTGCGGGAAATGGGGAGTCTTACACTGCTTAGCCATGAAGAGGAACTCAAGCTGGCAAAAATGATGGAGGAAGGTAAATCCAGAGTACAAAATGCCGTATTATCGACGCCTCTGGCTCTTCCCGCTATCAAAGAGATCGCACAAGAACTCAAGACGGGACGACGGAAGATCTATGATATAATCATGGGCATTTCCGATAGTCAGATAAATGAGATCAACAAGGAGAATAAGGATTTCCTCGAGAAAGTTGAAAAGGCCTTGAAACTGGATGAGGAAAGAGAATTCCTGCGCAAAGAATTTTACAGTCTGGAAGATGGATCTGAACAAGCCGATCAAATTTATCAGCGAATTATCGCCCTTGGCGAGACTATCTCCGGTCTTTTTCAAGATAAACTTCTCTGTGCCAGTTGTATTAACACAGTGGCTTCCGGCTTGGAAGAGCTGTCGCAACGTTTTCGCCAAGTCCTTGTCGATGTCATGCAGGAGTACAAGCTTGCTCTGCCTGAAAAGAAAAGAGATATCAGCCTGCACATGATCGAGCAAAAGGTCAACCGGCAGCTGCTGGATGAATCGGCCATTGATCGTCAGACATTAAATGCCGTTCTGCATGAAATAGAGGCGGGTCGGGATGCAACGAAACATGCTAAAGAATCGTTGGTCCGGGCCAACCTCCGGCTGGTTATCTCAGTGTCGAAGAAATTTGTTAATCGGGGATTGCAGTTTTCCGATCTGATTCAGGAGGGGAATATCGGCCTGATGAAGGCGGTGGAGAAGTTCGACTATCATCGAGGGTATAAGTTCAGCACCTATGCAACCTGGTGGATCCGACAATCCATTACCCGTGGGATTGCCGATCAAGGCAGGACAATCCGTTTGCCTGTCCATATGATAGAAACCATCAATCGGCTGCTCAGGGTGTCTAAGGATTTTCTGATCGAAGAGCATCGCGAACCGACCCCGGAAGAAATGGCGGAACAATTGGGCACCGAGGTGGGCAAAGTCAAATTGGCCTTAAAGATTGCCAAGGATGCGATTTCTCTTGATACGCCGGTAGGCGATGACGGAGAAACCTTTCTTGGTGATTTTATTGAAGACTCAGGAAGGATGGGCCCCCATGACGCTTCCATGGTGGAGAGTCTGCGCGAGTGTTTGAGCCAGGTAATGTCATCGCTGTCGCCACGCGAAGCGAAGGTTTTGAGAATGCGATACGGCATCAATCTGGACTGCGACCACACCTTGGAGGAGGTCGGTCGGTGCTTCGCCGTAACCAGAGAACGTATCAGGCAGATTGAGGCCCAGGCTATTCAAAAATTGAAGCATCCTTCCCGGATTGAGGAACTGCGGGTCTTTATGATCGACAGGTGATGCTTCCTGCCGCCTCGTTGATTTTTCTCTTATATATCCGGATTCGGTTCTGTGGGGTATCCGTGTTCAACGCACTGATATCATTGTTAAGTTTCAGGATCCGGTTGTCTTCGTTTTTAAAGCCTAGAGATCGTGTTGATTTGTTATGAGCGCCTTCCCGTATTTACAAGGACAATGTTATGCCGCAAATCCTTGACTGGCTGGCTCTTGGTCTGGCCCCCGGATTGGGAGTCTCAGGGTACTGGCGCCTGGTAAACAGCTTCGGCAACCCGGGGGAGGTGCTTGCCGCCTCAACCAAAGACCTCCTCGCGGCAACGGGGGTAAGAGCAGGCCAGGTTGCAGGACTTGCGGATACTGCGGCCTTGTATGAAAAAGCGGAACAGGAACTTACAAGGCTGGCTACGTTCGGGGCAAAAGCCATTAGTTATGATCAAACAAGCTACCCAGAACTGCTCGGCCAGACCGAAGATCCACCACCGGTGCTCTTTATCAGCGGTCGAGAGGACCTTTTAACCAGGAGTTGTCTTGCCATGGTCGGTTCCCGGGCGGCCACCGAATATGGTCGCAGGGTTGCTTTTCTATTGGCCGAACAGCTGGCTGCCGCAAAGATACCTGTTGTTTCCGGTCTGGCTATGGGGATCGATGCGCGGGCACACGAGGGTGCACTTGCCGCAGGCGGAGATACCGTTGCAGTGCTCGGCTGCGGACTCGATATTTCCTATCCAAGTCAAAATAGATACCTTTTTGAAAAGATTCGGGAGGAAGGTGTTCTTGTCAGCGAGTATCCACTGGGGACGCGTCCTGAAGGCTTTCGTTTCCCGGCAAGGAATCGAATAATAGCCGGGATGAGCCAAGGGGTCGTGGTGGTCGAGGCGGCCCAGAAATCCGGGTCTTTGATTACCGCTCAGCTCGCCCTTGATTGGGGACGGGAAGTCTTTGCCGTACCGGGACGGGTTGATTCCTTCAAAAGTGCGGGGACACACTGGCTGTTGAAACAGGGTGCCAAACTGGTCCAGACAGTGGAGGATATTCTTGAGGAGATACAAACGGACTTCTCCGGAGCCACTGCGGACCACCGTATTTCCGATTCAGCGGTTGCTCTGCCTGATGATCCCGATGCCCTTGCACTTTTGGCATGTCTTGATGCCTACCCCTGCTCGCGCGATGATGTGATCCTTCGCACCGGATTGGCAGCAGGCCGGGTCAACGAAGTTTTACTGTTTCTTGAGTTGGATGGGTTTGTTGAAATTCTGCCGACCGACGAGATTCAACGGCTTGTCTGATCCTGATATTATTAAAAAAGGAAAAGCCATGCAGGATATAAAAATTGCGCCTTCCATTCTCTCAGCCGATTTTTCACGGTTGGGAGAAGAGATTCAAAGTGTTGATCTGGCCGGGGCAGACGTGATCCATGTGGATGTCATGGACGGCCATTTCGTACCGAATATTACCATCGGACCGTTGGTCGTTGAGGCGGCAAGAAAATCGACGAGGAAGATTCTTGATGTCCACCTGATGATCGAAAACCCTGACTTCTATATTGATTCATTTGCCCAAGCCGGTGCCGACTGGATCACGGTCCATGTTGAAGCCTGTATTCACCTGAACCGCACGATAACTCATATCAAGGAGTTGGGAAAGAAGGCCGGCGTCGTGCTCAACCCGGCTACATCTCTTGCCACCCTTGATCTTATTCTCCCCGAAGTAGACCTGGTCATGCTGATGAGTGTAAATCCGGGCTTTGGCGGTCAGTCCTTTATCGCTTCCAGTCTTACTAAGGCAAAAGAGCTGAAAAAAAGAATAGATGAGCTTGGTTTGCCCATTGGGATCGAGATGGATGGCGGTATCAGCAACAAGACTATTTCCGCTGCTGCCGAGGCTGGTGCGAATATTTTTGTTGCTGGTTCGGCGATTTACCACAGTCCCGACTATGCTTCGGTGATTGACGAGTTGAGAGGTCTTGCCTCAAAAGGCTTTGCTCAAGGAATGTAACACCTAGCTCAGAGACAAAAGAGACTGAAATGGAAAGTGAATGGAAAGATTGGAAGAAAAGTAAAACGGTATCAAAGCTCCTGGACCTGGCGCAAAATCCTTTTGACCTGACAGCGTCCAATGTCCTAAAAAAAAGGGTTGAAAGGTATATCTGCAGATCAAACAGTCTGTCATTGCATTACGCAACTCAACGACTTGACGATCCCGTTCTTGAAAGTCTGCAGGAGCTTGCAGATGAAAGCCGTTTGATAGAGCAATTCGTAGCGATGCGCTCAGGCGCCGTAATGAATCGCATCGTTGGTTTTGATTGTGAAAACAGGCAGGTGTTGCATACAGCCTGTCGTGATGTTTTTACCGACAGCCCTCGGGAGCCTGGTGCTGCCGGTCAGGCTCAAACAGAGATTAAAAAGCTCAAGACGTTTCTTGAGGACCTGGAATTTGGAAGGCTGGTCAATGAGCAGGGAGAGGCTTTCACCACCATGCTGCATATTGGTATCGGTGGTTCCGATCTTGGGCCCCGTTGCATCTTTGAGGCCCTGCGGCCATTTGGGATCAAAGGGCGGGATGTCCGTTTCATCTCCAATGTGGATCCTGACGATGCGGCTGCCGTCCTTAGTAAGATTGATTTGGCTAAAACCCTGGTCAACGTAGTTTCAAAAAGTGGGACAACCCTTGAGACTCTGGCCAATGAGTCTCTGGTTCGTGAGGCGTTGAGGGAAAAGGGACTGGATCCCTCACGGCACTGTCTGGCCGTGACCGGAGAAGGCAGTCCCATGGATAATCCCGGGAACTATCTTAAATCCTTTTATATGTACGATTATATCGGCGGCCGGTACAGTTCGACCTCAATGGTCGGAGCGGTGATGCTGGGTTTTTATCTCGGTATCCAAAAGGTCATGGACTTTCTCAAAGGCGCTTCACGTATGGATTATGAAGCGGAAAAACCTGAACTTTTAGAGAATATGCCACTGTTGCTGGCCATGACTGGGATTTGGAACCACAATTTCCTCGGGTTTCCGACCTTGGCTGTTCTTCCGTATAGTCAGGCCCTCCATAGATTTCCTGCCCATTTACAGCAGTGTGACATGGAGAGCAACGGCAAATCGGTCACCCGGTACGGAGATAAGGTGAGCTGCAAGACCGGGCCCATCGTATGGGGGGAGCCGGGGACAAACGGCCAACATGCTTTTTATCAACTTCTTCATCAAGGCACAGAAATCGTTCCCGTTGAATTCATAGGGTTTCGCAGGAGTCAGTATGGTGTGGACCTGGAGATTGACGGAACTTCTTTGCAACAGAAACTCCTCGCCAATCTCCTTGCCCAATCGCTTGCTTTGGCCACCGGACAAAAGAGCGATAATCCGAACCGGAGATTTGCAGGAAACCGCCCGAATTCCTTTATATTGGCCGATCGGCTAACCCCGGAGACAATGGGAGCGTTGTTGGCTTTATATGAGGCGAAAATCGTCTTCCAAGGCTTTTTATGGAATATCAATTCTTTTGATCAGGAAGGAGTGCAACTCGGCAAGTTGTTGGCCGTTCGGTTTCTACAGCATATGAAAGAGAAAGCTGAGCCGGACGAGGGTCTCGAACCGGCTATTTTACGAGCCGCACAATTGTAACAACAAACCTGATTAAACAAGCAATACCTTTCGGTTTTGTGCATAAGTTACAATCCATTTTTTGTTGACAAAAAAGATGTTCATGGATATTCTCAGCCGCTGAATGATTATTCATTTGTTTGACGCAGAGAGCCGTGACGTATGGGCAATCAGTGTGAAAACCGGCATGTTTACTGAGCCGATGATCGCTTGACGTTTTTGTGGTTTTATCACTTTTTGAAGAGAGTTGCCGTTGACCCACCGACGCAACTTTTTCATAGTTCTCTAGTAGTTCGGCAAAGCCTGTCCGGTCTACAGTTCGGAGACGGAATTTGTTATTAAGTCTATTTTTAGGTTAAGGTTGAAGTTTAAATAGGAATTCAAAGGAGGAAATCATGGCAAAACATGACACGCCCTTGTTGGATCAATTGGAGAGTGGCCCGTGGCCAAGCTTCGTTACCGACATGAAGCATCAGGCGGAAACCAAGCCTGAGTGCTGGGACATTCTTGGTCAGCTCGAATTGTCCTATAAGGACAGGATTACCCATTGGAAGCATGGTGGTATCGTAGGTGTTTTCGGATACGGTGGTGGTATCGTCGGACGCTATTCTGATTTGCCGGCAAAATTTCCAGGCGTTGAGCATTTTCATACCGTTCGTGTGGCCCAGCCTTCATCCAAGTACTATTCCACAAAACACCTTCGTGCATTGATGGATCTCTGGTTGAAATACGGCTCCGGTATGACCAACTTCCATGGTTCCACCGGTGACATTATTTTCCTCGGTACCCGCACCGAGAACCTTGAGCCCCTGTTCTGGGATATGACCCATGACCTGGGCCAGGATCTTGGCGGTTCCGGTTCCAACCTCCGTACCCCGGCTAACTGCCTCGGTCAGTCCCGTTGTGAATGGTCCTGTTACGACACAGAGGAAGTCTGCTATGATATGACTCAGAAATATCAGGATGAGCTCCACCGTCCGGCCTTCCCCTATAAGTTTAAATTCAAATTCTCCGGTTGCCCCAATGATTGCGTGGCAGCCATTGCCCGTTCCGATATAGCCGTTATCGGCACCTGGAGAGACAAAATCCGCATCGACCAGGCTGCCGTGAAGGAATATATTGCCGGAAATATTGTCCCCAACGGTGGCGCCCATGCCGGCCGCGACTGGGGTAAGTTCGACATCGAAAAAGAGGTTATCGCACTCTGCCCGACCGAGTGCATGAAGATGGACGGCGACAAGCTCCTTATTAATGATAAAGAGTGTACCCGCTGCATGCACTGCATCAACGTCATGCCGCGTGCCCTTCGTCCCGGTCTCGATCAAGGTGCTTCCATCTGTATCGGCGCAAAGGCACCGATTTTGGACGGTGCCCAATTCGCGACCCTTATTATTCCTTTCACCAAGATGTCGAAAGACAACGATTGGGAAGAATTGGTAGAGGTCATTGAGAACTGTTGGGATTGGTGGATGGAAGTCGGAAAGAACCGTGAGCGTATCGGTGAGACCATGCAGCGTATCGGTCTGCCCGCCTTTATTAAGGTCATGGGAATTGATCCGATTCCGCAGCATGTGAAAGAGCCTCGTTCCAACCCCTATGTCTTCTGGCAGGAGGAAGAGGTTCCCGGCGGATTTGAGCGTGATGTCGTCGAATTCCGGAAAAAGCATGCAGCCTGATGCTGTGATGATTTGATTCGTTTTTATCAATGATACTATAAGGAGTTTTACATCATGGGATATAATCCAGACAAACCGATGGAAGGAAGGATCTCAGATCTTGGTCCTCTCCATTATGCGCAGTTCCAGCCTGCAGTCATAAAGGAAAATAAAGGCAAATGGCTCTGGCATGAAATTATTCAACCTGGCGTGTTGATGCATAAATCAGAGACAGGTGCCGAATGCTATACCGTTCGTGCCGGTGGTGTCAGGCTGATGTCAGCAGAATTTGTCCGTGAGATCTGTGATATCGCAGACAAGCATTGTGACGGATTCCTGCGTTTCACCACCAGGAACAATATCGAGTTCATGGTCGACTCCAAGGCTAAGGTTCAGCCTCTGATTGACGACCTCAAGAGCCGCGGCAATAAGTTCCCCATTGGCGGTACCGGAGCCGGTGTGACCAATATCGTTCATACACAAGGTTGGGTCCACTGTCACACCCCGGCAACAGACGCCTCCGGTGTGGTTAAGGCCGTTATGGATGAGTTGTTCGACTACTTCACCTCCATGACTTTGCCGGCCCAATGCCGTATCGCTCTTGCCTGCTGCCTGAACATGTGCGGTGCCGTTCATGCCTCTGATATCGCCATCCTGGGCATCCATCGTAAACCGCCGATGATCGACCACAGCCGTATTACCGGTGTCTGCGAGCTGCCACTGGCTATCGCTTCCTGTCCGCTTGGTGCTGTAAAACCAGCCAAGGCCGAAGTTGACGGAAAAGAAGTCAAATCGGTCAAGGTCAATGTTGAACGTTGTATGTTCTGCGGTAACTGCTATACCATGTGCCCGGCAATGCCTCTGGCTGATCCGGAAGGCGACGGTATTGCAATTCTGGTTGGCGGGAAGATATCAAACGCCAGAACTGCTCCGAAATTTTCGAAACTGGTTATCCCGTTCCTCCCGAACAACACACCTCGTTGGCCTGAGACAGTCCAGGCAGTCAAGAAGATTCTCGAGGCTTATGCCAAAGACGCCAGAAAGTACGAGCGGCTTGGAGATTGGGCTGAGCGTATCGGCTGGGAGCGTTTCTTTGAGAAATGCGATATACCGTTTACAGAGAAGAGCATCGACGATTATCGCCTTGCATATGACACCTGGCGTACTACAACTCAATTCAAGTACACAAGCCATATTAAGTAATTAGCGTGATAACCCTTGGCCGGACCGATTGTCGGGCCGGCCAAGAACTTTGATGCTTTCTTCTAAAAAATAAAAAAGGAGATTCATTATGGCTTTAAGTGTTGAAGATCTCAAAGCAAAGATTTTGGAGAAAGCAGAAAAATCTCCGAAACCTCAGTTGTATATTAAGGATTTTTACGAGTGTGATCCGGAGTCGAAACCACGTGTGATAAAGAACGCCGCCAACGATTTGGTAAAAGAAGGAAAATTGATGTTCTGGTCTTCCGGTTCTACCACCATGTATGCACTTAAATCTCGAATTAAAGACGAAGAAGGGAGCAAGGGTATCTGATTACACCCCCTCTTTTTCAAAGTGTTGTATTAAAAGTGCGGAGTGGATTCCACTCCGCACTTTTTTTGTCCACATCTCCGTAAAATAATTATCGGTTGTCAGTCTGAACTAACACGTTATTTATCCACCTGTCGAGTACTCGCAGACCATACACGATTGGAGTACCTTGAGCTCTACTTTGCTCTGGTGAATGATTTCCTCCCATTGAACATGAGCAGAATATTTTATTATCATCATGCGGCATCGACAAACAGGATCGCCTATTGCTTGGCAAAGAACGGAGCTGAAGAGGGGATCGCGGTTATATCCGAGTCCCAGGAGGCAGGTCGTGGCCGTCTGGGAAAGGTTTGGCAGTCCCCGCCGGGGAAGGGGCTCTATTGCTCTATAATTGTTCGTCCCAATCTGTCAGTCGAAGACTACTCAAAAATCACGCTTACCGCCGGTCTTGCTGTCGCAGAAGTTCTTGAAACAATTATTGGGCATGAGATGCGTCTGAAATGGCCCAATGATGTCTATGCCGCGGGGAAAAAATGTTGTGGAATTCTAACAGAATCTTCGTCTTTAACAGAAGAGGCGAATGAACGATTCGCCATTGTCGGAATAGGCATAAACATTAATTCAAAACTCTCGGATTTTACTGGAGACCTCCAGGAAAAAGTTACCTCACTTAAAATTTTGACCGGTAATGAGTTTGATGTCTTCAGCATCTTCATGCAGGTGAAGAATATGGTATTGGAAAAAATCAACCAACTTCAGACGCAGGGATTTGCCGAGATTCTTGCAGAGTGGCGAAAGCGGGATATGCTTGCAGGCAGGTGGCTGCAATGGCTTACAAATTCAGGTCAGGTGGTCTATGGTCTTTGTGAAGGGCCGGACGAATCAGGCCGGCTTTTAGTAAAGGACGAAACAGGAAGAGTTCATGAAGTACTATCGGGTGATATCAACCTTGTTAAGGCAGAAGGCGAAAAGGAGATATAAAAACAATGGGGTCTGAAATTTCAGAAAATTCCAGACCCCATAGGTAGGGTACTCGGCCAAAACAATTAATACCTGTAATACTCAGGCTTATAAGGACCTTCGACAGAAACACCAATATAGTCGGCCTGCTTTTGCGTCAAGGTGGTTAGGTTGACTCCGATCTTTTTAAGATGCAGGCGCGCTACCGACTCATCAAGCTTTTTCGGGAGAAAATAGACTTGCTTTTCATATTTTTCCGGATGATTCCAAAGCTCGATCTGAGCCAGTACCTGGTTGGTAAAGGAATTGCTCATAACAAAGCTTGGATGGCCGGTGGCGCAACCAAGATTGACAAGTCTTCCTTCGGCTAGAACAATCAGGCGTTTTCCATCAGGAAAGATCACATGGTCCACCTGGGGTTTAATATTCTCCCAAGGCAGGCTCCTGATTCCGGCTATGTCAATTTCTGAGTCAAAGTGACCGATATTGCAAACAATCGCCTGGTCCGGCATCATCTCCATATGCTCTCTGGTAATAACTTTCAGGTTCCCTGTGCAGGTGACGAATATATTCCCGACAGCGGCGATCTCATCCATGGTCACAACGCGATATCCTTCCATGGCTGCCTGCAAGGCACAGATCGGATCGATCTCAGTAACATAGACAGTTGCTCCCATGCCTCTGAGTGCCTGAGCACATCCTTTTCCTACATCTCCGTAGCCAACAACAACGGCGTTTTTCCCGGCGATCATGACATCGGTACCCCGTTTGATCCCGTCGATGAGCGACTCCCTGCATCCGTAAAGATTATCGAATTTGGATTTGGTGACGGAATCATTGACGTTGATGGCTGGACACATGAGTGTTCCTAATTTAGCCATCTCGTTAAGTCTGTGCACACCGGTGGTTGTCTCTTCGCTGATTCCTCTGACTCCAGCCATCTCGTTTTTATATTTTTCATGCATAACAAGTGTTAAATCTCCACCGTCGTCGAGGATCATGTTCGGACGCCAGTCGTTTGGAGCGAATATCGTTTGATCGATACACCACCAGAATTGCTCCTCGGTTTCTCCTTTCCAGGCAAA
The DNA here is from genome assembly GCA_046704745.1 of Desulfocapsaceae bacterium. GTDB lineage: Bacteria > Desulfobacterota > Desulfobulbia > Desulfobulbales > Desulfocapsaceae > CAWGGS01. The sequence goes on along the minus strand of JBJKRL010000059.1, from coordinate 2,300 downwards.
GGTAGGAATGCCGGCGGCGGCTACAGCTGCAGCGGCATGGTCCTGAGTGGAAAAGATATTGCACGAGGACCAGCGGATTTGGGCGCCGAGAGCAACAAGGGTTTCCATCAATACCGCTGTTTGGATGGTCATATGGAGGCAGCCGGCGATCCTGGCACCCTTTAAAGGTTGAGATTTACTATGTTCTTCACGAATTGCCATAAGCCCGGGCATTTCAGTTTCGGCAATGGCAATTTCCTTTCTGCCCCAGTCAGCAAGGGCTATGTCAGCAACTTTATAATCGTTACCAGATGTTGTCATGATGGACACCTCTGTAGTTATTTGAATAAAAAAAGCCCATCATTGTAAAAAAATGGGCTTTAAAAAGTATTAGCGCAGACCGGAGGCTGCTCGTAACTCATCAATCTTGTCAGTTCTTTCCCAGGTAAAATTTTCATGTCTCCGTCCGAAATGACCGTAGGCGGCAGTGGGTTGGTATATCGGCCGCAACAGATCAAGATTAGTGATAATGGCCTTGGGGCGAAGATCGAAAATTTCAGAAATAATGGTCTTGATCTTATTGTCCGGTATCTTCCCGGTGCCGAAGCTGTTGACATTAATTGATACCGGTTGGGAGATACCGATCGCATAGGCGATCTGTACTTCAACTTCACTGGCTATGCCGGCAGCCACAATGTTTTTTGCTACATAACGACCCATATAGGAGGATGACCGGTCAACTTTTGACGGGTCTTTGCCGGAGAAAGCGCCGCCACCGTGAGACCCTTTCCCACCGTAGGTGTCGACAATGATCTTTCTTCCTGTAACTCCACAGTCACCTACCGGGCCGCCTATGACGAATCTTCCAGTGGGGTTTATGAAGTATTTTGTGTTGGAATCAACCATTTCGAGGGGAAGAATGGGTTTTATAATTTCTTCCATTACTCCCTCTTTCAGATCGTCATAACTGACATCCGGGCTATGCTGGGTGGAAAGAACCACGGCTTCGATGCGTTTGGGAATCTTATTCTCATATTCTATGGTCACCTGGCTTTTGGCATCAGGGCGGAGCCAGGAAAGACGATTGGCTTTACGTACGACGGACTGTTGTTTTGTCAGCCTATGGGCAAGGGAAATCGGCAGCGGCATAAACACATCGGTTTCGTTACAGGCATATCCAAACATCAGTCCCTGATCGCCGGCGCCTTGATCCAGGTCAAGGCCTGAACCCTCATTGACCCCTTGAGCTATATCGGACGATTGCTTATCTATGGAAGAGAGAACAGCACAGGATTGCCAGTCAAAACCCATATCGGAAGAGTTGTATCCGATATCGCGAATTGTGTGCCGGACAACTTCCGGTAGGTCAACCCAGGCACTTGTAGTAATTTCGCCGGCAATAAGAGCCATGCCGGTAGTTACCATGGTTTCGCAGGCAACCCGAGCAAATTTGTCTTGAGCAATAATGGCATCGAGGATGGCATCGGAAATCTGGTCTGCAACCTTATCGGGATGGCCTTCAGAAACGGATTCCGATGTGAAAAGATAGTTTGACATATGTAATCTCCATGATGATGTTACCCTGTGAAAAACGAACTGCTATTCTATCTCCCCACAAAGGGGTATCAGTACCTTTTGGAAGTTCATTCTCAGGAACAAGGAATGAATTTCTAACGTACTAATGATGCTCGAGAATCATGCAAGGAATGTTTGTTTAATCGGCTTGGGGAAAAACGTACCAGCCGATGGTTCAGCGTTGAAACGAGTAATGTTAGTAATTGCTCCTGTAACTTGTCGGGGTATTGCAAGGCTATCTTTTTTTAGATAAACCTTCCTATGATGACCGGATGGGGAAACGATGTCAAGGGGAAATTAAGAGCTTGTCTGTAAACAGCATGAACATTTAGTCTTTCATCTCTTTGTAAACAGGGAGTAAGATTGAACTCGTTTGCCTTCGAGAGGACCATAGAGCCTGATAAAGTGGTGCGGTTTCGTAAAATATGGTAATCTACAAAATTTGAATATTGTACTACTAGGCAAATCACTCCAACAAGAGGAAAAATATATAAAGATGTCAATCGAGGAAGCACGTAAGGTTTTCTTAATTGAAGAACAAGGTTTGGCGGCAGTAAGGGCACGTATCGGGGAGGAATTTATCGATGCGGTGAACCTTATCTTGAGTTGTCCAAGCAGACTGGTAATAACGGGAATCGGAAAGTCCGGGATTATCGGTCAGAAGATAGCGGCAACGCTCAACAGCACCGGTACCCCCTCCTTTTTCCTGCATTCGGTTGAGGCGATGCACGGGGATCTCGGAATGG
>JBJKRL010000058.1:0-115048 GCA_046704745.1 Desulfocapsaceae bacterium | reverse complement strand
TTTTTCAAGATTTTTTTTGCTAAATATGTTATTGTTCCACAGTCAATTCAAGGAAAAACAATGACATAAGGTGGCAGAGTGAGACAAAAACGGAATAGACAACGAACCATTTTTGAAGTCATAGGTATCTTTACAGGATTGGTGGTGTATTTCTACGAAATAAAGCTGAGTTGAGCAGCTTGCCTGCTCGTACGAAACTTATGCCCTTGTGGTATAAAAAAAGGAAACCAGATCCCCCACGTCTCCACTTCACATTGACAACCATTTGACCGATCGCAACGCGGGAGAGGGGGCCGTGTAGGAGATGGTGAAAGATTTGAAGATGAAAGAATTTCTGGTCAGCCCACATCAAGCTTCCCCACTCTCGGTTTCGTTTAACACTTCCAAGATATTGTGGAATATATTCTCATCAAGCAAAGGATGATTGGAAATAGTGAGACAACAGGTGGCAAATGCTCTGGCGTTTTTACAGTGCATCTCACCAATAACAGGTCCGAGGAAAGGATAATCGGGAAGGGATTGAACAAAAAGTTTGGTTACGCCATTCCCGCTTTTCCACAATCTGGAAAGCGCGATATTACAACGCTCTGCAGCTTCAAAAACCACCATTAAGAAGGGGTAGGTGCCCTTGTTGCCGGAAAGATCGCGAACAACACGCAATCCTGCAATAGAGCCCAACAAAGGAATGCGTTTTGCCGCTCTTTCTTGGTTTGAAGTGAGCAATTCATTAAGACGGTCAAAAGAAGAAGCGGCGACCCTCTTACGAAAAACGCCCATCCGATGCAGTGGAATAGCCTCGGGACAGAAGTCGCCTACAGCGCGGGCCGGGTCGTTATGTTTTAAGTGAAAACGCAGGGGAAGTCCGTAGCTCAGGAAGAGACCCAACGGATTATAAAGGAGTCCATAGCCGAGGAGTTGGCCGATGCGAAGTGTTTCCAGAAAAACATTGGAGTGTATCATCTGCCGGCTTTTTTCTTGTAAAGCCGTTTGTAATGAGGCATCTTTAGCTGTTGCAAATCCCCCTTCATATGTTGTGAGTCCTTTGCCACAGGCCAGGCTGAATATTCCGATATCGCCCACTGTTCCAACCGGCTGGTTATGATAAAAAGCGCCAAGCGATTGGGCAGTGTCTTCAATGATAAATGCCCCTGCACGTTCGGCAATACTCAGGCAGGACGTCAAATCGGCTGCTATGCCGCCAATGTGGGTTGGGACAATCGCCAACGTGTCCGAGTCGCAGAGGTTTTCCAGTTGGGTATAATCGAAATCAGGTCTTTCCAGTTGAGTATCGCAAATCATCAGCTTCAGCCCAGCTGCATGGATTGCACGTACGACAAGAGGGCAGGAGTAGGCAGGAATAATTACCGTCCGCCGCCGGCTGAGGTCTTTTAATGTCTGTAGTGCGATCAGCAGTGCAGCTGTGCCGGAACATTCAATTTGAACTGAACTCACCCCAAGAAAACGGGCGAGTTTGCCTTCAAGAGCCATGGAGCCGTTCGGCAACAGGCCGGCCAATACGTCGGCAGCCTTAAGGTGGAGACCGCTTGTCGGCGGGATTTCGTAGGGCAGTATATGACTTGTTTGCATCGGCATGGCAGCATTAACTCTGTGGCGAGAAAAAAACTTTCACACTATCCGGGAACATTTTTTCTCTCCTTTTGAGCATCTATTTTCTATCAGCCCGCATATTTCACGGATTGATATGGCCTCGAAGGTGAAAAACACAGATGATGCTCATTTTCTTCACCAGTACAAAGTGTCCTACGATATCGGCAGCACAGCAATCATTTAACTAATTAATATTAAACATATTGTATAATTTATTCTATGTTTTTCATGAAATATGCGAGCTAGGTGGATGCTCCTTCTCTCCGCTGGCAAAGACCAGGATCCCTGCGACAATGCAAAGTGCGCCGAGAAGTTGCATTCGGTTCAGCGATTCGCCCAGCAGGAGAAATGAGAGTATAAGCACCGTTACAATCTCAAAGTGTGAAGCAGCAAAGGCAGGTCCTACCGGCGCATAGCGGAGCAGGGTCAGGTAGGTAAAAAACGCGCCGATATATCCCGCCACAGAGAAGTAGATCCAGCGTGCTAGGACAACCCGTTCTATCCACGCAAAATCCCAGCTCACTGGAGCAGAATGTATTGCCGCCAGTTTAAAACCGAATTGTGAAAAAGTATCGAAAAACGTAAGCAGCAAAAAACCGAAAATATAAAAACGCTTCCTGTTTATCTCCATTAGGCCCACCCCACAAGAATTACGCCGATGGCAATTAGAGAAGTTGCCAAGATCCGTCGCGGTGTCAACTGTTCTTTGAAGATCAGTCGCCCGCCAAGCATTACCGTCAAAATGTTCAAGCTGCCGACTAAAACTCCGGTGGAAAGCGGGACAAGCGAAAGAAAGGCCAGCCAGAGAAAAAACTCAAAAATAAAGGAGCTGACACCAACCCAGATCCAGGGATTGATCAGCATCCTCCGCCAGGCAGCAAAGAAATTCAATTCGCTGTTGGTTGAAGCACCGGCTTTGAATGATAATTGCCCCAGAGTGTCAAAAAAGAGATTGCAAAGCCAAAGCAATGTAGCTTGAGAGCTCATGAGTTTTCCTGAATTGTATGATGCGTATTGGTATCACAAAGCATAAGCAAGTTTCGATCTGCCTCAAAGAAGTGTTGAAATTTCTGCAGCAGCAGACGTAATAGACGATTTTCAAAGTATACTGCATGTTGCGTCAAGGTAAATTTTGCTCCCAGCGAGGCCTTGACTTGTGGGTCGGTCCAGCCTGCCACATAGTTATCGAGCCTTTGGCGTATGGCATAATCCACATTATACACCCAACTTACAAAATAGAGATTGAAATCATGCGCTTCCGGGTAGCGTAGTCCGATATACTTGTCGATGAGGTTGTTGTTGTAGACAAAGCATAAGTTCCACCCGATAAGAAGACCGTTTTGCCGATAACAAAAAACAATGCCATTCTCTTCCGCCCTGCGAAAAACAGCAGCGAAGAACTCACAGCTGAGTTTGTCAAAATGAATTTCGCTCTGGTCGTAAACCCGGCAATAAAGGTCGTAATATTCGTCAATTATGCCTTGATCCCTGAAGCAGGCATCTCCGGTAGGGATCTCATCAATGGTGAGCTCTTGGCGTTTTCGCAGTTTCCGACGAAGGTTCTTGCGCCGCGACCTGGAAAGACTGGCAAGGTAGTCATCGATGCTGTTGAACCTGATCGGGAGGTAAGCCAATGCCTGACCGGCAACCTTGACAAAACCCTGTGAGGCCGCTGTCTTGATCAGCCTCGATCCTGCAAGAGTAACTTCTGGATTAAGCAGGGGAGAAGCAGAAGGGATATCCTTGAAAATTATGACCTTTGTCTGCCGTCTCCTGGCTTCAGACAGGACTTCTTTAACAAGAAGATGACAGTCGAGCCTTTCATGGTAGGGCAAATACTCAGATACTGTGGTTCCCATAAAAAGCGTGCGTGGAGACAGGAAATGACGAGACAACAAAGGGATAAAAGGTATACGGTCCAGAATTTTATGCACAGAGTGATCGAGCGTAGTAAGCAGGTTGAAGTTCATTACGAAACCGGGTACGGCGTTTTTTTCCAGGAACATCGGACGGAAGCCAATTGGTGGGCACGTTTGAAACACATCAAGGAGCGCCTGTGGTTCAAGAAGACTGGACATTGGTTTCAAGTACATTCTACTGTGATAAGATGATGGTTCGGATGGCAGAATTGAGTTCCTGATGTGCTGCCCGGGCCAAGGCCGGATCTTCCATCGGGACGGGTGTCTGGCCATCTATTCGCGTTAAAAGCTTTTTCCAAATCGACGTGTACGTGCAGTTGGAGAATTCACCGCAAATGTCCACCCCGGCAAGTCTCGGGGAAAGACGCGTTACAAAGTCAAGGAGTTCCGCTCTGCTGAGAATTCCTTGATCCCAGTTGGTTTGTATTTCGCGGGCGAGCAGAACATCCTTGTCAATGGAAAGGTAAATGGGCATGGATCCGGTTTGAGTTTTGAGCATTTTCGCCAGGAGGTCTGCCCGAGGAGAAACGCTTTGTACGCCTGCCGGGGCGAGCCGGGTCCAAATCGAGGGTGTTGGACAAAAGCACCAGTAGTGTACCTTGCCGTTTCGCAAGACCCCGAGCCGGTTTTCAAGTATATGAAAGCCTCGGATGTCCGATGAGGTGATGCCAATAACCGTGACGCGGTCTATATCTTTAAGCCGGGCTGCATGATAGATCCAGGAACCGCAATGTATTCCAAAGGGGTAAAGCATGTTATCGGGGTGGTTGTCCAGAACCACAAGGTGCAATCTGGCCCCTGTGCGTTTAATTGCCTTTTCGATCAGAGCAAGACTGATGTGGTGAAAATCGCCGCTTCCCAGATAGCTCAGACAGCGTGGGCTTGGGGGAGCAGGGAGAGAAGCTACGAAGCGGCGGTAGGTACACAGGCTGCAGCCGTAGCGGATTGTCTGTTCCGCCCAGGTATAATCAGCAGACACAGCGTCCGGTGAGGGTACTACGGAACCGTCGAAGTTTAGAACGAGTTCAGACCAGGACAAAATTGTTTACCTTATCTCTAACCACGTAATCTTTTTTCCCACACCGTTTAAATTTCATGTTGACATTCCAAGAAGACAGGAATTGCCAAATACTGTTCATTCATGAAATCTCACCAGTACATTCTGGCCGATCAGGAGGTTTTGTGGCTGCTGGAACTGCAGAATGCACTCCACCACCCGGCTCATTTGTTCTTGTTGGTCCGCATTCAAATGGGCTCGCACCAGAATCTGGCCCAGACGCCAGACCTTGGCCGGGATGACCGGAGCCTGCGGATCTGCGTCCAACTGCACGCTTGCCGCCATACCCGGGTGGATATGGCGAATAAAGCTTTCATTGACCTCGGCGCGGACTACCAGGGGACGCTCAGGACGCAATAAAAACAACTCCTGCCGATCCTGGGCACTGATGCTGCTACCGGACTGCACCGTCACTCTGACTATCTCGCCATCCTGGGGGGCGAGCAGGTTCAAGGCTTGCAGTTCCACCTGAGCCAGTTTCAGCTTGCACCGAGCCAAGGTTATTCCGCTTTTAGCCTCTTCTATACGGGCCTGTAATTGCCGGCTCGTCTGGAGTGCATTCTCCGCCTTCTGTTTTTCGGCGGCACCAACCGCTGCGGCAGCCGCCCAACGCCGGGCCAGCCGCTGGACCGCCGGCAAACCTGTGCTCAGAACCTTTTCCGCAGCCTCGGCATGTTTGACCTCGGCCTGAGCAATAGCTACCCGTGCTTTGGCAGTCTCGCTTTTCAGCCGCGCCAGCAACTGACCTTGTTTGACCTGGTCACCGACTTGGACGTCAACCGATTGTACAATACCATCACGCAGAGCTATGATCGAAAGCAGGCCGCCAGCCACATCGATTTTGCCCCGGGCAATGGCGGCATAGTTTTCGGTCTGCGCATGGGCCGTCTTATGCTTATCGGAACAGGACACAAGGCTGAGACAGATCAGCAATACTACGAGTGGTCGAAATATGCGACTCATCATTAAAAATCCTTAAATCAAAGCATTGGCACCGGACTTGGCCAGCGTAGCGGACTGGTCATCGGAACGCCATTCGCGGTTGATCACGCCATCCTCCATAGTCAAAATGCGATCGGCATGTTGAAGCAAGCGCGGATCGTGGCTGACACACAGAACCGTGGTCCCATGATCACGGGCGATGCGGTGGAGCAAGTCTACTATTGCTTGGCCGTTTGCAGCATCCAGGGCGCTGGTCGGCTCGTCGGCAAAGAGCAAATTCGGTGTCTTGACCAGAGCTCGGGCAATGGCCACCCGTTGCTTTTCCCCGCCGGACAAGGCAGACGGACGCAGATGGGCCTGTTGCGCCATTCCGACTTCATCGAGTACGGTCATGGAACGATGGTGTGCTTCGGCCCCTTTGATTCCCATGTAGGCCAAAGGGAGTTCAACCTGTTCACAGGCGGTAAGTGCAGAAAACAGGTTGAAACCCTGAAAGACGAAACCGGTATAGTGCAACCGAAAGCGTTCCAACTCACGCGAATTCAACTGATTTAAATCCTGGCCCAGAGCAAATACGCGTCCTCTATCTGCCGGTTGTAGTCCGCTGAGAATTGAGAGAAGAGTACTTTTTCCACAACCGGAGGGCCCCGAAATCAAGGTTAGCTCCCGAGGCAGGATGGAAACGGAGAACTGCGACAGGACCTGTGTACGCACGATGCCGGTTACGAATGATTTGCTGATGTCTTCCGCGACCAGGCTGGGAGCTGCCTTATCGGTTGCGGCAGAGGCGGTCAGAGGGCCAGGCGAGGGTGAGATCATCGATTACCTGTTGTCATTTTGTGTAAATGTCCAGTTACGCGCTTCTATAGATCTTATCGCAACAGTTATTAGCGCAACAACGAGGCCGGATCGGCCCGAAGCAGGCCTCGCATGGCGAGAAGCCCCGAAATCAAGGCCAGCACCAGGACCAACCCGGCACAAATAAAACCGACCGGCGGTGTCATCGCCACCGGTACATCCTGGCCATGGGCTACTACCAGCAGCAGAGCACTTAATAGTCCACCACCCACGAGTCCCAGCCCGCCAATCCAGGCGGCTTGCTCCATTACTACCCGGCGCAGCGACGGCATTCCTACACCCAGGGCGTTGAGTGTGGCATATTCCGGCGCCGAAGCCACCACCACCGCGGTCAAGGTCTGACTGGCGATGACCGCACCCACCAGCACCACAATCCCAGCTAAAAATACCACTGCAACGCCGGCGCCGGTGTCGAACAACCAGTACATTTGTGAACGCAGGGCAAAGGCCGGTGCCGTCCAGACCTGATAAGGGCCGAACGCCAGGTTGCCGTTCAATTGCCTTGCCACAGCAGTTGCCTGGGCGGGATCAACCAGTTTGGCCACATAATAGGTGACAAATCCGGCGTGGGGGTCCAGGTTACGTGCGGTATCAAGGGATGAAATAACGTTGACGCCTCCCAGGGCTCGCAGGCCGGAGATAACTGCCATTACATGCACACGACGACCGTTAATCCAGGCATGGCCGCCGCCTTGCACGCCCAATTGGTCAAGATCAGCCCGGTCGACGATAATGCTCCCTGGCTCCTGCAGATCACGTCGTACTTCAGGCGAGAGTAGATGGTCGAAGACCATACCCCGGGCAGAAGGGTCAATCCCCACCGCCGACACCGCCACTCCTCCGACCCCGGGAGCCCTCCAGTCGGCATCGACCCAGACAAAGGGGGCAACACGGGTGACAGACGGGTTCATTAGCAGCAGCATTTCCACATCCCGGTTAATGGGCCGTCCCAAATTCACGCTTTGCGTTCCAGGATAGCCTACCCAGAGATCTCCGGATGAGGCTGTGACATAAATTGCGGCGGTCCCGAAAATCCCCAATACAAGTGCCGCCTGCACGAATAACAACAACCCGGCGAAGCATACAGTAAGCACCGCCGGCAAAAACCTGCGCCACTCTCGAAACAAGGTCTTACGGGCCAAGGCAACCATATCTATTCCTTGGCCGAGACCGGGAGTGATGCGCCACCCAGTGCTTTATACAAAACGATAAAAGCGATGTCCCGACTCGCCCACGCCTGGACAAGATCAAGCTGGGCCTGGATCTGCAGCCGATCCACAGCGAGCAACGTTAGCTGACTGCTCAATCCCAGGCTCAGCAGATGCTGCTGCGCCAGCCGACTCTTATTCAATGCCGTCAGCGTGGCTTCGTTCTTCTGTACCCGCAGACACTCACACTTCAAGCTTGAGAGCGCTTCTTCCACTTCGGCAACCGCCTGAAGCACTGTCTGACGGTAATTCAGGACCGTAGCGTCCAATTCCTCGCCTTGGGCACTGGCCATGGCTTTGCGATGTCCCCAATCGAACAGCGGAATATCGATAATCGGCCCAATCGAAGGCCTGGTATTAAATATACCGTCATTGGTACGATTATGCGAAATGTTGATTGACGTCATGTAGGATCCGTCAAGGGCGAGGTAAGGATACAGGTCGGCATGGGCCACGCCTAACTCGCCGGCGGCTGCCAGCACCTTTGCTTCGGCCGTGCGGATGTCAGGGCGTGTTCGGACCAGATCCACCGGTATATGCGCCAGGCCGAAAGACTGCACCTGTGGCTGAGGCCTGAACCTCAGCCACAGGGATTTAGGTTCTGTTCGTCCCAAGAGCAGCGCCAGACGTTGCGCTGCCAGCTCCACATCTCTTTGCTGGGTGGGCACCTCGGCCTGAGTTTGGGACAGAGTTGCCTGCGATTTGGCCACTGCATCGACGCTCGCCAGCCCCAACTTGGCGCGGCGTTGCAGCAACGCCAGCCTTTGATGATCCAGTTCCACGAGTTGGGATGTCAACAGCATGCGACACTGAGCGGTACTCAGTTCGACGTAGTTACGCACCACCTCGGCCACAAGCGATACCCGTGCCGCCGATAATGCCGCTTCCGCTTCCTGTACACGGGCCTTGGCGATGCGCATCTTCCCTTCGCGTCGTCCGAATAACCCGAGTTCCCAGGTGGCGTCAAAACCATACTGGAAATAGGTATCGCGGGTATCAGCCGGCTGTGAACTCATCGAGCGAGCATGCAATTCAGGAGAAAAAGCGGTTCGGCTGTAGCCGACGAGATAACGAGCCTTCAGCAGACGCTTTTGCGCCTGAGCCAATTTGAGATTGTGAGCCAAGGCCTGATCCACCAGGCATTCGATCTCCGGATCCTTGAAAGCACGCCACCAGGAATGTAGATCCACAGTTGGCCCGGGCAGCGTGGGTTGGACCCAGTGGGCCGGCAAGGGCCCGGCCGTAGTAGTCGGCAGAGTGACGTTGCTGCAGGCGCTCAGGAGCCAGGACAAGGCAAGTGCCATCGTCATCCACAGTGCCGACTTGCGGCGAACTCGCTTGGATCTGCTCCCGCTCAACATAGTCCTGCCCATGTTTTATTTGGAACCAAGATCATGTCATGGCTGATTTGCAACGTGACGGCTTTTGTATGCTCTATACCAAGGTGGCAGGTGATCGCTTTTAAGGGAAGTCCTCAAAAGGATACCTTATCTTTACTTTCCACCAGGCAAATTTACTTCGAATAATCAAATAATCAATCCGATTTTGGCAAAGATATTTTTGCTACCACGCCGAACCTGCAGAACCATGAGAGGCACATCAGGCCGATCATTTTCAGTGGTCGTAATCACACTGTCTTATGAAACGCGCCAGAAAAGCTGATCGAGCAGAGTGATGGCCAGATCCATCTCAGCCCGGCTGATGGTTAAGGCCGGGGCCAGAGTCAAAACGTTTTTGTAGTAACCGCCGACGTCCAGAACCAGCCCGCACGTATTGTCGCCGTTCTTAAGGGTGCACTGCAGACCTTCCTCAACGATGCGATCGGTCATGGCCCTATCCGGGGTAAAGCCATCCGGACGGCATATTTCTATACGCAGAGCCATGCCCAGACCGTCGACATCGCCGATGATCGGATAGCGGCTCTTCAGATCCTTCAGCCCTTCCAGAAAATAGGCGCCCTTTTCCTTGACCATGATCCCGTAGTCTTCCTCCTCGACCATTTTCATCACCTCCAGAGCCACTGCCGTACCTAAAGGATTACTCGAAAAGGTGGAGTGGGTCGATCCCGGAGGGAAGACAGATGGATTAATCAACTCTTCACGCGCCCAGACTCCGGAAAGTGGATTGAGACCATTGGTAAAGGCCTTGCCGAAGACGATCACATCGGGGGTGACGCCGAAATTGTCCATGGCCCAGAAGGTACCGGTGCGGTACAATCCCATCTGAATCTCATCATCGATCATCAGAATGCCTCGTTCCTTGAGAATGCGGCTCAAACCCTGGAAATATCCATCCGGCGGAATAACATAACCGCCGGTTCCCTGAACCGCCTCGACATAAAAGGCTGCATATTCCGATTGGTTGACCTTGGGATCCCAGATGCCGCAATACTCCGTTTCAAAAAGCCTCTCAAATTGCTGCAGACAGAAAAGATCACAGTCTCCGCGTTTTTTACCGTAGGGACAACGGAACCAATAGGGAAACGGAACGAACTGTGCACGATCACCAAAATGACCGAATCGCCGACGATAGCGGAAGCTGCTGGTAATGGCGGAGGCTCCAAGGGTCCGCCCGTGATATCCGCCCTCAAAGGCGAACATAAGAGACTTGCCCTGGCAGGAATTGCGAACAAGTTTAAGGGAGTCCTCGACAGCCTGGGAGCCGCCGACATTGAACTGCACCCGCCCATTTATTCCGGATGTTTGCTCCATCCGTGCCGTAAGTTTTCCTGCCAGTTCGATCTTTTCGCGATGGAGATATTGGCAGGCCAGCTGAGGCAGTACGTCCAGCTGTTCCTTCAGTGCGTTGTTTAACCGACGATTGGCATAGCCGAAATTGACTGCTGAATACCACATCTGGAGATCAAGGTAGGGTCGATCTTCCAGATCGTAGAGATAGCTGCCCTGACACCTCCCAAACAGGCGCGGCGGGTCCAGATAATGAACGGTATCACCAAACGAACAACTACGGGATTCAAGTGCAAGCAACTCATCAATTGTCATAAAATTTCGACTCCATCTATAAAGGGACGCAAAGGGTAGGACAGAACCTCTTCAGAAGCTTTTCCGGCTGTGAGGAGGATACGGAGTATTTCAATAACCTGACCAAATCGCTGGAAACCGATATGAGGGATTTCCAATTTCTGACAATGGCTAAGAAGACTGTCCTTGGCTAATATAATATCCGCCTTCCCGGCGGCGCAAAAATCTGAACGACCATCGCCTATGAGGATTTTAATTTCTCCTTTTTTAGATAAGTTCCTCATCAGGCTACATTTACAAACTCCATTACCCCGCTCACAAGTAGTGTCAGCATAGGGTGAAAGAAGGTTCCAGCCCTGGATGTCCTGCCTGTCGCTTCGGCTGTGTTTGAGACGGTTGGCATATATCGGCAGATGAGCAAGTTGATAACGTTCCAGGATTGTCTGTATGGCATAATCAATACCATCACTAACAATGAAAAGATTCAACTTGTTGCTGTTGCAAAATGAAACAAAACACGAAAATTCACTATCGATCTCAATTTGCGAAAGGCACCTGGTCAGTTGATCGTCATTGCAGCGAAGCAATTCTACTTGACGGCGCATACACTCTTGCGAGCCAATCCTCCCTGCTTTCCATTGTTCCTCGACCTGCAGCCACTCAGGCAGGGCGAAGGACTCCATGAGTACGTCAGTGACGTCTGTAGTTGAGATGGTGCCGTCGAAATCACAGAAAATGTTAAATATCAAATGCAGTTCCTCTCTGGTCTTGTAGCTTATACTACTTTTAACAAGCTGGAAGGCAGTTTGAAAAAATTAATCATCTCCTCGGCGACCAGATCCTTTTGCTTATCGAGCGGCAACATGTGGTAGGAGTCATCCAGGATAACTTTGCGAATTATAGCGGAACCGATATGTTTATGGACATAGTGGGCATTATTGACACTTGCCAGATCATCCTCAAGGGCATGGAGGATAAGCGTCGGACTCTTCACCTTAGGGAGGATTTTTTTTACCACCCTGATATGTTGATAGAGTTCATGGACACAATGTGCAGGGAACTCTGAATAGGCAACAGAATTATCTTTGAGGGCGATTTCAATCTGCCTTCTCATCCGTTCGTCTTTCAGGCCGTAAGGCTCTCTTTCGCTAAAAGAGCAGAAATATTTAAAGGGTGGATAATAAGAGAGAGGCAATAAAAATTTATACCAGGGCAAACTCCAGCCGTCATAGGCCAAGGTAGTGGAGAGCAGGGCGATCGACGATACCTCATCCTGCATTTCATAGGCAAGATAAAGGGCAAAAAGGGCTCCCATGCATAAACCGGCAACTGAAACCGACTGATATTCTTCCTTCATCTTCTTGAAGGTAGTGGAGGCCGTCCTGTACCAGTCCTGCCATCGAGTCTTTTTCAGATCCATAATTGATGTGCCATGACCGGCAAGGCAGGGGGCTTTGACCGTATAGCCGGCCTTATTGAGTTTTCTTGCCACATACTTCAATTCAAACGGGCTGCCGGTGAGACCATGGATGAGAAGAACCGCATTGTCGCTGCCGTTCAGATTAATTTGATAATCATTCATGCTTTGCTTGCGATAAGTACTGCATTTGTTCCTCCAAATGCAAAAGAGTTGGACATAACGGTTCTTACAGGGACGCCGGTTCTGCCTTGGCAAGGGACATAATCAAGGTCACATTCCGGATCGGGAACCCTGAGATTTGCAGTAGGAGGTACCGCCTTTTGCTTGATAGCGCAGAGGGCGGCAATAAATTCAACCGCACCACCGGCTCCAAGAAGGTGGCCGTGCATCGATTTGGTGGAGCTGATCGGGATGTCATAAGCCTTGGCGCCGAAGATCTTTTTAATCGCCTGGGTTTCGATGATATCATTGACCGTGGTTCCCGTTCCATGGGCATTGATGTAATCTATGTCCCCAGGGCTTAAAGATGCTTCTGCCAGTGCGAGTTCCATGGCTCTTGCCTGACCGTCAACGGATGGAGCGGTGAGATGGTGGGCATCGGCTGTCGAGCCGTAACCGAGCAATTCACCATGAATGACTGCCCCACGTCGCTTGGCATGTTCCATTTCCTCAAGGATCAGGACCGCCGCCCCTTCGCCGAGGACAAAACCGTTTCTGTCCCTGGAAAACGGCCGGCAGGAGGCGGATACGTCATCTGGGTCTGCCTTTGCTAATACTCCCAGCGATTCCCAACTCTTGAACGATATATAGTTCAATAGATTCTCCGTTCCTCCTGCCAGGATAATATCAGAATAATCATGTTTGATCTGGCGGAAAGCCTCGCCTATCGCTACTGTCGAGGCGGAACAGGCAGTCGAATATGTGAGACAGGGACCTGACAGGCCATAATGCATCGAGATATGGGATGCCGAGGCATTGCTCATCACCCTGACGACCGTCAGAGGATTGATGCGCGCTACGTTTTTTTGGTACATCTGGATGCAGACATTATCGAGGGTTTTCGCCCCTCCCATGCCGGTCCCCATATAGACGCCGGATCGCATTTTTTCCTTATCATCCAGGGAAAGGCTGGCATCTTGCCAGGCCTGCATGGAGGCCATCAAGGCCATTTCTCCGGTTCTATCCAGAAGTCCCAGCTGCCTTTTTGTGAAATGTTCAAGAGCTACATACTCTGTTTCAGCGGCAATCCGTATCGCAAGTTTTTCTGCATAGTCACTGTTGAGCAATCGAATTCCCGATTTTGCCGCCATGAGGTTAGTAAAAAAATCATCGACATTCAGGCCGACTGGAGAGACAACACCGAGCCCTGTTATCGCCACCCTTTTCAATTGCTTGCTCCGGCCTGCTCGGCAACGAGTCTTTCAACTAAAGCAACAAATTCCTGAAGCGTCTGGATTTTCAATTCGCTTTCAGGGATGCTGATATTAAATTCATCTTCGAGGGCAAATACAAATTGGATCTTATCGAGAGAATCGAGCCCCAGATTGTCAAGTGTTGCATCTGGTACAAGGACTTCTTCACTATAATCAAACATCTCAACGAAAAGGCTTTTAATCGTTTCTAAGGTCGTCATTACATTCTATGGTTGTGGCGTGCATTTGTTTAATAAACTACCATTATAGTAGATTATGGAAAATTGTATAAATTTACACCCTTCTCACGATGTCTACAATTTTATTTCTCGAACCCCAACCTTTGAGGCTTATGATCGGTAATACATTCCTTGATAATGGGCAAGACAGAAAAGCAGTTAAGGAAAATAATAACGAACAATAATCATAGAGCAGGGTTAAAGCAAAACGTGTGATATCCGAACTGCATATCCCTGCTTCGTTTTCATATTTCGGCGTTAATATATCCATCAAGAATGAAGAAACAATGAAGGTGACCATGAAATACTGATGCAGTGTCTTTAAATGGTTTATTGCTGCGCTGAAATTCAACCTGTCGGCGAATTGTTATTTCGTAGTACTGATTCATGTCGACACTTTTCCCATGGATCGGGGTAAAGTGACGGTTACCCGTGTCCAATCACCGACCTTGCTCTTGAACACTACAGTACCACCATGGAGATCGACAATTCTCTTGGCAATTGCCAAACCCAATCCGGAACCGCCATAACGAATCGATCTTGATTTTTCTACCCTGTAGAAACGATCGAACACTTTGGGAATATCAGATGAGGCAACACCGCTCCCTGTGTTGGAGACTGTTACCATGATTTCACGAGCTGAGAGTTCACCGACAACCTCGATTTTTCCCCCGTTAATGTTATATTTGATTGCATTATCAATAATATTTGAAAATGCCCGGGTCAGGGTTTCAATGTCACCCTCCGTTAAGAGAGGATGAGGAAGTTGAATCATAATCCCAATATTGCCCATCTCAGCTAACAGGCGGTAATCCTCGACCAATGCAGCCAACATCTTGTCCAGCTCCACCGGTTCTTTGGCTGCTGTCTTCTTCAGCTCAAGAGCTGATAAATCCAACATGTTTTTAACCAGCCATTCCATTCGCAGCACCTGTTCTGACATCCTTTTCAGGTTATCATGCTGGTGAGCGGCCAGCTGATCGCCTTCACCCGTCCGCCATTCATCCAAGGATAATCGAATGAGTGTAAGCGGTGTTTTTAATTCGTGAGATGCATCGGCAATAAGTTGTTTTTGTTGCATAAAAGCCTTCTGAAGACGATTGAAGACTTGGTTGAGTGTTGTGGCCAAGGCATTGAATTCGTCTCGGCCTCCGCTCACTGGTATTCTGCGGTCGAGATGGTGTTCCGAGATATCACGGGTCTGTTCATTCATTATTCTGATGGGTTTCAGGATCAAACCGGCCACATAATAACTGGTCACCAACAGGAACACTATGGAAAAAGCCAATCCGCCTCCAACTCCTATCCAAACCTCCCTAAATTCTTCTTCGAGCTTCTCCATCGGTTGCCCGATGGTCACAATATATTTTTTTTGACCATAAGAGATCGAGAAGGTCCGCACCCGGAAGGTTACCTTATTTTTCAGTCCTCGGGCCAGTTCGATTTCCTCTCGAGGAACCTTGAGAGTATAGGTCGCCCCCGAGCCTGGAGGCGGCTCGGGTATATCCATTTTCTTTGCCAGTTCAGAGGCGTAGATGGGTGTTGCCGTTGTCGGATCGATTACCTTTAGCCAGTAGTGTTTATCACCAATGAACAGAGATGTCTCGGGAACCTTTTTCCCCAGGATTATCTGACAGGCTCGTGCGGCAGTGGCCTCCAGATCGGAATCCATTATCCTAAATGGCCGTTCTCTCATTTCTCCCAAAATAAATAAGGAAAATACGAGACTGGCCATGAAACCGGCGGCGGTGATCAAAAGGCTGATTTTCTGTCGAACCGTCATGCGGAGGCATCCTTTATTATATAGCCGACGCCACGAACGGTGTGAATAATAGCACCCTGTCCCGCATCTCCGATTTTACGCCGAAGGTTTTTAATATGGACATCCATGAAATTCGACATGCTGAAAGGATCGAAGGCATCCCCCCATACATGCTCTGCCAGGCTGAATCGTGACACCACTCTGTTTTTATTGTAGAGAAGAAATTCCAAAATAGAGAATTCCCGCATTGTCAACTCCACAACAGCGTTCTGTTTTGTTACTTCCCGGGTAACCGTATTGAGCTGAAGATCACCCACTTTCAGTACCGATTCTGCTTGCCCTCCGGATCTTCTCAGAAGAGCGCGAATTCGGGCCAATAATTCATCCAGGGAAAAGGGCTTAGCCAGATAATCATCAGCACCGAGATCGAGCCCTTGTATCTTATCATCAATATCTCCTCGAGCCGTCAGCATCAAAACCGGTGTCGTAATCCCATCTCGACGTATTTCTTTGAGGACCGAGAGCCCGTCTTTTTTGGGCAACATTATATCCAAAATAATTAAATCAAAAGGATTGTCGAACACTTTATCCAACGCCTGCTCTCCATCAATTGCCGTTTCGGTCATGTAACGCTCCCCTTCTAAAGAACTTTTCAGATGTTCCAGCAAGGTTATTTCATCATCGACTATGAGAATCTTCATTTTACCCCATGTAAGCAATATGGAAGGAGATATGGGACATTTAGCTATGTATAATTACAATTGATGTTTTAATTATCGATGGAGCTCTGGCGGGTAAAAGAGTAGCCGCACTGAGCGCCGCAAATTCGTGCATCATTCACATCCTGTACATCTATGGGAAAGACTCTGCAGGCCTGAGGTCTGCAGGTATTGTATATCAGGCAATTATCATTTTTTGTCAACATCGGGCAGGTAAATAGAAGGCTGCAACAAGCACCGCACTGACGGCAGGTGCCTTGACGAATGGATAATTGATGACGGACATACCCTTTACGGAAATGAACGAACAAAAATCTTCTTAATTTTCCCTTGAGCAAGGATAAGAATTTGAGATTACCAAATGTTATTATGGCCGAGGGCATGAGAGCAGAGAAAAAGGTGTGAAAATCTGCCACTCGATAAAACCATCGATTTCTGACACGGTTGATTATTTGCATGATCCTTTCCCTCTGGCATTTTGGAGCAGTTCTTGCGGTATCATCATATCCATACTTTCCGGCCTATCTCTTCGTGCTTTTGCTGCAGCTCGTACAGCCACCAAAAAGAAATATGCCAGAAACTGTAAACATCAACAGGTGGCTATGCTTTTACCTCATTCAAGAATCCGGTTTTTTTCGTTATAGTCAGGTAAGCGACCAAGGATAGGATCGTCGCCAAAAATATTCCACTGGTTCCGAAAGTACCTAACCCCAGCCCGCCATTTTCATGCGTTTGTGCCAATAGATCGCCCAAAGAGGCCCCGAGAGGCCTTGTGAGAATGTAGGCAAGCCAGAAGGCAACGATCGAATTCAGTTTAAATCGATAAAAGGAGATTGCAACGATGCTTATCATCACTGCAAAAAGAAAAGCTGAATTCAAATACCCGAGACCAAGGCCTTCTGCTGTCAAATCACCGGCAGCAGTGCCCAGCGCAAAGGTGAAGAGAATGGCAAGCCAGTAAAAAGCCTCTCGTTTGGTTGTAAATATGGTATGGATGGAAAGGGTTTTCTCGATTGCATACCAGATCACAAAAGTTGCTGCCAAGGCCAAAGAAAAAATCACGGTGGTCAATTGTAGCGAGACGCCGAAATTGTCGATAAGGTTGTCCGTAATCAGTGTCCCGACAACACTTATTAAGACGACAACCAGCCAGTAAGCGGTCGGTATATATCTGTTAAATCGGAATTGAAAGAACAGTGCCACGATGAATACCGCACTCATTATTAGAGAGGTTAAAGTCAATCCCATGCCCAGGTTTGTGTTCAGAAAATCCGCAGCTGTTTCTCCAACCGTCGTTGCCAGCAATTTTATAACCCAAAAAAAAATCGTGACTTCAGGGACCTTGTTCTGCATTTTCCTCCACTGTCGTTGAGGAGGTTCTGTTCCCAACCACTGAAACGAATTTTTACTTTCATTCTCCTGGTCCATTGTAATAACCTCCTTATTCTCTTTTGCTTTTGTTTACGAGCGAGTCAAGAGCCAATCTGGTTTGTCGGATTCCTGTATTTTCATTTAACGGTCAGTCGAACGAAATTAAACAGATGGGCCTCTTACAAAATGAAGAATTTCGTTCGAAATCAAGGTATGTGGAAAATTTTATCACGGGAATATTTACTTGATATCGTAGTATATGTTCATTCAAGAAGGGTGCTTACCTCCGAGGATAAAATTCTGAGCATAACGCAAAGTTCGGCTGAAAAGATCTGCATGCACGAGGCTCAAAAAAGAACAGTTTCTGATGAGTTGGAATCTTGGAAAAATCATTTAATGGAACTATACCGTCCCATCATGAAGATACGATGAACTCGAGCATTTTTTATGGAATACATATAAATATCAATTTATTACCTGTTAAATAATAAAGAGAATTATTTATTCGACTTCCCCTCCTGTATTTAGCCGATGTCTTGTCCTCTCCATGACCATTAAAATCATTATTATTTTGGGTACTTCCACAGCCCCGTCGGATGCTTCTCTATTTTTAAAACGTAGCTCATTTGGGGTAGGAAGGTTCGGCAGGTATAGAGTTGGAAAATTCTAACCTTGAAAAGGGACGAAGGTGCTGCTCCGGGGTGCTTCCAGGTACACGACGCTCCTGGTTTGCCGTTGACTACGGCAGTTATGGGGCTTATACCATCATAGGTATGATGGTTTGTTTAAAATAACGCTGAAAAAGGAATCCACATCCAACGCGTCTTGGCTTGCAACTGGCCACCATGGTTGTGGTACATAGGTATTTTTTTCGTCGTCGACGTCATTGATGCTTTAAATAAATTTGCTCTCTTCATTGGATCTTCATGATGTGTCTTTATAGTAGCAATCGAGGCACTCGAGGTGGAGAGAGGCCTCGTCCTGGCGTCACTCGGTCTAGGGTCGGAATCCGGTTATCCCGCACCTTTGATCACTTGATAAATGACCGGAGTCGGTAAATCCGTTCTCACCGCAAATCAGAGAGCACATGAAACAGACATGCAAAATCAACCTGTATTTTTCACTCCCGAAAGAGATTGTACATAATTTGCGCGATGTCCAATCACGGAAGCGGTGGAAGATAATGCTTCAGTGCCTAGCCAATTTTATCATGCTGGCCGGGCTTGCCGCCTGCGCAAGCTATGCCCCGCTGCCCCTTGCCCGTACGCCCGATTTGGCGTCTGGTCTGGCTGCTCTTAACCTGACGCTGCCGGCAGTGCACGGGAAAAAACAAAAGATCGATGTTACCCGTCCTCTTTCCATCGATCATATCGGCCTTCTTGCCATTCTCAACGATCCCGACCTTCGCGATGAAAGCGGCAAAGCGGGGCAGGCTGAGGCGGCGCTGATCCAGGAGAGTCTGCTGCCCAATCCTTCGGCAAGCCTTGGCTATGCAGCCGTCTTGAGTGGAGCTGCTTCGACGCCGAGTTATGCCGCGTCGCTGTCCCAGGATGTGACAGCGCTTGTGACCTATAGAGCAAGGACAAAGGCGGCAAAGGTGCGCGTGGCTCAGGTCAACGCCGATCTGTTGTGGCGGGAATGGCAGGTGTCCCAGAAGGCGCGCTTGTTGGCGCTTGATATCTATTGGAAAAGCCGGCGCATCACCTTAAACGCCAGGCAATCGGCTCTTTTTTCCGACGAGGTAATGCGGGTGAAGAAGGCCGTTCAAGCAGGCGATCTCGATATTGCCGCCCTCACACCCCTGCTTGCCGCCAAGACCGCCGAAGAACAGGTGGTGGCCTCTCTCAAACTGGAACGGCTGAAAAACTGGCAGGCCTTGGATGCCCTGCTCGGCCTGATCCCGGATGTGCGGTTTACGATCGCAAAACCTACAACCTACCCGGTGCCGTCAGACATGAATTCTCTGATAGCCTCTCTGTCGGCGCGCCGCCCTGATCTCGTGGCCCTGCAACTTGGCTATCGCTCTTCGGACGAGATGGTGCGGTCCGCGATTTTAGGCCAATTCCCGGCCTTTGTTCTTGGTGGAACATGGGGCTCGGATACATCCTCCGTTGTCTCGGCCGGCCCGCAAGTGAGTTTTGATTTGCCGATATTTAATCGCAATCAGGGCCAAATAGCCGCAGCCCGCGCTACTAGGCAGGTACTTCATGCCCAATACCTCTCCCGCCTCGACAAAGCCGTGGGTCATGTCCGCGCCCTGGCAGGCCGGTCGGCAAGGCTCACAGCCGATCTGGCCTGGTCCAGATCGTCGGCGGCGCAGGTTCGTGCTCTTGCCGAAAGCGTTAAAACAGCCTATGCCCAGGGCAACATCGACCAGCGTACGTTTGCCGAATATCAAACAACGGCGCTGGCCCGTGAAAACGAGGCGGCGGCATACCAGCGCAGCCTGGAAGAAAACAACCTGATTTTGAAGATGGAACTGGGACTTGGCCTGCCCGAGGCACGGCTTGCACCCGTTAAGGAGGAAAAACAATGATCCGCCATTTATTTCTGTTGTTGGCCTGTACCGTGGCAGGTCTGTGTTTAGGCAACCTTACGGCCTCTGGCGAACCTGTCGCCGAGGTCACGACCACGGCATTACAGAAAGGGAGCCTGCCGGTAATCCTGCATGTGTACGGCCGTGTTGAGGCGCGCGCCGACGCCCGGCAGATGATAATGGCCCCGTTGGCGGCGACCATCGAAGATGTCTTCGTACGCCAAGGTGCCGAGGTGGCCAAGGGTGCTCCCTTGGTTAATCTGGCACCAAGTCCAGAGATGGCCTCTTCATATTCCAAGGCGCAAACAGCCCTGCACGTTGCCGGAGATCTCGTCCGCCGCACGCAAAAAATGGTCAAGGCACATCTGGCCACGGCCCAGCAACTGGCCCAGGCAAAGCAAAGCAAAAGTGATGCCGAGTTCACCCTCGCCGCCCTTAAAAAACAGGGCGCTGTGGGGCCGAGAATCCTGCGTGCCCCGTTTGCTGCCGTGGTGACAACGGTTCCGGCGCGCCCGGGAGCGATCATCGCCGAAGGCGCTCCATTAGTGGATCTTTCGCGTCCGGAGGGGCTCGTCTTGCATGCGGGGGTGGTTCCGGAACAGGCACTGGAGATCGCTAGTGGCAATGATGTCCGGATCACGCCCATAGGCGGCCGGGAAAGCTATTCCGGAAAGGTACTCATGCGCGGCGACATAGCCGATCCGAACACCGGACTGGTTCCGGTGGAGATCTCGTTGCCGGCCGGAAAATTTCTTTCCGGTGAAAGCGCCGAGGCAAAAATCACCACGGGTCTTGCCCGGGGGGTCATGGTTCCACATGCCGCGATACTTGTTGACGAAAAGGGCGGAAACTACGTTGTTCAGGCAGTGGCAGGCAAAGCCAAAACGGTCTTTGTTCAGATCCTTGCCGAATCGGATGAGAAGGACATCATCACCGGCAAGCTGGATATGACAGCACCGCTGGTCGTGGCCGGCAACTACCAGCTTGAAGAAGGGATGAAACTGCGGGTGGACCCGCCGAAGGCGCAAAAGGCCAAACCATGAGCTTTGTTGACTTTCTCGAACGCCACCGCCGGTCGCTCCTGTTTGTCGCCTTCGCCCTGGCCCTGGCGGGACTGTTTGCCGGTCTCAACCTGCCCATCGGACTGTTTCCGGCGACGAGTTTTCCACGCATCCGCATCGAGATCGATGCCGGCAGCCGACCGGCCAAACAGATGCTCATCGATGTGACCGAGCCGCTTGAGGCCGTGGCGCGGGCCGTGCCCGGAGCCCTTAATGTGACATCGAGGACCTCGCGCGGCTCGGCTGAAATTTTCGTCGATTTTCCGTGGGGATCGAATATGACCGAGGCCCTGTTGAGCGTGGACGCGGCCTTTGCCCAGGCGCTGCCTGAACTGCCGGGGGGGACGACATACTCGGCCCTGCAGATGAGCCCGACCGCGGTCTTTCCCTTTGTTTCCTATGCGCTCAGCTCCAACAAAATCTCCTCCATCGAGCTCAGACGCCTGGCCCGGTTCCAGATCGCACCCTTGCTCACCGGTATCCCCGGGATTCGTAAAGTGGGGGTCCTGGGCGGTAAGACGCCGGAAGTGCAGGTCAAGGTCGATCTGCAGCGGCTCAAGGCCTTTGGATTGACAGCGGGTGAGGTGGCCAAAACGCTTGCCGAGACCAATACGATCAAGGCGGTCGGCCGCCTTGAGGACAATGATCTGCTCTATCTGACCTTGGCCAATGATGCGCTGGATTCGGTGCAGTCGGTGCGGAACGTGGCCTTGGGAGACGGCAAGGATGGCGTGGTTAAACTCGGCGACATTGCTGATATCACCATGGGTTCGGTCCCGCAATGGCTTTTGGTGGATGATAACGGGCAACCCGCCGTCACCTTCGACGTATTCCAGCAGGACAGCGCCAGCTCGCTTGATCTTGCCAAAGAGGTTCAGACAAGACTTGATCGATTCATGAAGACGCAGCCGAAATCCATCCATCTGTACAAATGGTACGATCAGACCCAACTCGTCCGTTCCTCCATCGCCGCCCTCATGGAGGCGATCCTGATCGGCCTGATCTTTGCCGCCTTCGTGATACTCGGATTTCTGCGCAATGCACGGGCGACGCTGGTCGCAATCATGGTGGTGCCGATTTCGATTCTGATCACGGTGCTGCTGCTGTCGCTTTTTTCAATGACCTTCAACATCATGACCCTGGGGGGGATTGCTGCGGCCATCGGACTGTTGATCGACGACGTGATCGTGATGATCGAGCACATTGCCCGCCGCGCCGGTACGGCGACGAACAACCAGCATTCTACCAATGTGCTCGCCGCGGCCAGGGAGTTTCTGGCGCCCCTTCTGGGATCGAGTCTGGCCACCATTATCATCTTTGTGCCTCTGGCCTATCTTGGCGGGGTCACCGGCGCCTTTTTCAAATTCCTGTCGCTCACCATGGCCTCGATGCTCATTATCTCGTGGCTTTTGACAGCGTTGATTGTACCGCTTCTGGCGCGCGGAATTATAGATTTTGACAAATGGCGCGATCCGGATCATAAGCGCGAAACCCGCCTACGGCGCTGGCACGGCCGCATCCTTGGCACGCTTTTCAGGCACCCATCCCTGATAGCCATAGGCGTTATCGCCTTGATCGGCGCAGGGGCCGTTGCCTACAACCATGTCAAAACAGGCTTTTTGCCGCGTATGGACGAAGGCGGTTTCGTGCTTGATTACCAGTCAAAGCCCGGCACCTCGCTGGCGGAGACCAACCGGGAACTCGAAGAGGTCGAAGCCATTTTGAAAAAGGATCCAGATGTCGACACCTTTTCGCGCCGGACCGGCGCCGGCATGGGCGGTGATTTCGCCGAGACCTACCAGGGCGATATCTTTGTCCATCTTGTCGACCCAGGCAAACGCCAGCCCATCTGGCAGGTGATGGACCGGATCAGCCGCGAGATAACACATCGGATTCCCGGCATCAGCTTTGATACACACCAGCTGTTAGGCGACATGATCGGCGATATGGTGGGTCGTCGGCAACCCGTGGTCGTGCAGTTGAGCGCCAAAAATCCTGATATCCTGGGGGAGGTGGCTAAAAAGGTAGCCCGGGCGATTGCCAAGGTGCCGGGGGTCGAACCCGCCTCTGTGGACAGCGGAGTCGTTCCGGCCGGAGATGCCCTGGAGATCCGCATCGATCCGGCTGCTGCCGCCATGGAAGGAATGACGCCGGCCCAGGTCCAGGCGCAGGTGGAATATTATCTCAAAGGAGTCGTTGCCACCCGTTATATGGGCAATATCGAGGATATCGGCGTGCGCATTCGTCTGGGGGATTCACAGCATAAACCGACCCGGCTCGAACTCAAAAACCTCCCAATCCGTTCTCCGTCCGGTGCTATTTTTCCGCTTACGACAGTGGCCAAAATCGACTTTGCCGGGGGGCAGCCAGAAATCACCCGGAACAATCTCGAGCAGGTGGTGGACGTGACGGCTGAGATGAACGGGGCCACGGATCTCGGCTCGACAATCGCCGGCGTAAAGAAGGTACTGGACCAGTCAGGCCTGCTCCCGCCGGGCGTGTTTACGACATTGGGAGGCGCCTATAAGCAGCAGCAGATGGCGGCACGCGGTATGATCAAGGTCTTCGCAGCAGGGGCGGCTGCCGAGGTCGTTCTTCTTCTTTTCCTTTATGAAGATTTTGTGACCCCGTTTTTGATACTTGCCACATCGATTATTTCTACCGGGGCGGTGTTTGCAGGCCTGTGGGCAACCGGTGTCGAACTCAACATCATGGCCATGATGGGCATGGTGATGATCGTCGGCATTGCCACTGAAATGGCCATCTTTCTCGTGTCGGAATATCAGGCACTGAAGGAGAAGATGCCGCCACGCCAGGCCCTGCACGAAGCGGCACTCAACCGCCTGCGCCCGATCACCATGAGCACGCTGGCTATGATTCTGGCGCTTCTGCCTCTGGGCGCCGCCTTGAGTGGTGCGGGCGATCAGATGCTTCAGCCTTTGGCGATTGCCATTATTGCCGGCATCATGGTTCAACTTCCACTGGTCCTGCTGGCCCTGCCTGTGGCCATAGGCTTGACCTTGGGTCGTCAGGCCCCCCGAGATTTACAGGATTGACGAATCAATGACAATGTTTTACCTCTTTGTGGTTATGAAAGGAAAAAGATTACATGACATTCATGGTATCTCTTTTGCTGTCGGCAAAATGAGGCGATTCTGGCTGGTTCATTTTCATAAAGGATATGTTCGACGCCAACGCTCCATACGAAAGGGCGCCTGCAAACAATGCGGCGCCTGTTGCGGGCTCCTCTTCTCCTGCCCGATGTTGCTGCGGCAGCAACACTGCTCCATCTACGGTATTTGCAGGCCGCAGGCCTGCAAGGACTTCCCCATAGACAGGCGGGATGTTGCCGAGGTGCGGCTCCGTGGGGCTCGGTGCGGTTTTGTTTTCGATGGTAATGCGAAGAGTATGAAATAACTCCCGGTTAAGCGTAAGAAAAAATAGAGATGTCCTCTACTTCCCTTGTCCCATCGTTTCAGAGGCCGGGAACCGCCCTTGTCGACTGGACGGCTGATGTGGCCGGGTTCGTCTATGAGGGTGGTGTTTTTCTCCTAATTTTTCCAAACCTATATGCTTGGTATTGAGTATCGTTGCCACCATTATCTACTGGTACCGGGAGTTGGGTTCTTTATCGTTTCACCTGGATATTTCATGAAAAATTTAGTCGGCAATAAATTTATCATGTGAATATGAATGGTTAAACCAATAAAGTTCAAGTGTGCACCGAGTACAATTTGTACCTGAACAAAAAATAGTCAGCCGCCTAATTTCCCACCCTTCGGGAGAGTCGATCCGGTCCGCTATCCAGCATCGCTTTTGTGGTTCACATACTTCAGTAGAGTGAACCACACATCTCCTTGGCTAACAAACCGCCTCGACTCTTGAAATATCCAGGTTAACTCCCAAAACAATAAGAATGAAGAAGTGGGTGGACCCTTCAATTTTAATATACTGCCCAACGATATTTTGGTGTGCTTCTCCAAGAAGTAGTATACATTGCGAGGTAATCGATTTCAGCAGTTCGGGGGGGAAGTTCATGCAATACAAAATAGGATTACCACGAATCCTAAGCCAATTGAAAAAGGCGGTTAAGGGGATAGAAAAGTGCGCTCTCCGGCCTTATTCACTGGCTGGGCGGACCTTATTAGATGCACTTTGGTATCCCCCTCAATCGCCTGAATTCCTGGCCGAGTTTCGGTAGTAATAAGAACACAAATTGATCGAACGGAAGGGAGGGATCATGAATCAAAAAGGCCTGCGGTTACCATCGATGGTCTTGAGTCTTGTTTTGTTTCTGGTCTTTGCCGGTCTTGCCAATGGCGCCATATCGAATACGGCAAAGATGGTTCTCATTCTTGATGCATCCGGGTCCATGTGGGGACAGATTAACGGAAAAGCAAAAATCCAGATCGCCAAGGATGTCATGGGCGATCTTATCAAGCAAATGCCGGCGAATTTTGAGACCGGCCTCTTGGTCTACGGTCATCGCCGCAAAGGAGATTGTAAAGATATCGAGATGATGGTTCCCATAGGATTGCACAATGCTGCAGCCATGGAGGCCAAGTTGAAGGAGATCAACCCAAAGGGCATGACTCCTCTCACTGATGCGGTAAAGCTGGCTGCCCAGGCTCTGCGTTCAACGGAACAACGCGCAACAGTCATCCTTGTAAGCGACGGGTTGGAGACGTGTGATAAGGATCCATGTGCCCTTGCCTCCGAACTGGCCATGAATGGCGTGGATTTTACCGTGCATGTGATCGGGTTCAATATCAGCAAAGAAGATCAAGGGCGCTTACGTTGCCTGGCGGACAGAACAGGCGGCCTTTTCCTGGCGGCTGATGATGCCGGTTCGTTGCGCAAGGCGCTTTTCAAAACTGTCGAGGAAGTCAAGGCGCCGCCTCCCCCTGTTGTACAAGACCCGGGGAAAGCAGAACTGAAGGCTCCTGCCAGTGTGTCTGCGGGAGCGACATTTTCCGTACAATGGAAAGGCCCCAACAGTCGTGGAGACTATATAACAATTACCGAAAAAGGTTCTAAAGATCTTGAGTATGCGGATTATGTCTACACCAAACGGGCTAATCCGGCAAACTTCACGGCCCCGGGAAAAACCGGAGATTACCAGTTGCGCTACGTTCACGGCCAAAGCAAGAAAGTCATCGGGCGTGCAGACATCAAGGTTACCCCTGTCCTGGCCACGGTTGAAGCACCGGAATCTGCCGAGATAGCTACCGTTTTTTCCGTAAAATGGCAAGGGCCGGCCTACCAGAGTGACTATGT
Source organism: Desulfocapsaceae bacterium (assembly GCA_046704745.1). Classification (GTDB taxonomy): domain Bacteria; phylum Desulfobacterota; class Desulfobulbia; order Desulfobulbales; family Desulfocapsaceae; genus CAWGGS01. The sequence continues at coordinate 88,678 of JBJKRL010000058.1, read as the reverse complement.
CTCGATTGCCAGGTCCGATCAGGATCCCGGCGGCTATATCAACTATACTTACACCAATGCCGGCTCCCCCCTGAAACTTCAAGCACCCTCTGATCCTGGTTTGTATGAGGTCAGATACATCATGGGCAAAGGGAATGTGCTTCTTGCCAAAACCACCATCCAGATAAAAGGGGTGACGGCCTCAGTCCAGGCGCCAGTTGCGGCCGATATGGCAGCGAAGTTTGCGGTGAGTTGGCAGGGCCCGAACAACAGAGGCGATTATATCTCCATTGCCAAGGCAGATGAAGATCCCGGGAGCTATATGTACTATACCTACACAAATGCAGGTCCTCCGCTCAAACTGCAGGCGCCGTCCGAGCCCGGCACCTATGAGGTCAGGTATATCCTGGGTAAGGGTAATAAGCTCCTTGCCAAAACCACAATTGACATAAAGCCGGTCGCCGCGAAAGTAACTCCACCTTCCGCAGCAGCTGCCGATACACAATTTACAGTCCCATGGCAGGGGCCGGGATATAGTTCGGATTATATCACCATCGCCCGGGCTGATCAGTCGGAGGCGGAGTATATCACGTATTCATACACCAGAACGGGAAATCCGGTCAAAATGAAGGCCCCCAAGGAGCCGGGGACGTATGAGGTGCGCTATATCCTCGGTAACGGAAATAAAATGCTGCATAAGTCAACCATCACTGTCAAATAGTAGGGGAGATTACAAACAAGGACTATCTTATGGGGGCCGCAACAAAGCGTCCCCGGCAAGGTATTTTGCCAAGAAAAAAAGAGGGGAGTTGCGGCAGCCTGTTTTCTAACCCCTTGCAATACCTTCAGCCTTCTATGCTTTTTCTTGTATTCAAATCTTTGGCGGAAGAGGCGAATTTTGCCTGTTTGCAACCGTGATCTCTTAAAAATGTTAGGGCGCAAATTCTTTCTATTCGTCACAACTATATGCAGGAGGCAACAATAGGCCCCATATGTACCGTGAAGGGTGTAATGATTTTGCTCAAAGCAAATTGTCTATGGGCTCGCAGTGATTACCTTATGATCAAATGAATTTTATAAGCAACCGATGCAAGCCAAAGCTTGAGATCCAACCTTTCTCAACAACCTGTTAGAAAGGTCTGTAGCGGACTTTATCTCTTTAAATTCGTATCTCATTGCCTCTTGTCCATGCATTTACGGTCACGATCTATCCTGTTTTCAAAGGCTGTCATTGTATGGTATGGAATTGTTTGTCTTGCATAGATGCTCTCAAACAGACTCCTCTCAAATTAGTACCAGCATTTCTGCTGATACGGTTGCCCCGGGGAAAACCTGTGAACCAATGATAAGGTTAAATTTTCTGCAAGAGGAGGTGGATGCCAAGGATGTCTTTTCCGGAATAAAGAAAGAAAAGGTGCGCCGGCCAGAAAACAGATGAGCCGGGAGGGCTGTACGTTAGATGGAATACAGCTGTGCCCAAGTTGCCCATTTTTAGGGTCACATCGCATCCATGATCCATCGTCTGATCTGCCAGAAGGAACTTCCGGTTGTCATTAGAATAAATAAGTTTGTTTTCAATTGGTTATCTATTTATCCCAAAAGGCATCCAAACTATCAAATTGATTCTCTTTGCCCTTGCATTATAAATCAGCTACCCTTAATTTAAAGGCAGTTATAATCAGTATGTACTTTTAACCTACAGGAGTATGCACATGATGAGATCATGGAAGCGAATTATAGCAATAATAGGGATGTTGATGGTTGCAGGTTGTGCCACAACGCCCCAGATGGGGGGGGGGTCCGGTCAAACAGTTACCGGAGCAGCCGGTGGACAAACATCGGAGAACGCAAACAGTCAGCTTGAACATTGCAGCGAACCACTTGGAACAGTTACAGTCCATGAAGATCACGAGCAAGACTGGTGGCGATATTACTACAACCATTATCCACAACTGGGGAGCACTGTGCCGGTGCTGCGGATGATGATTCAACAGTCAAACTGCTTTGTTGTGGTTGAACGTGGCAGGGCCATGTCCAATATGAGAGAAGAACGCGAACTCCAGCAATCAGGCGAGATGAGAAAAGGGAGTCATTTCGGCAAAGGACAGATGGTTGCCGCCGACTATACCCTTGATCCGAGCATACAGTTCTCGGCAAAAGGGACTGGCGGGATGGGTGGAGCTATTGGAGGGCTTATTCCTGGAATAGCCGGAACTGCGGTAGGAGCTCTGGCTGGAGGGATGAAGTCCAATGAAGCGGCGACAACCCTTCTTTTGATCGATAACCGGTCCGGCGTTCAGGTTGCAGCGTCTGTTGGAAGCGCAAGGAATTTCGATTTTAGTCTATTGGGAGGCGCTTTCGGCGGCCTGGGCGGAGGTGTCGGTGGAGGATACACCAATACCCCGGAAGGGAAGGTGATTACAGCAGCCTTTGCCGATTCGTTCAACCAGATGGTAAGGGCATTACGGAACTATGAGGCTCAGACTGTAAGAGGTGGCCTCGGTACGGGAGGCAGGTTAAAAGTCCAGGGCGGGCAGTAATGACCAGAAAAAAATAGGAGATAAGTAGAGAAAACCGGGGAAATGCCGAATAAAAGCTTTCCCCGGTTTTTTTATTATCAACTCACCATACTGAAAAGCCTTTATCTTCTTGAAAATCCAGGTCTGAGGTTTTCTTGGCAGAGCACAACTGCATAAATTGGTAAAATGCCAAAACTGGCTTTCTATAGTCGATCTGTTACCAAGACCCTGCCTTTTGCCCCAAGTGATGTTTTGCCGTCTTGTCCTTTGATTCGGCCGCGCAAATCAACAATTTCGCCTTGCAGTTTCTCATTTGGAGTGACCTTTATGACCATCCATTCTAAAAAGATCGTCTCATCCGCATAAATGGGCCGCCGAAATCGAACCCAGAACTCAAGGCCCAGCATGGCGCCATTTTTTGAAAAATGGGAAGCAGTCAGTGCAAGCAGCAACGCCGTAGTCTGAGGACCGCTTGCCGTCAGTTTTCCAAAGCGTGTAGCAGCGGCAAATTCAGGGTTGTGATGGATTGGATTGTTATCACCTGCTGCATTTGCAAACTCAGCTACCATTGCCGGTGAAAGAGTTACTTCGGAAGAAAAACGCTCTCTGGGATAGGCTCGCATGAAAGTCCTCCTTTATCTGGCTAAAGTGGAGTATCGCAATTCAGCAACGACAATTATTATTCAATAAATTCATGATGATGGGCTTTGATATTGTGTATTGACAACATTAAACTACAATTCGTTAACCAGGGAGAGAGCTCTTGTTATTTTCCAATAAGCCAAAGAAATCTCTCTTTGACGCCCAGGATCGGAAGATAAACTTCATTTTTCAACTGCTTGTTTGATATCACCAACTAAATCACCGGAATCTTCAATCCCCACGGAAAGCCTTAATAATTTATCGGAAATGCCGGCCTTTTCCCGCTCATCTTTTGCCATTTTCACGTGGGATGTCTGGGCAGGAGAGCAAATGATAGTCTCGACACCGCCTAAACTTATGGCTGTGTTGATGAGTTTTAGGCGTGATAGGAACGTATTTATGTCTATTACATCGCCGTTTAACTCAAATGAGAGCATGGCTCCGAACGTATTCATCTGCTTCCTTGCAATTTCGTGCCCTTGAAAGTTTGGAAGGCCGGGATAGTTAACTTTGCTGAAAGCGTCATGATTTTCCATAAATTGTGCAATATTCAAGGCATTTTCAGACTGCTTTTTCACTCGCAGGGCAAGCGTCTTGAGGCTTCTTTCGAGCAGGTAGGCGGTTGTTGCATTTAAACTCCCTCCCAAATGGCATGCCACTTTCCGTATAATTTCCGAGTGTTCCTTGCTGCACACAGCTACTCCGCAACACAAGTCGCTATGGCCGCCAAGATATTTGGTGCCACTGTGCAAAACAATATCAACTCCTAACTTGAATGGATTTTGGTTGATTGGTGTTGCAAACGTATTGTCAATAATTGTTAGTATACCGTTATTTTTCGCAAAATTAACTACTTGTTCAATATCGAGGATGGTGAGTAATGGATTTGTTGGTGTTTCGAAAATTATGGCTTTCGTTTCCGGAACAACAGCCTTTTGTATTTCATCAAACGACGATTTAATAAATGAAAAATTTATATTCAGACGTCCAAACATGTCCGAGGCAAATGCATGTGTGCCGCCGTAGAGTTCATCAAACATGATCACATGATCACCAGCCTGGAGAAACGATAAAAGTGTGGTTGAGATGCTTGCCATGCCGGAACTGAACAAAACTCCATCCTCGGCTCCTTCAAGAGCGCATATTTTTTCAATAACTGCTTTCTGATTAGGAGTATTGAAATATCGTGGGTAATGGATACTGTCGCGGCCAAGATATTCGTAGGAAGAGGATGTGAAAATAGGGGTGTTGAGCCCTCCTGTTTGAGAATCGATGTACGTTCCTGTATGAACACATTTCGTTTCCTGTTTCATAGCAATCCCTTTTCTTTCATTGGTGATCGAATAGAATTATTCTGATTCTACATAGAGACTTTATAGGAAATTAATAGAAAACATGCATATATAAAGTGGGTATCCTGTAATTTATTACGGTTGATAAAAGCCATAGATTGATTTCCTGATGTAAAGGACAAAAAATGAATATGCGTTAGATTATACAATCCGGTCAAATACAAATTCAGAGAATCAGCCATGGATAATTTAATGGATGTTCCACTATCCCATTGATTATACATTGGTTCCCATTTTATATCCAGCATTGTATTAATCTAAGCTATTCCTTTAAATTGCTACTCTCAAGCAGTAATTTGTAGAAATTTCTCAGGAACAGGTGTTGCAAAACGGCAAGGTTGACCCGTCCTCGGATGAGCAAAGGCAAGGACTTGAGCGTGCAAAGCCAGGCGCCGGATGGGGTTGGAGGTTGATCCGTATTTTTTATCTCCGACAATCGGGTGCCCAATGTCATGCATATGCACCCTGATTTGATGCTTCCTTCCCGTTTCAAGAGTAATTTGCAATAATGAATATCTGGTATTCCCCCCTGTTTTTTGGTAGTGGGTGACCGCTCTTTTGCCCGTCTGCGAATTCTGCCGAGAGTACACTCTGAATGCAGCGGTCTCGGCCAGCCAGCTTACGACCGTGCCATGAGTCTTTTTCACCTCGCCTTCTACGACGCCGACATATGTTCGCTGATTAATCGTTGTTTCCCAGGTTTCCTGGATCTGTTGTTTGATCATGCTGTTTTTTGCAAACAGAAGCAAACCAGAAGTCTCACGGTCAAGACGGTGCACTATGAATATCTTGTTTTCAGGATCCTCAAGTTTGACATACTCGCTAAGCAGAGAATAGGCTGTTTTTCTCTTTTCAGTATCTGTAGCAACGGTTAAGAGCCCGGATGGTTTATTAATAACAATCAGATCTGCGTCTTCAAAAATAATGTTAAGTCCAAGCTGAGCAGGCTTTTGCCGAGAAGTACCTGTACGCCAGCATACCTGGACTATTGAACCCGGAACGAGAGACTGATCAAACTGACCGACAGGGATTCCATCAATAGAGACCTGACGATCGCGTAAGATCGCCTTAAGGACGTTTCGCTTTTTTTGGGGAAACTGGTCAATGAGGAAGGCAAGCAGCGTGTTGTCTTTGCTAACGGTGAAGATGTCAATTCTCCCATTTTTCTGCACTTCTCTACCAGTCTGAAAGATCTTCTTTCCTTTTATTTTTTTTTGCATGTGACAGTACAGGATTTCAGGAGCTGTGGTTTTTTATCGTTTGCATATGAGGTGCGACTTGTTCTGCAGTGCAGTGGATGAGTAAGCGGTCGGACTCTCTGTTTCTATAAGGCAGCTCTTTGTCGCCGCAACGGTTAGATTACAGGTTCTTCAGGAATTTTAAATAAAAAGTTGCAAATACCAAGACAATACCGATGTTCACTATCCGCCGTTCCCGGAATCAATTTCTAAAAAACAACAAAACAACACCAACGATAACGGTAATCGGTAATCAACACCACAACCTTTACCACGGCAGGTATGTTTTTTGTCACAGCAATCACCTATTCAAAGATAGAGCAGTTGGTTATCCATGGGCGGCAGGATTTTGTCCAAAGTAATTCGATCCTATCGGAACAAAACCTTACAATTTTCTCCACTGCAACTCGTTCAGTCTACTGATGAGAAGGTCCATCTCGACGTTGGTGGCTTGATTATATTTTGCCAGTAATCTACGTGTTTGAATATCCATCATTAAAGCTCCTTTATCGTGGAGGTCGTATCATTCCATCAAACCCCCATCGTCAGAAGAGATCGTGCCTTTAAAGGTTGCACTTCAGCTGGTGTGGAGCGGCAGCGAAACACCGGTCTGAGCGGATGCTGTTGTCCGGTGTTCTATGCGCGTCATGCTGCAATTCCAAAAATCTTACCGACGGCAGCGGTTAAAGCCATCGCAAGCGTTCCCCAGAAACAAACTCGAACTGCACCCCGGACGGGAGAGGCACCTCCAGTGACCGCCGCAATTGCTCCCAAAGCTGCCAATAGAACAATTGCCAAATTAGGGACAAGCCACAGTAACGAAGAGGCTGGAGCCAGTGAAGCGGTCATAACGGGAACTGCGGCTCCGAAGGTAAATGCAGCGGCTGACCAGAAAGCCGCCTGAAACGGGCGAGCACTTAATGCGGTGGTGATTCCAATCTCGTCCCGTGCGTGGGCGGCGAGTGCATCATGATGCATCAATTGGCGAGCCACCTCTCCAGCGAGCTTTTCGTCCAAACCGTGATTCCGGTAGATGGCCGCTAACTCGTCCTCTTCTTCGTCCCTGTTGTTTCTGAGTGCGTCGGTTTCCATTTTCAGATCAGCACGTTCGGTGTCAGCCTGCGACTGTACTGAAACGTATTCCCCGGCAGCCATAGACATTGCTCCAGCCACCAGACCAGCAATGCCGGTTAAAACAATGCTACCCTTGCCAGCACCGCCCGCTGCGACCCCGACAATGAGACTGGCAATGGAAACAATGCCGTCGTTGGCGCCCAAGACTGCTGCTCGCAGCCAGCCTGATCGTTGGATCCGATGGTGTTCAGGATGTGCTATTTTCAAGTCAATCCTCACGTTGTTTAGGTGCCGAACAAATATAAAGTTCCTGCCATCAGTGTGTAACAAAAAGGCTCTCAATTTTGTGACTGTTATCGGCAGGGATAGATTAATTCCATCTTCCCTTTGTACCGCCAAAACTAAAGCGACCGGCGCCAAGCAGCATCACGGCCAGGGCGCAAACAAAATACAACCCCTCCAGTTCGAGAGCCCAGCCACCGGTTTTGGCCAGAGTAAAGAACTGGGGCATATGGACCAACAGCACGGCTACTATCATATTGATGGCTATAACAGCGGCTGCCGGCCTTGTCCAAATGCCAAGCAGTACCATGAGAGGAGCCACTACTTCGCCTGTATAAACAAGGTAGGCGGCGGCTGGTGGCAGACCCGCCTTTACGATCAAGCCGGTGATATGGTCGATTCCATGCAGCACTTTCGATATTCCATGTAAGAGGAGCAACACTGCCAGGAATACTCTCAGTATGAATTTTCCAAGATCAGCTGATAAGTTGTTCATAAGAGCCCCATGAGTTTTTTGCTTCACATTTTTTAAGAAACACGTCGTCTTTGATAATATTCTTTGCCTGTTGGCATAGAACAATGATGTATGCTTTCAATAGTTACAACGATAAGTACGAATAGATACCAATTGCCTAAAAAATTGAAATTTTTTTTGATCAGAATTAGGTTATGGGAGCTGAGACATTCCTGAAATCATATTTCTTTTAAATGTCATCATCTGCAAGAGATCTTGACTCTAAAAACAGCAAAAATATCTCTATATGTTGGTTTGAGTTTGGCTGATTACTCTTGTAATGCAGTAATCATAAAGTGTGAAGTTATAGTCAGGTCAACTCACTTTCCAGCAAATAGTGGCTATTTGTCTGCTTCCAGATAGTGATCAAACCGATTCCTGCAATATTACGCAACATGGAAATTATACACCGCTTATTATAAGTTTATTCAGCTAGATAAAGACACCGCATGCAAACCATAATCAATGAGTGTCTCTATCACAAAAGTTATCCTGTGTCTGTCTCCATCTAATCGAATTTACGATTATAAATTTATTATACGTTTTCAAACTGCGGTGTTTAAAAGGAATTGGTTCCGCACCTCATTACTGCCTGGATGAATGTTGAAGTTGTTATTTGTTTTTTTCAAACGTTATTTTTTTCATCGACGACTAAATTGTTGCGGTTTGAATTCCGACAAGATTTAGGAAGTGAATTATCGTTCCTTGATGAAACTGGAGATTTTATTTAGTTTCAGACTATTATACATTTAATTTCATTGGCTAATCCACCATCAGGAGATGCAATCATGATTGCTGCAATAACCAGCACAACGAATACCCAAAATACCAAGTCTGGTGTCACAACGCAGACAACTTTAAGAAATTTTGGAGCAATACTGGAAGCAGCTACTGAAAGTAAGTCCTCAACAAACGGAAAAACCGTATCCGCTTCGAATGTGTCCTCAAATACCAACCTCGATTCACCGCCTCTCGACACGACTTTGTTTGCAACTCCGGGGGCGGGTCGGGAGCCCGTTTCAGATAGTGCGAGCAGTTCAGTGTCTACACAGAACGATGAGATTGCTGCACGAGAGTATACATTGCTGAAAATACGGGGACTATCTGACGATGAAATTGAACGGTTTCAGACCATCAAAGATGAGGTTGCAAACGCAACAAGCGCAAAAGCATTTCTATTGGGTTTATCCGCTGCTGACCGAGCCTTGGTTAAAAAAGCAAATAGCTATGCCATGCCACTTAGCGATGGTGGTATTCAATCCATGTCTGAAGAAGGTGCACGGAATATGCTGGTCACTCAGGATGAACGCACCTATGTTGATTACAATAACGATGGTGTTGTAGATAAAGGTGTGGGAAAAATGCTTATTTTTCCACCTCCCAATGCGCCGGAAGAAGTGAAAGACGCATGGGAAAAGACGGTTAGTTCATTCCCTGAGAAAGACCGGTTATTGGCCTCAAGCGTTTTCATGGTCGAAAGCGTCCAGGCAAATATCAAAATCGACGCGCAGGGAAATCCAATCGGCGTGTATTCTCCCGGCGATGATGGATATACCAATATTTTCCCGACCACACTTGATGAATGGCAGAATCTTCTCAACAAAACAGAAGACTATCTCAACTGGGTAGCATCGGTTGATCCAGGCAATTCTCGTCTTGAAGAAAACCGAGACCTTGTGGAAGCATTCCGGAAAAACCTTTCTGCATAATCAGCTTGTATAAGTTTGTATCATTCTTATCGGTACAATTCTCCTGATACGAATGAAAGCCGATATTGTTTTCTTGCACTCTGTTAGAAAAAAGAATCGGTTTTTGACTGGCAAAATCGATTTCCAAAGTATTTAACAGGATAGGAGTGTGGAGAGAGTGGCAGGCATGGAAAAATGGGATTTGGGGAAATTTGTAACTGATTTAGCGTTTGTTGTCTACTACCGCACAGATGCGGTCTTTGGGTTCAAATGAACAAAATAAGCATGACCTGAAAATTCCCCTTTTTTCACACTAACAGAATGGACTAAACTATTGCAGTTTAATTACCGACAAGATCTAGAAAGTATGTGGTACTTGATAGTAAGACCCCGAACGCTGCGGGCAAAGTACCAATTATATTTTTTATAACAAAGCCGTTCAACTATGCACCAAGGCAACGGTCAGCCCAGCATCACCTGCAGGCAGATCTATTGCTTATGAAACAAAAGGCATAGAGGCTCGTTTTAATCGGAGGATAGCAGTGAGCATTTCTACTGTTGGCACCATGTCGGGATCGCAAGGAATGACCTATAACTCCAAAAACATAACAAACGCACAATTCCTGCAAGAGATTAAAAGCCTTCGCGAAAAAGGCGCTCTTTCGGCCGATCAGTCCGTTTTGCTGGCTCTCGATGCGTCTGGTGGAGATTCGGTGCCCATAAGCGGCCAGCCTTTGTCCTCGTCGTAGGCCTTGAGCGATACGACGAAACACGATTTCATTTCTGTTTTTCAGCTTCAAGACAATTGGATGCACAGTACATCCGGTTCGGTGGGCACACCCCTGGTCGATTCAGTGTTACAGGCACTGCAAGCCTATCAGGGTAAAGCTGTCGACGACTTGCCGAGCAGAGTTTCGACAGAAGCATGATATAAGCTAGCCGGAAGACTGAAGGGTAGGTAGTGTAAAACAACATATTTCAATATAAAGCGCCAACGTTCCGGACATTTATTTCAAGGACGTTATAAAGCGATTCTCGTTGACGCAGATGAGTACGCCACAGAGCTTACCCGGTACATTCACTTAAATCCGGTCAGGGCCGGCATTGTGGAAGAATAGCAAAGAATAAGAAACTCGAGAAACAGATCAAGAAAATTAACCGGAATCTCGGGTTGTCAAATATGTGACCCTTGCTCCTCTTTTATAAAATCAGACTGCTATGCATTTCAAATAGGGATAACCGAGAGCAAGAAAGGTGATAAGGAAGATGGCACCGAAGATCAGGCCAAGTCGCCAGAAATCCCCTCCTTTTATAAAGCCGCTCCCGTAGTAAACAGGGGATGGCCCCGTCGCAAAAGGGGTTAAGATCCCCCATAATGCCGAGAGCAAAACAAAACATCATCGCCAGCAGGATGATCGACATACCGGGGATGGCCATGGCCGCTGTCAGAAACACCGGCAGCAGGGCGGCAACATGGGCCGTTACGCTGGCGAACATGTAGTGAATGATGAAGAAGATGGCGACGAAGAGAAGCAATGCCGTTACAACCGGGATGCCTTTGAGGGCCCCGGCCACAAGGAGCGCGAACCAGTCAAGGAACTTCAGCAGTTTCAGGCCGTCGGCCAGGGTTACCAGGGTGGCGAACCAGACCAGTACGTTCCAGGCCGCCTTATTGCCGATCACATCATCCCAGGTGATGATACCCGTCAGGATCATGGCGCAGAAAATGATCAGGGCCGACATGGTGGCATCGAGTTTAAACAAGCTGCCGCCGAATATCCAGAGCGTCAGGGCAACAAGGGCCAGGATGGCCATGATTATCTCTTTGCCGATGATGTTGCCCATTTTAGTGAGTTCCCCGGCCGCCCAGACCGGCACATCATTGCTTACCTTCACCTCCGGGGGATAGATCTTGTAGATTAGATAGGGCGTCAGCGCGAGAAGGACTACGCCCACGGGCAGGAACCCTTTGGCCCAGCCGGCCCAGGTGATGCTGACTGATGTGGTCTTTTTCACAAGCTCTATGGCCAGGAGATTGGGCGCCAGGGCGGTCAGAAACATTGAGCTGGTGATACAGGTGGTGGCAAGCGCCGTCCACATCAGATAGGAGCCGATTCTACCGGCGGTTTCTCCGGGATGGGAATCATAGAGCGGAGGTATGTTCCTGATGACGGGGAAGATGGTCCCGGCGCTTCTAGCGGTGTTGGACGGGGTGAAAGGCGACAGGATCAAGGTGACGATTACGGCGCCGAATACGGCAAAATAGTACCAGGCATTGGGCTGCAATCCGTGAGGGACCGGGATCAGGCAGATACCTGCCCCGATCCCCAAGGGAACAAGGTACTTCAATACATGCTTTTTATCCATTTTCCGCTCTCTCCATTAAAAAAATGTCTCCCCCTCTCCTGCCGGCTCCTTCAGTCGATTGCAGCCCTGACGGAGCCTTCGCTGAACTCCGGTTCAGGTGAATTCGGGTTCGCCATGGATATCTGTCTGCAGCAATTGATACCATCGAACAAAGGCGTCAATAAAGATCAGGGCCATCAAGATCATCAGAACGACCGACATGCCGGTGAGAAGATAAAGACCCTTGGGGTAGAAGTTGTTGACGATGTTCAGGTAGCCCGCCGACATGGTCACCGGGATCATCAGGATCCCCGGAATGGCAGTTATCCAAGCATACCGGGCCTTGCCCATCCGGATGAGCATGGTGGTGCCGATAATCAGGGCGCAGGTCGCCAACAGCTGATTGGCCATGCCGAACATGGGCCAGATGGTGGAGATATTGCCGGTATACACCAGATATCCCCAGGAAAAGGTAAAGAGAAAACTGGTCAGGATCATACCCGGCGTCCAGGCCTTGTCGGCAAATTTAGGATAAACCTTGCCCAGGAGTTCCTGGAGCATATACCGGCCGACCCGGGTCCCCGCATCCACTGCAGTCAGGATAAATACCGCCTCGAACATGATGGCGAAGTGATACCAGTAGGCGGTCAGTTCCTTGAAAAGTGGAATACCCGCAAAGATATAGGCCATACCGACGGCCAGGGAAACGGCGCCTCCCGGCCGCCCCTGGAGATGTTCGCCGACGGAGGTTGCCAGTTGCGGGAGATCGACTGTTTGCAGGTGCAGGGCGGCGAAGGCCGCCGGAGGCGCGTTGATCGCAAAATAGTCGGCGGGAACCAGTACACAGGCCGCCATCAAGGCCATAATGGCCACCATACCTTCGGCCAGCATGGCTCCATAGCCGACAAAGAGGATGTCCTTTTCATTGGCAATCATCTTGGGAGTGGTCCCGGTGCCGATAATAGCATGGAAGCCGGAAAGGGCACCACAGGCTATGGTGATGAAAAGGAAGGGGAAGACCTTGCCGGGAATAACCGGACCGCCGCCTGCGGCAAAACTGGTGACACCGGCCATCTGCAGTACCGGATGGACATAGACGATCCCTCCGATCAGGGCGGCAATGGTGCCGAGTTTCAGGTAGGTTGACAGATAGTCACGCGGGCAGAGCAGGAACCAGACGGGCAGGACGGAGGCAAAAAAACCGTAGACCGTCAGCAGGACCGCCAGCTGATCCTTACTGTAGGTGAACCAGGCGGCGAGGGCAGGGGTATGGGCGATATAGGGGCCGGTAATGATCACCAGCGCCAGAAGGACAACACCAATGATGCTGGCGCCAAGAACATCTCCGGGACGGATCATCTCCATATAGACCCCCATAAACATCGCGATGGGCAAGGTACAGGCAACCGTATAGGTTCCCCAGGGGCTTTGAAAGAGGGCGTTGACCACGGCGATGGAAAGCCCTGCCAGGGTCAGAATCAGAATAAAGAGGATCGAGAAGGAGGCAATGATTCCTGCCCGCTGTCCGATCTCCGTTTCGGCAATATGGCTCAGGCTCTTGCCCTTATGGCGAACCGAGGCGTAGAGCACGATCATATCATGCACCGCCCCGCCCACCACGCAGCCTATGATTATCCAGAGCGTCCCCGGCAGATAGCCGAACTGGGCGGCCAGGACAGGACCTAAAAGAGGGCCTGCGGCTGCGATGGCAGCAAAATGATGGCCGAACAGCACATATTTGTTGGTCTTGTGATAATCCTGGCCGTCCTCCATGGCGACAGCCGGGGTCGGCCGGTCGGCGTTGAGTTCCAGTACGGTCTTTGCAATCCATAGCCCGTAAAATCTGTAGGCAATGGCAAAGATACACAGTGCCGTGAAAACAATTGTCAAAGAATTCATTCGTTCTCTCCATTTGATGAAGTATCTCTTACAAGAGCAAGAAAAAAACATTCCTCAATCTCTCCGGGACGCTTTCAGGATTATTGAGGCATAACCCCTCCTTGCATCGGGAGAACCGATAGCGATCAATCGGCTCGTTTTCCGGACAGAATGTTGTTGTCATCTGTTTTAAATATGGGGGAAAAGGAGGGGGAAAAACAATACTGCAGAAGGAGAGAGAGTGCGGTAATTAAATACTGTATTGCAGGAGAGAAGTAATGAATTTTCAAGGTTTATCTCTTATTTGTTATCCTCAGTTTTTCCCTCATCCTTTCTCGATACGACTCTATGGTTCCGACGGAGAGACCAAAGAGATCGGCCTGCGCCGTCTCCATATAATCCTGGTGGAACCGTTGGCGCGGCTATGGGCCTTTTTCAGGAGCGGGAGCACCGTCTCCACCGTCTTGGCGGTAATTGTCCCTTCTGATCTCACTTGCTCCTGTTCTGGGGTCTCGCTACGCACAAAGCCTATGTTTATTTAACTTTGCTTTCTTTTAAAAAAATACGTGTGAGCCCCCAACCTCATTGCATTGAATCCGAATCAGTTCGGTTTCAGACTCACAATTTTTATAATTTCCAAAAGTAAAAAACTGTTTCGGGTCACCTGTTATATTTCTACAAGACCACCATTTTGAATTAAATTTCCTGGATTTTGAGCATTAGCCCCCAGACAAATGAAAACCTGGCGGTGCTGGGCAAAATGACTCGTCCTGAAAAAGCCTTGATCAACTATCCTGGTCCAATCCCGACTCAATTATTCCAACCCGAAGGTATAAGCTACCGGCATTACTGAACGATCTACCCCATGTCGAAGTAATTCCATGGCTGAGGTGTGACGAAGCACATGAAGTGTAAATTTCTTACTCTTGAAAGATCGGCAGTGTGCTTGTGCTGCCTTGCAGTGTCTGGCAATTAAGCGTTCGACTGCGTCTATACTGAGAGAACCACAGTGAATGTTTGGAAAGATTGGATGATCTGGCTGCCCATTAAGCTCACAAAGCCAAGTCGGCATAACCTTTAACGGAAGAATGAATGTATGGCTGCCAGACGGGTATTACTGGTTCATACATTGTTACCACGATCTTTCTCGGCATAGTCAAGGAATTCGTTGAGGAAATCAGCCGTAAAATTTTCGAAAGATAGAACCGATGGTTCTATCTTTCGAAGATTTTCTTTTGCAAAACGCGAAACAAGCCGAAAGGAATCTCGATATGATGTAACGGTATGAGGACTTGCCTGCCATTGTTGAAGAAGGCGATTCGTAAAAAATGTCTGAAAAAGAGCTGGAAATGTCTTGGATATCATCATAAGTCAACTCTCTTTGTTTTGCGTAGCTTTCAAGAACATCATATGTTGATATATACAAAGGGCACGAGCCGTAATTTGCGGAATTAAGACTTGCGGATAATGACAATCCTTTCTTTGAAATCGACATCCTCTCTATCAAGAGCAAGAACTTCGCTAATCCGCATTCCAGTCGTTGCCAGGAGACCAAACAGAGTGGCGTAGATCATGCCTTTAAGCCCCATTATAGAAGGCGGGTTGCATGCCAATCGGACAATTTCTTCGATCTCCCCATCGCCGTAAATATATCGGGGCTTACAACGATACCGGCAAGGCAAAGGGTTTGTGGGAGGAATTTCCGTCCGCGCATCGGCAACATTTCCCCAAATGGCGAAGCACCTCACAGTGCTGAGGTTGTCAGCCAATGTTGCCGACTCTTTCGCTGTGGACACCTTCAGCCACCGAAGTGCCAAGTCTATAGAGATATGGGAAATGCTTGTCGAGAAGATTATTTCGTCGAATCAAGGATCGGGATTGCTGTCAGGTAAAACATTTCATCATCTCGTCGATGACTGAATATACATTCTCTCTTTAGAGAATGAGGAATTGGATTCCAATTCTTTCAAAAGAACTAAAATCTCCCTTGGCGATCCATATCTTTTAGACAATGGCTTATGATGTCTGTTGCCGATGTTTTTTGAATATTTCTATCTCGAAAGAATAAGTTGGCAGATGGAAAGCCCATCTTCTCATAAGAGATTTGTCATGCCAATCTTTGTTTTGTGAAATATTTGATAGGTTGAGCTTATCCTGAGAGGCTTCGGAAGACGATCTTCCCACTGATCAATACTTCGGACCAACCCCTCTCAATTTAATACATAAAGCATCCTGTTATGTTATTGTATTTGTCAACTAAATGAAGAAACCTGTTTTGCGTCTCGTTGTCAGAGATTTTATGAGTTTCAAGAAATAAGCGAATTTCATCTTCTTCCAAAAAGATTGCATCAATCAATAGCATCTCGTTGCATATTTCATAGGCTTTATCGACTATAGCCTCGATAGGATCGACATTGGCATTATCATTCTCTGCTCCCATAATACCCCTTTCCTAACTTGTTAATGTCTTAAAAAACAACCATATAATACTCGATTATCGGGTGTGGTTTTTGCTTTAAATTCAATATTCCCTTCTTTGCACATTGATGCAAATTCATGGGGAAATTCCTTTGCCAGACATTCAGGACAAATCCCATGACTGATGGCTATTTCAGCATTTAATAAATCAGGATCACAACCTTGCTCCCAGTAACCACAGGCGTTTTTGCTTTTATTGCAATACGTGCAAACGAGAAGCAAGTTTCGTGAACCGCGAGATCTGTTGTTAGAATTATACATGGTTTTTATCCTTGGAAATGCTTCCAGAAAAGAGGAGCGATCGCCTTTGATTTAAATAAATATTCTATTACAATCAACATCATAAGACAGCAGCTCTCATCTGAGGACAAAACCACAAGCATCCATTGGGAAATTAGAATTTCACCTCCGATTGTCTTGGCTGCGTTTCCATCTGTGTACCATCTTGGACGCACAACCATTCTGAAATGGTCGCTTTCCCGAGAGACGACAATTGTCAGCTTTCTTGTTTCAGCATTGATATGTTTGGGCAAGTCTTCCATGCATATTCAGGTTTCTGATGTATCGGTAACCCTGCCTTGAAAAAAGCCCTTGCCGTCGTTTGCAACAACTGAAAGAAAGTCCAACATGATACGTGGCTGTTTTCTCCTTTCCATGGCGCACATTTCGGGAATCGGTTTGAGAATACTTACCTATCCTTTTTCTGATGTGATTGATAAGATAACAGACGATTCTTACAATCATCCTACATTTGGAGGCCAATGGTGGAAAATATTGTGTAAATTGTCGTTAACTAAACAAAAAATATTTTTCCAAATTTAAATTTATGAACCATAAATTGGAAATTCCATGACATGAGGAATAATGCGATGGATTTGTGGGCTCGTACTTTTAACGCAATAAAAGATATTGTCACTATTCAAGACAAAGACCTCAAAATTATCAGAGCCAACAAAGCCACTTATCAGTTTTTCCAGGTTGAGAATGGAACTCTTACCGGAAAGCACTGCTATGAGGTCTTTACCGGAAAGACAGAACCGTGCGCGGGTTGCCCACTTTTGGTTACCATCAGAAATGGGATCGACCATGAAACTATTATCAAGCATGAAAATCTCAACAAAATTTTCCGCATCAGCTCCTCCCTTATCCCTGCCGAAAATAGCGAAGAAGAGTACTTGGTTCATATTGCCCGTGATATCACTAAAGACCTAGAATCAAAATATATTATAAGAGAAAGTAATAAACGTTTTGCAAAAGCCTTTAAGTCGAATCCGGTACCAATGGCCATTTCGGAAATCAAATCCGGCGTTTTTGTCGATGTAGACCAGCAATGGATAGAAATGCTTGGCTTCGAACGGCTTGAACTCATAGACAAAACCTCAGAAGAAGTGGGCATCTGGGAGGATATTGCTGATAGAGAAGGCCTGATTGCTACGCTTTGTGCAAAAGCCGCTGTTAAAGAATACCCGATTGTATTAAGGGCGAGGACTGGTGAGTCTCGATCGGTTCTCTGGTCGGCGGAGGTTATAACTGTTGATGGTCGAGATCTGATGTTATCGCTTGTCAATGACATTACCGAACATCGTAAAAACGAACTAAAACGTTCAATCTTTCTTGAATTGCTTAACAACGCAGGACACATCATTGTCTTCAAGGATCAGCAGTTGCGTTACGTGCTTATCAATCAAGCATACACGACTTTGACAGGACATACTCTTGCCGATGTTATCGGCAAAACCGATAGGGAGGTTTTTGAAGGGATTTCGGCACCCGAACATATAGATGCATACATAGCCAATGACCGTCATGCCTTGGCGTTACCTCAAGGACAGGGTCTTACAGAGGAAGAGCATATGCTCGCCTCTGACGGTTCCACCAGAACCTTCCTAACAAAAAAATTTCCAGTGTATGCCCAGGATGGGCAACTGTTGGGGGTAGGGACAATAACCTCGGAGATCACTAAGCTGAAGCAGGTAGAGCAGGCATTGCGTGAAAGTGAGGAGCGAGCTCGCCTCCTTTCTGATCTAACCATGGAAGGAATCGTGATTCATAAACAGGCCGTTGCCATAGAGATAAATTCATCGATGGCCAGGATGCTTGGTTTTTTGCGCGAAGAATTGCTGGGAAAGAATTTCATGGGGCTTTTCCACAAGGAGGATCTACGGAAAGTCCTAGAAAACATCAAAAAAGAGTATGCCGCTCCCTACACAGTGCGCATGACCCGGAAAAACGGAGAATATTTTTTTGCGGAAATTGAATCCCATAACTTTAAACAAAACGGTGAAGTATGGCGAGTGAGTGCGATTCGGGACATCACGGAACGGAAACGTTTAGAAGATGCTTTAAGAGAAAACGAATTTTTCTTTCGAGAATCCCAACGGATAGGATTTATCGGCTCTTATGCGGCCAACTTTGTCACAGGATACTGGAAGTCATCTGAAGTCCTTGATCAGATATTTGGAATCGATGAAAATTATACGAGAAGCGTTCAAGGGTGGATGGATATTGTTCATCCGGATGATCGGGCAATGATGAATGAATATCTGGAAAAAGAAGTGATCGCGCAAAAAAAACCATTCAATAAAGAATATCGTATCATCCGCAAGTCCGACGGCGTCATGAGGTGGGTGAAAGGCTACGGGAACGTGGAGTCCGGTGCCGACGGCAACGTTATATCAATGATAGGCACCATCCAGGACATCACCGAGCGCAAACAATCTGAAAGGTCCTTACAGGAAAGAGAGGCCTACTATCGTTCGCTCTTCAATAACTCGCTTATCGGTGTGACGGTAACTGACAAAAATTTTGTTATAAGCGATGCCAATGATGCTTTCCTCAACATGCTGGGTTATTCCCGAAGGGAGTTTGTGGGCAAGATGACGATATCTGACGTCAGTCATCCTGATGATGCTACGAAGAGCCTTGATATGCTTAACAAATTGAAACGGCATGACATCGAGTATTTTGTACTAGAAAAACGTTATATTTCCAAGACAGGAAAAATCGTTCCATCGTTGATCTACGTGAAAGGTATCTACGACAGTAACGAAGAATATAACGGAACCAGCAGTGCTATTCTGGATATAACCGAACGAAAGAGGGCTGAAGATATGCTGGCCGAAAACGAAGCGAAAAATATCGCGCCCTCTTCAACAACTCTGAAATTGCCATGTTCGTATCAAAGATTGATGGAACTGAAACACTGGAGGCCAACCAGAAGTTTCTCGATCTAGTTGGCAAAACCCGAGAGGAGGTAATCAGAAAACCTTCAGTGATACTCTGGGGTGATCCTGAAGAGCGCAAAGAAATGGTCAGACAACTGTTTGCTTCTGGCAGTGTATCTGAATTTGAGTTAAAAATACTGAACGAGCAGAAAGGCATAAGAAATTGTGTCACCTCCCTGAAGTTATACCGGGAAACCGGGCTCCTAGAAGGGTCCATTATCGATATCACTGAACGAAAGCAGGCGGAAGAAGAAAAAGAGATGATGCGAGTGCAGCTCTATCAATCGCAGAAGATGGAGTCGGTTGGTCAGTTGGCGGGCGGCGGTGTAGCGCATGATTTCAACAACATGCTGGGCGTCATCCTCGGACATGCAGAAATGGCCATGGATGAGATTCAAACCGACCATCCTGTGTACTCCGATCTTACTGAGATCAAAGTGGCTGCAGAACGTTCAGCAAGCATTGTCCGCCAGCTTCTTGCCTTTGCGCGCAAGCAGGTCATTGCCCCGAAGATTATCGACCTAAACGCAGCTGTGGAAGGGATGTTGAAGATGATGCGTCGGTTGATCGGAGAGGATTTAGGACTCGTCTGGAAGCCGGGAGTGAATCTCTGGCAAGTCAACATCGATCCGTCCCAGGTTGACCAGATCCTGGCCAATCTTTGCGTGAATGCCCGGGATGCAATGCCATCCGGTGGCTCCATCGTGGTTCAAACGGAAAATCATGTTATAGATGAAGAAAATACCAGAAAATATGTCTATGTCCCAACCGGAGACTATGTGCTGCTAAGCGTAGGCGATACGGGCACAGGCATACCAACTGACCTGTTGGCACATATTTTTGAACCCTTCTATACGACAAAGGAGGTCGGTAAAGGGACCGGTCTCGGGTTATCCACGGTGTACGGCATCGTCAAACAGAACAACGGCTTTATCGATGTCGAGAGTAAAGAAGGACAAGGAACGACCTTCAGGATTTACCTGCCAAGACATATGCTCCCAAAACGCCAGGTCAATGTGGAGAAGGAGTCGGGTTCCGTCGAAAGCGGAAATGAGACAATCCTTCTGGTCGAAGATGAGCCGAGCATCATAAAAATGGCATCGACGATGTTAGAACGCTTGGGGTACAAAGTCCTGCCCGCGGGGATACCAAACGAGGCAATCAGGCTTGCCAAGGAATGCGATGAACACATCCATCTGCTGATAACCGATGTTGTAATGCCCGAGATGAACGGAAAGGACATGGCTGAAACAATTTTAAAAGACCATCCGGGCATGAAGTGCCTTTTTATGTCAGGGTACTCAGCTGATACCGTTAGCAAGCAAGGAGTATTGGAACAAGGAATTAATTTCATACAAAAACCATTTTCGAAAAATGAATTTGCCGACAAAGCCAGAAAGGTGCTAACCGATCAATACCAATTTAAATTTTCCAAATAAGCCTACCTTGATAAATGATGGAATATCCGACCGTGTCGTTTTTTCGTCGTGACGGAGAAATGATGACATCTGTCCAGATTTCGGTACCGTCTTTCCTGCTGAGTTTCGCTTCTCCCTGCCATGTCTGGCCTTGCGCCACGGTATCGAGAAGTTTGGACAGTCTTGTTTTGCCCCCTACCGGCGAAGCGCCCAAAACATGCAGGGATTTTCCCATCAATTCCTCTTCGGAAAAGCCGGTCGTCTTGCAGAGCGCCTCAGTTACCCCGGTTATGATGATATCCTGGTCGATGTGGACCCAGAGTAGATGCGGCTCAAGAACAGCTATGCCATTTCCTATACCTTGCAGACGTTTTCTAAAAAAGAAAAGCCACAGACCTCCCAGCCCAAACAGGACCGCGCCCGCAAGTTCCGCAGGCCAAAGCCTTTTAGTCAGAGGACTGCTTTCTCCAGGTCGTTGTCCGGGGCTCTTTTGTTGTACGCTTGCCTTTTTTTCCTGTGCTGTGAATGCGGCAGTCTTATCGGGGACCGGGGACAATTCCTCTTTTCCGCCGGATTTTTTCTGCCGTAGATAGGGCGTATTTCCCTCAGGAGAAGCGGCGACCCCTTTTGCGGAAGTTGGATGGAACTGGGCCTTTGTGCCGAGCCACCTCTGTTGTATGGCATCCTCTTTTTGCTTGGAAATAGCCGCGATCGCCTTGGTGAAGATGGGGATAAAGTCTGCCATCTGGGAGGATACGTCGATACAGAATCCGGCAGGATCAGGTAACTTGGCAGTGATTTTAATAGTACGTACCCGGGTTATCTTTAACTCATCGGCAATGATCATCTTTTCACCAAGAAAGGCATCGAATCTTCCAAATGCCACTCCCCGCAAGCTGTTAGGAGGATTTACTGTTTGAACGCCGGTGGTTATGCCCAGTGCCCGTAGCCTGGGTGGAATGGACATGAGACCGGCCAATTTCATTAAATTCAGCTGGGAGACATTGTGTATGGGGGCGGCATCCGAGCGCATGACCACCACGACAGGAGTGAGGAAATAGGAAGCACTTAATGGAAATGTTTGTTGTTGGGCAAATCTGTTTGGCTGCTCCGGGCCTGTCCAAATGCTGATGGGATGAGGACCGTCACTGACAACCATGGTGATGGTATTGAACTGACGGGAAATCCCGGCGAGGTGGAAAACTGTGCAGGATATCATTAAGTTTTTCAAGGGAGTTGTTAGGTAATACATACAAGTATCTATATCGCATTGTTGGTGCAAGAATGTAAAACAATCGTAAATGATATAGTGTAATTATAGTATCTTAGATAGTTCGAGGCTCCCTTGGCAATCAAAATTTCCAATGGAGGCTATTCTGATTGCCATCGCCTTCCAATTGGTGTAAAAATGTATGCTGTCCTTTGTCAGACAGTCGGTATTTTAAGAACTGTTGAAAGTAAACAAAACTGCTGGTAACCTTTACTCCTTGGAATTGTTATGAGACCTTTCACCCGTACCTTTTGCTGCCTCACATGCCTTTTTCTGTTTTCTCTTGTTGTAAGTGCATCTGCTTTTGCCTGGACCAAACTTCCCGGAGCAGCAACTGATATAGCTATCAGTCCTGAAGGAACCGTGTTTACCCTCGGGACAAATCGTGTTGACGGGGGATACGCTGTCTATCGTTGGACAGGCAGGGGCTGGGCTCATATGACGGGAGGAGGTGTGGCTATTGCTGCGGGCCCCCATAACTCAGTTTGGGTCATTGATAATGCTGGCCACATCTTCCGCTATATCTCCGGGGGATGGCAGAAGATGTCCGGTGAGGCCTCTGATATTGCAGCCGGGGCGGACGGCAGCGTCTATATTACCGGCAAGGAATACTGTGGTACAGGCTACAGTATTTATCGTTTTGTGGCACCGAATGGTTGGGCAAAACTCACCGGTTGTGGAACCGAAATAGCTGTATCACCGCACGGTAAACCTTGGGTTTCCAACTCAGGTGGTGAGATCTTCAGGTATGATGATAGTGGGAGATGGACACAAATTAAAGGATTAGCTACAAAAATCGCTCCTCTCTCAGATTCCAACATCTGGGTAACGGGTGCCTCCTATTGTTCGGGAGGGAAAAAGATTTACCACTATATCGAAGGAAATTGGACTCAAATGCCTGGATGCGCAGACGATATCGCCGTTGCTCCCGATGGAACAATCTGGGTTGTAAACGACTCAGGCGAGATTTTCAATAGTTCTGCCAAATACAGACGACATCGTTGATGCCAGCAGCAGCGCCGTCGTTACCCGGTCAACACACACGAACAAATTACCAGATTTTGGCTGAAATGCTTTTCGCCCGGTTTCTCGAATATGCAGTTGCCTCAGTGTGTGAAAGATCCGGACAGGAGAGCCGGTTGGAACCGGGGAAATTTGTTCGCTGAGTTTTATGCGGCTGTAATTACATATTTTATCTCAAAATCAGATGATTACACAATATGTGCGGATTGCGTATTATGTCTGTATCCTTTCGCTTTTCCTGCCCGCAATTACGGTTATCAACAGCTTAATCTACCTCGGTCGGATACGACCGACAGCTTATGAGCTCAGTGTGTCGGGTTTATTCCTGGCCGGCGGATCGATCGGTACCTGGCTGTTACGTAGATCCTTTTCCCGGTTACAAACGATTTTTATCGACAACAGCGTCAAGCAAGCACTTTTTTTTCAAGAACACAGCCACAGGCAGTCCGTTTTTTTCATAGGATTAAGCGCCGCACTCAGCCTTTTTCTTGAACTCGCTATCATTCGCTATCACTCCTGTCTTTTTCCTGTTATTTCGTTTTACAAAAACTTTTCCTTGTTCAGCTGCCTGGCAGGCCTTGGTGCCGGTTATGCCCTGGCATCCAATAAACACATTCCTTTGATCCTGACCCCGATTCTTCTCGGCATCCAGATTATTCTTCTGTCGTTGCTTGCAGGGATGGCCCACCATGAGATGCTGGCGGTCCTGCGGGTCGAACCCATCACGACCCGCTTGAGCATGGGGTTATATGCAACCTTGAATCCCTTCCCGTTTATAGCCTTATATCTTTTTCTCTTTGTCAATTTCGCCTTGACTGCGCTGGCTTTTTTGCCATTGGGCCAGGCCTGCGGGTTTTTCCTCGATACCATAGATTCGCTCCAGGCATATAGTGTAAATCTCATCGGCAGCCTGGTCGGTATTCTCTGTATGTTTGTCCTCAGCGCCTTTTGGATGCCTCCGGTTATCTGGTTTGCCATTGTTTTTGCCGCTCTTTTTCCTT
The DNA here is from genome assembly GCA_046704745.1 of Desulfocapsaceae bacterium. Lineage (GTDB taxonomy): Bacteria > Desulfobacterota > Desulfobulbia > Desulfobulbales > Desulfocapsaceae > CAWGGS01. The sequence goes on along the minus strand of JBJKRL010000058.1, from coordinate 64,752 downwards.
TTATTGCCTCCGGCAAACGCCCGGTACTTATCGTCAGTGCAACGTTTTTCTTCAGCATTGTCTTCCTTGGCTGGTCGCAATCCACCCACCCTTTGGCAATCACTTCCCCATACCAACAGCTGGAACTCCGTTCCATCGGCCATGGACAGTTCGATTTAATCGCCGCCGGACACTACCATCAGCGCATACTGAACCTCTCGGATGAAGGCCTTAAAAATCCAACAGAACGCGTCAGCATAGCTGCAAGAAATTATTACGATTTCCCTTACTCTCTTGCACCGGAGGCAAAACAGATTGCCATCGTCGGTGCCGGAACCGGCAATGATGTGGCCGCGGCAATCAGGAAAAGTTCCGCCCACATCGATGCCATTGAAATTGATCCGGCAATTCTCAACTTCGGCAGACTCTTTCACCCTGAAGATCCCTACCGGAATAAAGCTGTAACCCCGGTTATTGACGATGCCCGCCATTTTCTGAAAACACATCCCGACCGTTATGACCTTATCATTTTCGGCTTGCTCGATTCACATACACTTTTAAGCCATGTGAACAATGTGCGACTGGAGTCCTATGTCTACACGGTCCAAGCGTTCAAGGAGGCCCGCAAAAGTCTTAGAAAGGGCGGTGTGTTGACCATCGCTTTTACCGTTCTCGACCCGTCTTTGGGACGAAAAATATATCTCATGCTCAAAGAGGCATTCGACGGCATCCCACCCTTATGCCTCCGCGCTGCATATGACAAGGCTATCGTTTTTGTTGCCGGGAAAAACGGGCCGCCCCTCCTGGGTCCGACACAGCTTGCTGCCCAACATGTAGTAGATGTGAGCAAGAACCTGGCCGATTTGCGAACACCAGTCGATTTATCAACCGATGACTGGCCCTTTTTTTATATGCCAAAAAGAGTATATCCCATCTCTTACCTGCCGCTGGCTTTGATTGTGCTTGTTGTCTGTTTCGGTATCGGGAAACTCTGCAAAGTTGAAAAACCAAATGTCAGGCAAATGGTTTTCTTCTGCCTCGGCTGCGGTTTCATGCTCATAGAAACCAAAGCAATTGCAGAGTTGGCCTTATTCTTCGGGAATACCTGGCATGTCGTCGGAATAACGATTGCCGCTATTCTGGTCATGGTTTTTCTAGCTAATTACTGTATTCGAGTTTTTGGGAAACTCCCAGTGACGTTCTGCCTCATTCTGGTTCTCATCAGCCTTATGGCAGCCTTTTTCGCAAAGGACATGACGATTATCAATAAAGGGCTGGATCCTTATGCGAAAACGATCATTATCACCTTGCCCATGTTCTTTGCCGGGCTGGCCTTCTCCTCGCTGCTCTCCGGGGCGAAAGAGTTCTCAAAACTGATGGGGGCAAACCTGATAGGAGCCATGATCGGAGGACTTCTTGAATATAATGCCATGTACTTCGGTTATAATGCGCTCAATATCTTTGCAGCCCTTCTTTATTGCGGAGCTTTGCTGTTCTTATGGTTGGATCGTCCGAAGAAGCTCTATTGATTGCTATCATTTAACAGTTAGTGTAAAGCTGTATGCTGGTATTTGTCAGAAAATCATGCATGCAATAGCGATTACAACCACGAATACAAAGAGTAACCTCTAATCCAGGGAATTGTTATGAGACCTCCTATGCGTCCCTTTTGTTACCTTGTGTGCGTTTTTATGTTTTCTCTTGTTATATGCGCTTCCGCTTTTGCCTGGAAAAAAATTCCCGGAACCGCAGGAGATATTGCCATCAGTCCTGAAGGTACCGTGTATATCATTGGTACAAAACCTGCACCCGGCGGCTACGCTATTTATCGTTGGAATGGAAAAGGCTGGGATGAAATGACCGGAGGCGGTGAGGTTATTGCAGTGGGGCCCCATGAAACAGTCTGGGTCGTTGATGAGCAAAGCCGAATTTTTCGCTATACAAACAAGCGATGGCAGAAGATGTCGGGCCTGGCCTATGATATCGCAGCCGGAGCAGATGGCAGCGTCTTTATCACCGGCACGGATGCCTGCAAAACCGGATACAGTGTGTACCGTTTTGAGGAACCCGATAGTTGGAAAAAGATCAAAGGTTGTGGAACTGAAATATCCGTCTCGCCCCAAGGAACACCTTGGGTTACCAACACAAATAACGATATCTTTCGGTATGATCACGATAAGTGGAGCAAAATTCCAGGGGCCGCTGTAGGGATGGCTCCTGTTTCAGATTCCGAAATATGGGCGGCGGGAACCACCTATTGTTCGGAGAAAGGAAATTCTTTTGGAAGAGATATTTTTCACTATCTCAATGGAAAATGGAAAAAAGTAAAAGGATGTGCAGTCGGCATTTCAGCTGCTCCCGATGGAACCATCTGGATTGTGAAAGATTCCGGCGAGATACTCTATAGTTCTCAAGAGGAGCCGAGTCATCTTTGATAGTTGCGGCACAACTGGATTCCATTTGCTTACAGGCCTTCGCCCCTGGTCGACGCCGCGAAGAAAACCGCAGGGTACCCGGTCTCCTTTCAAAGGATTTTGCCATTGTCTGTTCCGAGGGCGGGCAATGTAGAAATGCGGGTTAGAGAAATTTTTCCATAATAAATTTGGCAACACCCGTCGGGCCGTCGGCAGCTGCAACCAGTTTCTGGAACTCCATGGCCTTTTGCTTTGCCTTGGGATCGGCAAGCAAGGTATCAATGGCTGCCAAAACCTTTTGCGCGGTGACTCTCTTTTTCCGGATGCGTATTCCTATGCCATGCCGCACAAGACACTCCAGATTGCCTTCCTGCTCCGGTTGCATGCCGACGCCGACAACCGGAGTTCCGGACGCTAGTGCATTATATACGGTTCCTTGACCACCATGAATTACTGAGACATCCGCCAGAGGATTTACTTTGTGAGCCGGCAACCAGTCTGTTACAATTACATTTTCCGGGACGGTATATCCCATTCCGTATTCGATCATGAGCTCTTCTACGAGTTGTCGGGTCTTGTGACGGTTTGGTTTGAGTTTCGGACTCTGCATTTTACCCTGACTGCTTAATTGCCCGGGACGGCTCCCTGCAAGGCTGATACTCTTTGCTTTCTCCTCTTCCTCCGGGCCAAAAAAATCCTTACCTGCCCGTTTTCCTTCAAGCAGGTGCTTCACCGGCGCAATTACGCGGTAAGGTTTTCCGGCAAATCCTTCCAGGATCTCTTGAATAATTCTCGGCTTTCCACTGCTTCCCATCGCGAAATAGACGATGGGCAGATCTTTTGGCATGTTTTGTATTTCCTCAGGAATTTCAATGTCGAGCCGGGTAATGAACGGGCCCACATATCGATAATTTTCGGGAAGTTTATCCACACCGACCAACTCGGGAATATCCGACAGCAGGGCATAGCCTGTTGCCAGCATATGCGGGAGACTTTTGAACCGTTTCAACCCTCTTTTTTTACAGACCTGGTTAAATGGCCTAAAAAGCAGAGCAGAGGAGGTGGTTGAACGGTTTGTCCACCAGTTGAGAAAAAAATCAGGCAGCCAGTTGATAATGGGAAAGTCAAGGACATCCGGCCACACGCCCAGTCTGGCGTCGAAATACGGTTTTGAAAGGGTTGCCGGGGTTACCCAGAGAAGTGGAATGCCGTAGAGTTGGGTAGAAACTGCCGTACTGTGAATAAATCCGGTTACTACACAGCAGGGAGAAAATCGCTTGAAAAGCTCCAGTTCATATTCCAGACGAATCTCCAGATCGATTTTGTTCACCAGATATCCCAGGGTGTCAAGGTGTTCGATACGAAACATTTTATTGGAGCGAGCTGCCGTCATTTGCGGCTCAAGCCGAAAGACCTCAAACCCTTTATCCTTAATGAGCTGCTCATATTGTCCGCCGTAACTCATAAAGATAGATTCAAATTCCGAAGGCAAGGCCAGGGCACAATCGATCATCCGGGTTGTTTCAGAGAGATATCTCGTTTCAGGGGCAAAAATAACAACTGGCATATATACGCTCACATAGGTTTAAAAACTCAGAGGACCACGGAAACGGCAGCATGCTCTTACAAAGTTTCAGGGAAATATTCAATAATCTCCTGCTTTCATGTTGTTTTGCATATACCATACCTGTGGAGTATCAGCAATTATTCCCTTTTGTAAAACCAGAAAGCGGCCGGCCGGGCCGGCCGCTTATGCCCCTTGTGGGTATTTATGCCCCTTGTGGGTATTTATGCCCCTTGTGGGTACAAGGAATTCTGACGCCCTCTCCTTCCATAATATGATTACCATTAATCCCCATCAATTCCTAGAAAACCAAACTGAGCGCCGGTGCCCGGCAGATTCCAAAAGGATCAGGTGCTGTTTTTCCTGGTAGTTGTCATCTTAACCTGTTGGCAATGGGCTTAAGGAGCATCATGAGAAAGTTGACAGCCATTGTTCGAATCATGAAAAAGTCCGCTTGACGCAGGCACAGAAGGAGATTGTCGACATAATTGATCTTAAAACGCCAGAATTTTCCAAATTTTTTAACATTTCTTATGTTTGAGAAGCCGTGCACCTCCCCCAGGTGAATCTTTGCCATTCCAATGTATTGCCCGGAGCGGCGAACGAATCCCATTTTTCAATATCTTCATAGAGTTCCGTGCCGGGAAAAGGCTGGATTGCGTTGATTTGTATTAGGCAATTCAGCCTCTTGATTAAATTTCTGGTCATCTTAAAATCTGTGTCTGTTTCACCCGGAATATCAAAGACAAAGCCAGCCCCGCACCTCAGGCCTATTCTGTTGGCATAATGAACTAATTCTATAACGGATTCCGTATCAAATGGTTTGTTCAGATAGGTTTGCATACCTGGTGAACCGCTTTCCAAGCCGAAAAAGATATAGCCGTAACCATTGGCCTTCATCTTGTCTAGAAAGGGTTTATCCAGATCATGGACCCTTGTCTGAAAAGAGAATCTCATTCCTTTGGACTTGAGGTATCTCATTATCTTTATGGCTCGGACTTTGTCCGTCCCGACGAAATTATCGCTTGCGTCAAGCCTTATTCCCTGAATATCGGGTTTGTCGACTAAGAGATCAATCTCTGAAAACACCCTCTCCAGGTTAAAGTGGCGCCATCTCCTTCTATTGAATTCTTTATTGTAACAGAAAATACAATTATAGAGGCAACCTCTTGAGGTTATAAGAGGTATGGTCCGGTCCACACCGGCCCATCGAACATAATACTTTTCAACCTCGATAAGGTGCCAGGGTGTGGCAGGCAGGCCGGCGAGATCGGGTATCAGGCCGCTTGGTTCGTTCTCAATAATCTCACCTGTGTGATTTTTATAGATGATCCCCTTAACCTTATCCAGGTTATCCCTGTTCTTTATTACCTCATAAAAGACATTGTCCCCTTCGCCTACGACGACAATATCCACGCAATCTTTCTTAAGGGTCTGATATGGAAGTGTCGATGCGTGCACTCCTCCCAAGACCACCAGGGCATCGGTCTTCTTTTTGACATACCAGGAGAGCTCAAGGGCATCTTTAAGCATAGGCCCGGTAAAAGTTGTAAAACCTACTATTGACAGCCGGGATCTTCGTATCTCGGATTTAATTTTTTCGCGGCCCAAAATATTTTCGTCAAGAATCTTGACGGATTCCCCTTTGCTGACGGGCCGGGCGGCGACCGACATCAGGCCGAAAGGCGGGTAATTCAGCTTACCGCTCTCCTTTGAGATGGGCTGTATTAATAGTATCATCTCTTTGTCCTTTTCAGACCGGGATGCCTTTCAGCGCTTTCATGAAACTCCTCATCTACGTTGATGTCCCAAAGGACATACGGCGTTCCCGGTAATCTGAGATAATTGCGTGCAGCCAGTATTCCGCTTAAAAGCGAGTGGTCCTGATTGTTGTATTTGTACATGCCTGCACGCCCTATGGAATAGAGATTGCGAAGGGTGTCTACTTTTGCCTTTAATATCCTGTAAGGCTCCTCGAACCCCATGTAATAACTGGGATAGACCTCCGACTCCCGGACAATTGCAACCCAACGGGCCCTCCCTTTTTCTATTACCCCCATACTGTTCAATTCTTTTATGGCCAGCTCCCCCAACAATGAATCCGGCATCTTCCAGAGAGGTTCATCTTTATAGACAAAATATTCTGCGCTTACAGCGGTCTTTTTGCTGTTGCCCGCCATTCTGTTGGAGAAATTATTGTAATTGGCCAGCCTGGCCATCCTGACATCGGGAGAATGTATATAGATCCACTGATCCGGGAAAACATCCTCACCGTCAATGAGTATATGAACTGTGATATGATCACGGTACCTCAGCATGTCGGCATATCCCGTTGTGCTGAGATCGGTGCCGGGGGATTTAAGCATGGAAAAGAGGTGCGTCAGAGGGATGCTGCTGAAAAACTGGTCTGCGTAAACCCTGAGCTTGCTGCCGTCCGGGCCCGCCATATCCACTGATTCTATGTACTCTTCTTTTCTGTTAAAACCTTCTACCTTGGTTGCAAGCATAACAGTCGCACCACGCGATGTGATCGTATTGCCAAGGGCTTCGTACATCTGTCCCGCCCCCAGAAGAGGGTAGTCGAATTCTTCGACAAGCGTTTTGACCCGTCGGCCGTTATTGCCGACAAGCATCTTTCTCATTATTTCAAATGCATCTAACCCTTTAATTCTCTGCGCTGCCCATTCTGCCTTAATCTGGCTGCACGGCATTCCCCAGACTTTCTCGGTGTAGGTTTTGAAAAATTTCTCGTAGAGCTTGACGCCGAACCTCTGGACAATCCACTCCTCGAAATTTACGGCCTTCTAATTTACATATCCCTGATTAAAGGTGTCGGAGAAGTTACAAAAGAACGTATAAAGGGGAAAAGTCGTCCTTTATTATAAATGGGCTTACCCTAGCGAATTATTGCCAGAATAGCAATATTTTCTCACTATTTTTCGCTCAGTATCCTCTGCAGTTGCTTAAACTTAACGCACATTGCCTGAGCTGGATATTTTTACCCTTGTGCAGGGTATCAATGATAGGATATTATCCCTTTCCATCGGGAATTATCTGTTAAATGGGTGCCGTCGGCTGGATGTACTATGTCACGTAGAGATGCGGCCTGGATTGATTCTGATTGCAACTTATTAAATCCAATGGTTATAATGCGAGGATCAATCGCAGTATATTCAACGCTTCGGACAGAAAAAGAGCCCAGGATAGACACAATGAGAAATCTAATGAGACAATTGCTGGCGGTTATGATTCTGTTGACCCTTTTTGGATGTATGAAAAGCGTTAGCCCTTTGCTGAAAGCTTCTCTCGCAGGAGATTCCAAGGAGGTTAAGACCCAGCTCAATAATGGAGTTGATGTTGATATCCGTGATAAAAAGACGGGTTCAACCCCTCTGATGGTAGCTTCTCTAAAAGGGTATGAAAATGTTGTGAGCCTACTGCTGGCCAACGGGGCCAATGTCAATGCCAAAAACAATGACGGTGAGACCGCTTTGCATTTTGCAGCGCATTATGGGCACATGGAAGTGGTGAAACTGCTGCTTGCCAAAGGTGCCGATGTAAACGTCAAAGACGAATCCGGCTTCACCCCATTTATATCGGCAACCCTGGCAGGTCATGATGATATCGCCAAGCTGTTGGTGTCCCATGGTGCCAAAGAATGAGCATCGTCGCCGGATAAGGGCGTATAACAACCTTTTTTTCTCCTGATGTTTAACCCGGATTTCTCATGCATACTGTTTCAACTCGTCTCCACTTTAGGGATACATTTCGAAGAAATACCTGTGCCTACAAATTCACCCAGTGTTCAGCTAACGTGTCCTGAAAGGAATGCCCTTTGGGTATCTGTCCCGGTAGGGCCATCTTCATCACATCCGGTAATGAACAGAGCAAGCTCTGGTTCATTACAAAAAATTTCGAAGCTGACGCTACCTGAAATGATGAGAAATTCGGGTGATGGGAGGCCGGGAGCATGATGCATTCTCAAACAGACCGGCCACATCTTTCTTTTGCCGTTATTATCCCAACGTATAACAATGGTAAGACCTTGGCGGACATTCTGGCCCGCCTTGAGAGGCTGGGCCTTCCTCTATTCGTCATCAACGACGGATCTACGGATGAGACCGCTCAAATATTGGCTCAATGGCAAGATGCCGAGAAATCGGCCAACGCATCAAAGATGGCGTTTACCCACAGCATAAACCGAGGCAAAGCCGCTGCCCTGCAAACAGGCTTTGCCGCTGCTGCGACGGCTGGGCACACGCATGCTGTAACCATTGATTCGGACGGACAACTCGACCCGGAGCAGATTCCCGACCTGCTCGCCGTTGCAAGAGAGTGTCCTGAAGCCCTTGTCGTGGGTGTTCGGGATTCCTCCTCGTCCGATTACCCGGCCAAGAGCCGTTTGGGTCGCAATCTCTCGAATTTTTTTATATTATTAGAGTGTGGTCATCGTGTGGAAGACAGTCAGTGCGGTTTTAGGATATATCCATTGGCCATGGTAACCAATCTAAGGTGCAAGGCACGGCGTTACGGATACGAGACTGAGATCATAACCCGGGCGGTCTGGTCGGGCTGGCAGGTCAAAGAAGTACCTGTCGATTGCCATTACTTCCCACAGGGGGAGAAGCGCGTAAGTCATTTCCGTCCATGGCTCGATACTGTGCGAAGTGTGGCAATGCATGCGCGGCTTCTGCTGCTTTCCCGGCTGGGTAGGCGAAGGCAAGCAGGTAAAGACAAGAAAACCCCTGGAATGGGTTATGCTCGATCTTCCCGAACCGATAATTTAACTGATGACTCTTCCTCCAACAAAAGAACATCTCAGTAAGGGCCTTCAGATTTTTCCAATGAGTGTATACAGCTCGACTCAGAAGAGTGGAGGAGTCACTTTGCAACGTCAAGCGGGGATCCTGTCCAGGCAGGAGAAATATCTTGGTATTTTTTTTCTTTTGTTGGCGCTTGGGTTGAGAATTATCTATATCCTTCGCTACCGCTTCGACAGTGACGAACCACAGCATCTGCATGTGGCCTGGGCATGGGCGCATGGCCTGATGCAATACAGAGACGTTTTTGACAACCACATGCCGCTTTTCCATCTGCTTTGTGCACCTCTCGTTGCATTGCTTGGTAACCGTCCTGATCTGCTCATTTTGATGCGTCTTGCCATGCTGCCGCTTTGGGGAGCAACCCTTTGGGGGACCTATCGACTGGGACGGATACTGTGGGGACAACGTCTGGGATGGTGGGCCGCTGTTCTGGCAGGGCTGATGCCGATTTGTTTTACCAGTTCGCTGGAATTCAGAGAGGATGACCTGTGGGCTTTATTGTGGGTTTTGTTTGTGGTGATTCTGCTCAGCGGCCGCATCCGAGTGCTCCGGAGTTTTTGGGCGGGGGGGATGATGGGAGCTGCTTTCGGGGTCTCAATGAAAAGCTGTCTCCTGCTGGTCAGCCTTGCGCTTGCGGGCCTTGCAACCGCAACCCTGTGCTCGGAAAACCTTTATAAACCGGGTTGGCTGCGGCGGCTTGCGGCCAACCTTGGAGCAGGGAGCATGGGCGGCATTCTGATTCCTGCAGCCATAGTGTCGTGGTTTTACTTTGAGGGTGCTTTTACCCCCTTTTATTACGGGGTTGTCCAGCATAATATGTTTCCCGGACTCGGACGTTTGTCTATTGTGTGGCTGCGCTGGCTTTTTGTACCGGTTTTGATTATCATTTGGCTAGCAGCCCGGACGCTGATCACCAGATGGGAAACCGGTGGGCCGCAGACAGGTAAGCGGGTCTTCGTTTTATTGACGCTTGCCATCTACCTTGCCGCACTGGAAACATTGTGGCCTTTGGTCACCTGGCAGGATTTTATTCCCATGGTGCCTCTTATTGCCGTACTACTGGCGGCTCTTCTTGATCAAGGGCCGTTGCATCAGCTCTTGGTGGTATCGAATAGACGCGGTGGGCATTCTACTTCGGCCTGTGCATTTTTCATTTCAGCAGCGATATGCTTTGTTATCTGGTTGGGTGCAAATATTCCTCGGAAAAACATGACTGCCGGAAATATACAAACCTGGAAGGCGGTGCTGAACCTCACAAATCCTCACGACTATGTTATGGATCTCAAGGGAGAGCTTATTTTTCGACGCCGGGCCGTCTATTATGTGTTTGAGTCGATAACCAAAGCGCGAATTGCCAAAGGACTTATAGATCCACAGGTAACAAAGCGTCTTGCCGAAACAAGAACCTGTGTTGTCGACAATGTGCCCAAGGATGACCTTTCGTTTCTGAAGTCGAATTACCTGTCGGTCGGGCCTCTTTTTGTTGCCGGAAAGATCCTGGCGCAAAAAACGGCGGATGTGATGCGACCTCTTTCTTTTACCGTGGTGATTCCTGCCCGATACCGTATCGTGACGCCATTCGGACCTGCATCGGGCAAGTTGGACGGCATACCGTATCATGGTTCTTCTTTCCTCTCTCCGGGGAAACACGAATTTCAGCCGTTTCACAGCCGGGGGACGATTGCCCTTGTTTGGGCAAAGGCCGTGGAAAAGGGATTTTCTCCATTTAGAACCAATGGAGAAATGCCATGAAAGGTTCTTTAGCCGTTTCTCCCGACAGCCGTGTTCTGGTATTGGCTCCGCATCCGGATGACGAGTCTCTGGCCGTTGGCGGATTGTTGCAGAGGGTTTCGGATGCCGGTGGACAGTGCAGGCTGATATTTTTAACCAACGGAGAGAATAACCCATGGCCTCAGCGGGCTATTGAGCGGCGCTGGCGAATCGGGCCGGCCGAAAAAGATCGCTGGGGGAGTCGACGGCAGCTAGAATCAACCGCGGCATTTGCGGAACTCGGTTTTCCTGAAAGTGCCGTCTCGTATTGGGGCTTTCCTGATCAGGGAATAACGGATATCCTTCTTTCAGGCAAAAAAGATGTGACCGACAGGTTGGTGGAAATACTGGATGACTGGCAGCCGTCGATTCTCGTGACGCCTTCAGCCACGGATCTCCATCCGGATCACAGTGCTGCATCCGTTTTTGTCCGACTGGCGTTGGCCTGCAGAAAAACAACTTCCTATGATCCGCTTCACATTGAGTACAGGGTACATAACAGGAAATCCGATACCGTTGCTCCCTGCCTCATTCTCACATTATCCGATGAAGAGCGCGAACGAAAAAAACGGGCAATACTGAACCATTCCAGTCAATTGATGCTGCGGCCGAATCTGGTGAAATTCGCCCGCGAGCAGGAAAAGTTTGTCAGTCCCGAAGAAATGTCAAATCTCAACCATTATCCCCTGCGAAATGTATCTACAAAAGATGGGGAACTCCTGCTTGACTTGAAGCTGTTTCCTCGTTTGGGTGCATTCGGCAGAGCGGTACTTTATCTTGCCTCATATCTGCGGGGTACCCCCCTCCGTGTACTGACTATAACACTTCCCCGGAACCGGGATGCATCAATCGATATCAGAGACGCGGTCACTGGAGACGTGGTTGCCCATGCACGCTTTCAAGGCGAATGTTGCCGCCACAGGATGCAGATTCCTTTGTCGGCAATTGGCTCAGCCGACTTGGTATGTGTCAAAGTGGCGCGGCGGTTCGGTTTTTTCGATGCAGCCGGGTGGTGTGCGCTTCCGATAAGTAACACGCTATAATTCTGTTTCTCATTGAAGGAAGAGCTAGTCTGTCGATATGCCGTGATTGCATCAGTTCGACTTCCTGGATAAAAGAATTGATAGAGCGTCTCAATTGACAACCTCTACGTACCTGCTTAATTTTTTTTATAATGCATCTTCTTTTGGGGCAGACTGAAGACCGTAAGGCAGGATCGCCAAGAGAGGGTAACATACCGGAAATAGTCGTCCAATCCGGCCGTTGAATCAGAACGGAAGAAGAGATTGGCTGCAATAACAGGAGGGACGCTCATGGCTTATACATGTCAAAACTGCGGAGTAGAAGCTGAAGATGAATTCAGTCTCTGTAATCCGGTTAACGACGAGTTGGAAGGAAAATTCTGTGATATTATAGCGGAAGAGGTTTGTGCGGATAAAAATGATGTGATGCGATTCGCCTGCGATGCGTGCGGCAGGCTCTCGGCAGACAGCAATTATCTCTGTCACCCCACCCAAGTTCGATAGATTTGTACCGGCAACGTTAGTACTTCGTACGGTGTTTAATAAGAACTCATCCAAACTGTTCACCGCCGATCCTGATGTTGAGCCCACCCTGGATCGGCGGTTTTTTTTGTCCCACAGCCGGAGAAAAGAATCGGCCGGCACCCAGTTATCATGGTATCTTGTAAAAGTGTATTCAACTTTCCTGTCTGACTTCATTGATGTCAGGCATGGTTATAGGGATAATGAGAAAAAGGCAGGCCTCTTGTTAAACATTATGGCTACACATTTTCCAATGAAAGCAAAGCAAAGTGGATAGATATCAGAAATTCTCCGATCTGGCGCAAAACGAGAAAAAAGGCCAAGATTACCTGGTCGTCCATCGTCCGGGAGAGAGGAAGATTGCCGTGGTGGCCATACATGGCGGCGGCATAGAACCGGGTACCGCCGATATTGCCGATGCCGTTGCCGGAAAAACGTATACCTATTATGCGTTCAAGGGCTTGAAAAAAGAGGGGAATAAACTACTGCATCTGAGCAGCAACAGGTATGACGAACCTCAGAGCACTCAGGTCTTACAAGATGTCCGGGTTATCCTCTCCATCCATGGGTGCCGGGAAGAAAACGAGATCGTCTTTGTCGGCGGCAAGAATCAGAGACTGAAAGAAAAGATAATTTCCTTTTTACGATCGGGGGGCTTTATTGCCGTTGTCAGTATGGTTCCGGGACAACGAGGCATCAACGGAAATAATATCTGCAACCGTTGCAAGGGCGGCCAAGGTGTACAGCTTGAGATATCCCGTGGTCTCAGAGAGAAGATGTATGATGATCTTCAACAACGGTCTGTACGGAAGAGGACACCTGTTTTCTATGCATTTGTCCGATGCCTGCAAAGGGCTTTGGAGGAAGAATCATGAGCGATAAAAAGAAGAGCGGCTGCAAGGACTGTGCCTTCAGGAAAAAAGCGGAAGCCAGGCCGAAATCGATACTCGGGAGAGTATGGAAACTGCATACCTATATCTGTCCCGGCTGGCGAGCCTATCAGAAATCTCTGGCTCAGAACTCTTCCTTTTCATCTCAATAGGAGCATCTTTTTGGAAAATGCGGGCTGACGGCTTCTATCCGGGCCTTCATCTTCATCGACCGTTCGAACAGTTTCTGAGCCTCGACGCAGCGGGTGGCAAGGGGCTGGGCCGCGAGTCTCTTCAGCCCGATTTCCTCGCCGGTGATTTCGCAAAAGCCGTATTCGCCTGTTTCAATTCTGACCAGGGCAAGGTCGATCTCGTTCAAGACATTCTGCTGTCGTTGGCTGGTGGAAAAATCAAGAAACATCTCGGTATGGTGGCTGCTTTGGTCGAGAATGTCGGCGGCCTTGATGCCGTTTTCCTTGAGTTCGACAAGGAAGAGCTCGGACATTGCCAAGAGTTCCTTACGCCGGGCAAGGAGCTTCTGCTTGAAATATTCTCGATGATTTTTACACATATACTCTTCATCTTCTGTCGGCCGATAATGGTCTGAATGATATTTCTTCATGAGTGCGTCCCCAGGTGATTTTTAACTTTTCTCTCGATTTGAGAATACCTTCCGGTTACGGATTCAAACAGTTGGGCTGGTTCTTTTCTCCCCCCCCCTGGTTCTTGAACAGGTTCCTGAAAGCGAAAAACGGTTTGATCAGCATGACAGCCAGGATGGTGGCATTCTTGCCGGAATGTTGTTGTCCAGCGCCTCTTGCGGGTATATCCCTGTGCCGGGCAACTGTTTCCCTCTCCGTTTGCTCCGCCTTGTCGATTGATAGCGGTTCTCCGGGAGTTGCAAGTGCAAAATACAGGCCGAACACCTCTTGCTCAGGATCCTTTTCCGGTGGCGTTTTGTCCATTGCAGGAAACAAACGGAGAAACTGCCGGCTGTCTTTATCGATGTTCGGCGGCGGAAATTTTTTGACCTTTATCTCTTTGATCAGGACATCTTCCCAGGACAGGATCTCGTGAAAGGCCCTCTCGCCTTTGAGTTCGGCAGTATCGGCATAGACGACTTGTCCTTCCTGAACCAGAAGAATTCCAGGCCGCCTGTTTTCCCTGACCAGGAGAGCCTTGGTCATTTTAGTTCTTTCGAGCATCCTGATATGGTCGGCCAGGCTGATGCCACAGGTACTGGCCGACCCTTTGTTCTCAAAGAGTTTCTTGATTAGGTTGAGGATAGGGCGAAACCCGATGGGTTTTCGGATCTGATGGAAGATCGACTGCCTGTTTTCAAGTTCAGCAGCATCGGGGTCCAGGATAACGATAAAGGCGGCGGTGGGCTGGATGATTTGCAAGGACGAGACGGGATCGCCGCCGTCTGCCATCGTCATCTTGGAATTAACGACTATGAGATCGAAAATTTGCAATCCGGCAAGCTGCAATAAGAACTTGCAGTCGTTGCAGGACTGTACCTCGTAGGTTTCGTCTCGGAGTATCTTTTTTAATATAAATGTGATATCGAGATCGTGATCCGCAATCAGGATTTTTTCCATTCCTCTCCCTTTTCTGTTTCTCGCTCCGGGGAACAGCCTGTCGGTAACAGGTATTAACCCGGTAATTTTGATTAAAGGATACGGCGCCCAGGTTAATTGTCAGTTATTATTGCGTTAGGTTCTTATAAAAGGACTGCATGAAAAATGGACTAACCAACCTTTATCTTTATCCTATTCTTTTTCTAATCAGGATGGGTGATTGTAGACGGTGAAGAGAACAAAATGGGGCTCTTTTTTGAACGATGTGACGTCTGATCGTTTTTAATAAAGGCTAATCCGGGTTGAGTTCATTTTGATAAAGCTGAAAGAAACCATCAGGAGAAGGAGATCGATTCCGTTCGCTGCTCTTCGGCCTCATCGCCGGCGCACCACGGGTTGGCAGGCAGGCTGTTCTTAGCCTGCTGTCAGTTGCGAACATCCTGTCCGCAACCCTCCGGGCCTGATGCGGTACCCCGGCGGGCCTCCGCATGGTGTCCTTCATCTCCCGAAGATTTTTTGAAGTATATGTAATCCGAATGAGCCTCACCAACTCAGAATCAAAGAAAATACGAACATGTTTGCTGTTGATCAGGTTGTAGACCAATATTATCCTGCCCTGAACAAAAAGAAAATCTGTGGGCCGGTCATTAAACCGATCCTGCGACGGATCTTGCATGAACGGGCGTTTATGGATTTTGCTGAGCAGTATCCGCATCTGCATGGGATTGAATTCGTCGAGCAGGCCCTGGACTATTTCAATTTCAGTTATGCCGTCTCGGATAGGGAACGGGAAAATATTCCGGTAGCAGGAAAAGTAGTGATCATCGCCAATCATCCCATCGGCTCCCTCGATGGCCTGGCTCTTTTAAAGCTTGTACATGGAGTCCGCTCGGATGTAAAGATAGTCGCCAATGATTTGCTGACGACCATCGCTCCCTTGCGTCCATGTCTGTTGCCGGTGCGCAACATGACGGGTGACAGCCGGAAAAAGCATATCGTGCGGATCACGACGGCGCTGGAAAATGATGAGGCTGTGATCGTGTTCCCGTCCGGCGAGGTCTCGCGTTTTGGTCCAGGCGGCGTCAGAGACGGACGTTGGCACAAGGGGTTTTTAAAAATCGCCGATCGGACCAAGGCGCCGATATTGCCCATTCACATTGCCGGGAGGAATTCGACCTCCTTCTATGTCGCTTCCATTTTGGCCAAACCGCTGTCGACCTTGATGCTGGTCGGCGAGATGTTTCGTCAACGCCGGAAACAGGTGCGGATCACCATCGGCTCGATCATCCCTTACGAGTCCTACGGGAACAGCGGCATTTGCTGCAGGGAAAAGATCAACCTGTTCAAACGGCATGTATATAGGATAGGGGCTGGGAAAAAGCCGATTCTAAGTACTCAGTCGGCCATTGCCCGTCCCGAGCGGAAGGTCGATCTGAAGCAGGCCGTACGTCAGGGTGAACGATTGGGAAAGACGCCGGACGGTAAGACCATCTATCTCTTTGAGCCGTCAGGATCCTCCGCGCTTATGCGTGAGATCGGCCGCCTGCGGGAGTTGACCTTCCGTGTCGTGGGTGAGGGGAGCGGCAGACGCCGGGATATGGACCGTTTCGATTGGTACTACCGGCATCTCATTCTCTGGGACGAGGACGATCTGGAGATTGCCGGTGCCTACCGTTTTGTTGATGCCAAGGAGGTCCTTGCCGAAAAAGGTCCAGCCGGGCTTTACTCCTGCAGCCTGTTTGATCTTGACCCCAGACAGTGTGATTTTTTGGCCTGCGGCCTGGAGCTTGGCCGCAGTTTCGTTCAGCAACGTTACTGGGGTAAACGCAGTCTGGACTATCTCTGGTATGGAATTGGGGCCTATCTGGTCAAACATCCGGGCTATCGCTACCTCTTCGGTCCGGTCAGCATCAGCAATGCCATGCCGGAAACGGCAAAGGAACTTCTGATCTATTTCTACAAGCTGTACTTTTCCTGTTCCAATCTCCGTGGATACTCGCGTAATCCATTCAATTTTTCCCAGCCTCTTCCCTCCCTTGAAAAGACCTTTTCCGGTGATGATTATCGCTCTGATTTTAAGAAGTTGAAGACTATGCTCGGCAATCTGGGGACGGCGGTGCCAGCGTTGTACAAGCAGTATACCGAGTTGTGCGAACCCGGAGGTGTTTCTTTCCTCGATTTCAACATCGACCGGGATTTCAACAATTGTGTCGACGGCCTGGTGATTGTCAATTTGGAAAAACTCAAAGAACAAAAGCGCAAGCGCTATATGGAGGAAACCATTTTGGACTGATGAGAAATCCGGTCCAATACGTTTTTTCCGCCTGTTGTGCTGAAACAGGTTCAACCAGTATTGCGGTTGCGTATCCGGAGTCTTTTGTGCAGATAAAAAACAACTTGATTTTGTAGGGCGAATATTAATATTGTGTAGAAAATTTTATTTAATCTGTACAAAATATTACATAAGCAATCAGTGAAATACCCTGATTGGACACCGAGCGCCGATGACCAAAAAAACCTTCGTTCTTGACACCAACGTAATTCTCCACGACAGCTCCTGTATTCACAATTTTGCCGAACACGACATCATTATCCCGATTACTGTCTTAGAAGAACTGGATAATTTTAAAAAAGGAGGCCAGATCATCAATTACCACGCCCGTCAGTTTGTCAGGGAGCTTGATGATTTAAGCGCCGACAAGCTGTTCAACGGTGGTATGCGTATCGGCGACGGCAAGGGAACCGTCACGGTCTGCCTGGAGACGGATATGCATCCCGATCTGCGCAAGATCTTTCTCCACGGCGAAAAAGAAGACCATCGAATTTTAAACACGGCCTATGTCATTGCTCAGAAGCAGCAGGATCGTACCGTCATCCTGGTCACCAAGGACGTAAACCTGCGGATGAAGGCCCGCTCCATCAAACTGATGGCCGAGGATTACACCACCGATTACGTGTCCGATCCGGCCCATCTCTACTCCGGCTGTCGTTGTGAGGAGGATTTTCCTTCCGAACTCATTGAAAGGCTTTATGAAACGGATGGAAGCATCAAAAACGGCGTGTTTTTCTCTGACATTCCGTTTCGCTGCAATGAGTTTCTGGTCCTGAAAAATGGAAAGAAATCGGCCCTGGCCACGTATTGCGCAGGAGATATTGAAGGGGATTCCTGCATCAAAAGGGTGAAAAAAGAGAGTGCCTACGGAATTTCTCCCAGAAACGCCGAACAATCCTTTGCCGTGCATGCACTTTTAAATCCTAAGATCAAGCTGGTCACCATCTCCGGCAAGGCGGGGACAGGGAAGACCCTGCTGGCTCTGGCGGCAGCCCTGGAATGCCGGGCGCAGTACCGTCAGGTCCTTTTAACCCGGCCGGTGATCCCTCTGTCCAACAAGGATATCGGCTATCTGCCAGGGGATATCCAGTCGAAGATCAAACCGTATATGCAGCCGCTCTACGACAATCTCGGGGTCATCCGCAGTCAGTTTCCGGAAAAGAGCGAGATGTATCAGCGCCTGCAGCGGATGCTCGACGAAGAGAAATTGGCGATCGAGCCTCTGGCCTACATCCGCGGACGCAGCCTCGGCAAGATGTACATGATCGTCGACGAGGCCCAAAATCTGACCCCGCACGAAGTCAAGACCATCATCACCCGCGCCGGAGAGGGGACAAAAATCGTTTTCACAGGCGATATCAATCAGATAGATCATCCTTATCTCGGTATTCATTCCAACGGGCTTTCCACTCTGATTGACAAAATGCAGGGACAGAGGCTGTATGCTCATATCGATCTGCGAAAAGGTGAGCGGTCCGATCTTGCCGATCTTGCAAGCGATATTCTTTGAGGATTAATCTCGAAAAGGAACAATATGGATTTTGTTGCAAAAGATTCGGTTCAGGATGGGGCCGGCAATCTGATCAGATGCCCGTGGTGCGGCAATGATCCGCTCTATATCGCCTATCATGACAAGGAATGGGGCGTCCCGCTTTATGACGACCGGCGGCTGTTTGAACTGCTGGTCCTGGAGGGAGCCCAGGCTGGGCTTAGCTGGATTACCATCCTTAAAAAACGTGAGAATTACCGCAAGGCATTCGAAGGCTTTGACATCGGACAGGTCGCGTCCTACACCGATGCCGATATCGGCAGGCTGGTTGCCGATCCGGGAATCGTCCGTAATCGGTTGAAAATCGGATCGGCGATTAAAAATGCCCGGGAGGTGCTTGCCATACAAGAAGAATTCGGCTCCTTTTCTTCCTTTCTCTGGCGCTATGTCGAAGGCCGCCAGATTGTAAACGGCTGGCGGGAGATATCGCAGATTCCAGCCCGCACCGACCTCTCCGATCTGCTCAGCCGCGATCTGAAAAAACGCGGCCTCACCTTTGTCGGCTCCACCATTTGCTATGCCTACATGCAATCCATGGGCATGGTCAATGACCATCTCCAATCCTGCTTCAGGTACGAAGAGAGTAGGTAGGAGTTTTAATCGCTGGTGATAATTCCTATTTTTCTGCAGATCTCTGAAGTTGATGTCTCTGAATCCAGTGATGTGTTCACAGACGTGCGCAAAGATTGCGACGGTATTTTCCGCCGGAGGGGCTTTGGCGTGATGCTTTCAGATTTGTTCAGCTTCTCCATATGCTTAATCAAAGTAGTAGGATTTGAACACGGCGAGATTTCCGGGCAAGAAAGAAAATCTGCCAAAAGTATGTCATAACCAAGGAGCGTTTTCGAGATTTGGATCGATAAAAAACCGTCCCGTTTTTTCCTCTGGTGACAGAGGAAATGCAGGTCTCTGCGGTTCATGGGACAGGTTGAAGAAGAGGCTGCATGTGGTGACGGTGCTGCGGCCGAAGAAAAGGAAGGCGATCAACCAAAGGATCTGCAGGCCGATGATGATTCCCGGTTGCCAAAGCAGGCAGATGCCTTCCTTCACATTGGGGAGGTCGATATACTCGGTGTTGAAGAACAGGGATATCACGACAATGTAAACGACGGCTATCCCTCCCATTTTCTGGTAGGCGGAAATCTTGGAAAATCCACGAAAGTCGGCTCGCAGCGTCTCCGAGAGGATGCGCCAGATCTGGGTCACGCTGATACATGAAATAAGGGCAGTTGTGGTCTGGTTGCGTAGGAAGAGTAGGCTCCCCGCTATGGCCGTAAGACAATAGATGATGCAGGTAACAGCCTGGATCGGCACCAATGGGCGGTTTTGCAGTTTCCCTTCGTAGACGGCCTTCTTGGTGGCGCCGTCAAAGATAAAACTGGTTTTGGAAAAGAGTGTACGAATCAAGGGGTGGCAGTCTTCCACCGCCTTTCCGTAACAACATCCGAAACTGATGCAAGCCAGACGCCCAAGACCTTCACCCAGGGCATAGGCGATGGCCATGGCGGCCAAGATCGGCAGCATGGGCAGGTGGCAAGGGGAAAACTCGTCCGTGATCCTTTCAACCAGCAGGATGCACCAGGGGGCGAGAAGGATGCCCACGAAAGAGGCCCCGCCGATGGTGAAGCCGTGGCGTTTTTTCTCGACCATAACGGCGACGATCCGAGCCGCCGGTATACAGATGGCAAGGATGATAACGGTGAGAAGAAGGATTGCGGCAAGCGGCAACCGCACGGCCCCGAGCAGGATGAGAAGCAGCACCACGGCCAAGAGCTGGCTTGTGGCCAGAAAGAAGCCGTAATAAGTGAGGTTGATGCCGTTCCAGCTGCCGTTGTCTTCCTTTTTAAACGGGATTACTGCCAGCATTTGCCAGCGTTCCCGTGGGAGGTTGACAAAACCCCAAGACAGAAGCAGTCCAAGCATCGCGGACAGCAGGAGTAGAAAGGTAAGGTCGGACATGGGTATTTCCTTTTATCAAAAGTCGATGGCGAGCGCCAGCGGTGAACGGACCCGGATGTCCGTTTCGACCAGCGGCCGGTTAGAAGGTTCGGTAAATCGGCTATGGACGTCGTGACGTCTGGAGTAAACGACCAGATCGTCGCAGAAGCGCATACGGCCCGGTTCGAAGATCAGAACATCGGTGGAGCTGCCCGGCCGGTACAGGCTCTTAGGGCAGCCTTTCTTTACAAAAAGCCCGGTGCGGACGGGTTGCGGGTTCTCGTATTGCCTGGTACTGTAGGCCTGTATGATATCGCCGATCATCAGCGCCACGATCTCAATTATTGCCACCAGGCCGACCCGGGAGCCGCCTTCCACGTCGGTGTCGATTATGGTAACCACCCTCCGATTCTTGGAGTGGATGGAAGCAACCGCAATCGATGCCAGCGGATTGCAGGAATGGTACCGGCCGTCCACCTCGTAGATGTCCGCCACCCGGCCTGAGACCGGAAAGTGGTTGTAATGGTACTTGTCCGGGGTCAGGCGAAAGACGGCAAAGTCTCCTCCGGTGAACTGCCGGAACCAACTGCCGTTTACTCCCAGCAGTTCTTGGAGATCGAAGAATTTGTCCTTGATAAAAAGTCTTGAATTCCCGGCAAACGAGCCGATTAAGAGACGGGCGTCGGCCGGGGAGACGATAAGAGTTGAATCGTTTTGCATCGGCCGATTGTCCCAATAGCGGATCTGCCGCTCAAAGATCCTGCGCATGGTGGTGAAATAGCCGGGAGGTTCGACGCATTCTCTCCGATCGATGTCCAGTTGTTTGAATACCTTGTCATATTTTTCCGGGCTTCCGCCTTTCATGTCGTAGCAGCAGTAAGCAAGAAGACTCGATATCCTGGCCGAGGTCAGCAACTTGAACATGGTCGGGGCATTTTCCCGCAGCCGGTTGTAGACAAAGGAAACAGTACGGTCGCCGATCAATCGTTCTGTTACGACAGTTCCGGTCCTGCGGTCGACATACTGGTGGGCGCTCATGGCGCAGGTCGCTGTATTCATCTGTTTTTCCGGCGTTCGTGATGGATGACGGCAAGCCCGATACGTAAAAGATGTTGGAGGTCTCCGGGGGGTGCCGTTTCAGCGAGAAAGGAGCGGGCCGTATCCCCTATGAAAGCGGCTGCGGAACGGTTTCTTCCCCCCATAACCTGTCTGAGGTGGGGATCACCAAGCCGCTCCAGCCGCTGGCAGTCGGCGGCCAGCACGGATAGGCCTTCTTGGGTATGCAGCCTTTTGAGGCCGGTGCGATAGTAGTGTTCGGTTGCCGCGTTAAAATCGGCGGCCGGAATCGAAAGCGGTCTTTTTCCGGCCTTTGCCGCTAGAGCGCCTGCAATCAGCTTGTCAAAGGCTGTTGTGCCACCCCCGGCAAGACGGGATCGCAAATCCTTGATGGTTTCGGCAAATCCCGGAGTCTCTATCCGTCCTTGCCCATCTTTTTGGAGTATCTGTAATAGGGCCATCCGGTATTCGTTGATCTGTACGCGGATATATCCTTTGTATCGACGGCTGTTGCGTTGATTCTTGACGTGGCCGAGGATCTTCTTTAAATAACGGTTGCCGGTGTCTGCCTTGACGAAAAAGGTTGGAAGACCGATGGCGGCGGCAAAGAAGATCTGCCGCCTTTCGCTTTCGATGGACGGCAGGTCGGGGATATCCGCATGGCAAACGCGGCCGGTGATGACGGCGCGGTAGGCCAGGGCCGTCACGATGGCCTGGAGATTGATTGCCTTTGCCATATCGTCTTCCAGCCCCGGGAAAAGCGAATAGCTGCGTCCTTCGAAGCCTGAATAGCCCATGGTCCGGAACTCCCGCTGCCTATACGGCAAATAGATGGACATGCGCGAGTCGAATATGCCCAACTCCGACAACTCTTGCTTGAGGAGAATATGGTTGCCGGGCATACCGTTGAGACCGGGGCAGCTTTCGGTGGACAGCAAGGTGGTCAGATAATCGATGAGCCGGAAATCGGGGACCATATCGCCATGCAGATGCAGGACTCTGGCGATTATATTGTCGAGGGCTCGGGGACCGAAGGGAGTGACCGAACGGCCAAGGAAACGCAGCCCGGCTTTCTTTTTCCATCGGCGCCAGATCATGCGCAGATGGGTGTAATCCAATTCGTGCGGCAGAAAGCCCAGTACCTTTTCCGGATGAAAATCGGCAAAATCCAGACGATACGGGGCGGCGGTATAGGTGGTGACGAAAAGGGGCAGAAAATGTTCTACGACCTTGATCACCAGGTCACCGATATACTTTTCCACGCTGGGCGTAAAGCCTGAATGCCGGCCTTGGGCAAAAAAGCTCAGAAGCCTGGAGCCAAGTGATACATGAGTGCCGTTATTGGCCAGGCAGGTGTTGGAGGTATTGGGCAGGACCACCAGGTTGTTGGTGATGATTCCGGCATCCTTGAGCTTACCGATGGTGTTGAGCTGGCTCCGGGATAGGGTCCTGTGACAGAGATCCATATAACGGTGCTTGTCTTCACCCCTGTCCCAACCGGCAAGGCAGGGGCTCATGAACAGATGGCGGTAGAAACCGTCGGGGACCATCTCGTTGAGCATCTTTTGCCGGCATGGGGCATGCGGAGCGTTGTAGAGAAGACATTTCTGTCCCGAGTCACCAAGTCCCAATTTGGTGTTGGCGTATTGTATGAGAATCTGGGTCAGCAAAAATGTCCGGGCCGTCTCCCGGGCGGCGGCGTTGCCGATGTCCTCTCCGGTGGGTATGGTAAATGAGAGGATCTCAGGCGAGGTGTTGTCGCTTAAGAAATGGGGAAGGAGATCGCGGGCCGTTTTAAGGATGGAAATGGGTGAATCGGTACCGACGGCATCGGTCAAGGCCAGTCTCAAAAGATAGCTGACCGGCAGGCGCAGCCATGATTCTCCTTGAAGGGTAAGGTGAAATCTGTCGATATCGCTGCGTTTCCGGCCATCAGGCTTGCTTTTATCGGCCAGTAAATCGTGATCGAACAGCTTTTGGGCCGCATTCCCCAGATGGTCTTTGCGCAACCGGACCCAGCTGTTTTCCCAGACCTTTGTCTCGTTGTCATAGAGAAAACGGCGCAGGTCTTCAATGCTTTTCGGCGGCAGATCACCGCGGCCCGCCCGCTTGACGATGTTTCTAAAAAATCGGGACTCAAGGATGGTCCGGGGCAGGTCGACAGCGGAATAATCGCCCTGGACCGCCACCTGGAGTTCGTATTCCATCCCGACGCTCACGTCATCCATGGTAAAAGGCTGGAGGGCAAAGTTGCCAAGACGCTTGACGAAGGCATCGGCTTCGGCCGCAATGTCAGAGTTGGTTTCGGTGGTCTGATAGTGCTGAAGTTCCATAACGATCCCGAGTTTACAAGGCGAAGGTTATGATTCCGTTCGTAATCTATTAAAATTTCTTTACCATTCAGGTTCGCTTTTGAAGAGGAAGCATTGCAGGAGTTCGAATCGGGCTTTCGGCTCCCGCTCACACACCAGACAGAGGGAGTCTATTGTCAGGGGTTTTTCCAAGGCCTTTGCCAGATAGCTCTGCATAATCGGACGCAGGTCTCTCCTGCGATCAGGGTCGGGGATGGGACCGGTTAAGGTGATATGGAAACGAAAATTTTCCATCACGTAAGGATATCCCCATTGTTCGAGCAGATGGAGTTCGCGTGGGGAAAGTCCCTTTGCCTTTCTCCTTTTCCTCTCTTCTTCTTCCAGCGGAGCCCGGAAACCGTCGAGTTCGCGCAGGCAGGAGCCTGCCAGCCAGGCGAGTTCGCCGGTGCCGTCTTGGGGCGCCAGGCAGAAAAACGAATCGATCTCGGCGAGGGTAAGGCCGGGGATGATGATCGGCTGCAGGGTCCGGCAGAGATGGTCTACGGCCTCTTTGAGATCATCTAAGCTGCAGCCGGAGGCCAGTCGAAACGGTGCCTTGATGGTGGCATGGAGGCCGTAGCGCCGGGGGATGGCGGTCATCTCATCGATATCGGCTACCAGGCTTGAGAGCACGGGTGGCCGTTTGATCTCTTTTCCCTCAACGATATCATAGCCGAGCCAGTATGTTGCCAACTCCCGCAGGGGGCCGGGGCCGGGGATGAAATAGAGTCCGATGCGCATCAGCCCTCTCCTAGGTGTTTCTCATTGCCGTTGCGACTCCCCGCCAAATCGGCCTCTTCGTTGTTCCGTGACGGAGAAGGGGACGACAGTACGCGTTCTATAAGCTCGATAAATCTTGGAGCTGTTTGCTCCAAGGGAGAGTCGTTGTTGAAATGAAAGAGCCTGGTGGCAATTACCTTCAAGTCTTTCCGGGCAAGCCGGCTATCTCTGGCAGGTCCGGATTCCCGGGCCCGGTCGGCAAGCCGCCGGCTAAGCACAGACTCCGGTGCCGAGATGGAAATTGTTTCGACATCGTTGAAAGCCTTTTCAAAGGCGCTGATCACCGTCCTGGAAACTGAGATGATAACGGCCCGCTTGTCTTTCTGCAACAGCGGGTCAAGGCTGATCCCGTAGGAATTACCGTGCGCCTGCCAGTCAATGAAGAAAAAACCGCTGCTTTTCAAGGTGTTGAAGGCGGATTGATCGATATAGTAGTTCTGTTCATTGTCATCCGGCATCCGGGTTACATAACGGGATATAAAGAGGATGCCGGGCCTGTCGGCCAAGGCCTGCCGGCATGCCGAAAGCAGACTGTCCTTTCCCGCCCCGCTGGGGCCGACGATGAGGATGATCTTCATTTTTGAGTCCCGTAGGCGTTGACAAAGGTCCGGACGTCTCTGAATTCCGGCAGCCGCTCTTTGATGGTTTCATGGTCCCAGTCCCACCACTTGATTTGCTGCAACCGGTCGACGATTCCCTTCGGGAAGCGGCAGCGGAGCACCTTGGCCGGGATGCCCGCGACAATGGCGTAGGGTGGAACGTCTTTGGTAACCACGGCTCCTGCTCCCACTGCAGCACCGTTGCCGATGGAAAGACCGGCCAATACGGTGGCCCCGTGACCGATCCAGACATCATGGCCGATTGTAACCGGCTGGGCGGCCCGCCAGGCAAAAAAGGCCGCATCATCCTGCTCGTTGAACCCGTATCCGGCCCGCCGATATTGGCAGTGATGCATCGATACCCAGTCGGTCGGATGATTGCCCGGGTTGATACGCACCAGGGAGGCGATATTGACGAACTTGCCGATCCGGCAGTGACTGATCCGGCAGTCTTCCATCACGTAGGAGTAGTCGCCGAGATCGACGTCGATCAATTCGCTGTTTTGCTGCACTTCAGTGTAGCAGCCGAATCGGCTGTCAACGATGGAGGCGTCGGAGGCGATGAAGGGCTTTTCCCCCAGTGAGGGGAAATGCCTGGGATTGTGGGAGGCGATATGGTACATGGGAGGTTTTCTCCTGGTCAAGGAAAAGAGATGAAATAGAGCGCAAACATCAGACATCTGGGCACAGGCAATGACCGGCGTTGTAAACGGGACGCCCCGCCTTCAGTGTCAGTACCACCTTCGGCAGCCACTGGTCATCGATGATCGCCAGATCCGCCAGGCGTCCTGCCTGAAGCGTTCCCCGATCGTCAAGGCCCGCCAGCCGCGCCGGCCCCTCCGTAATCAACGAAAAGCCCTTTTCTAAACCAATTGCCAGTGTTTCCTTGAGGACATAGGGGGCTTGGAGCATGGAGCTGGGGTGGTAATCGGAGCAGAGAAAATCGCAGAGCCCTTCGCGGATGAGGTCCCTGGCGGAGATATTGCCGGACTGGCTCATGCCCCGGACCACGTTCGGCGCCCCCATCCCGGTGCCCATGCCTTTATTCCTGGCATGACGGGCCACACCGGCATCCACCGGGAACTCGGAAATGGAAACCCCCATCTCCTGCACCAGATCGATCTTGTCGCAGGTGTCGTCGTCATGAGACAGCAGTTTCAATCCAGCCGATGCGGCCATCCTTAGGAGTCCGCGCATTTCTTCGTAGGCCCGGCTCCGATCTTTTTGTTTGCATTCGATGATAATCTCCGCCTCGTCGTCGGAGAGGTCGTAGGTCGGCATGTGGAAGCGTTTCCAGGTTTCGATGGATTTGAATTGTCCTTGTCCGGGGGTATGGTCCATCACCGACAGCAATTGGATGCATCCCTCCCCGATCAGTTCCTCCACAACCTGACGGGAGCTGAAGGAGGTGATCTCGTAGCGGGCGTGGATCAGGTTGTCGACGCTCAACCTCTGCCGGTTGACGGCAAAGATGCGCTTGATGACGGCCCGGGCCTTTTCCGTTCCCCGCTGGCTGACGATGGACTGGTCGTTAAACCCCACCGCGTGGAACATGGTGGTGATGCCGCTCATCGCCAGTCGCTTGTCCAGTTCGGTGATGGCGGTTTCCACCGGAAAGCTGGCCCCGGGCCGGGGTTCGATTTCCTTTTCGATGGCGTCCGAATGCAGATCGATGAATCCTGGTGATATCAACATCTCTCCAAAATCTTTTGCGTTTTCAAGCGCCCCATGGGGGGCGGTTCGCCGGATGATACCGGAATTGATCTCCAGGTCGCAGGGCACAATGCCGTCGGGCGTTAGTACCCGGTTTGAACGAAGGGCGGTTACCATTGGTCTGTCTCCTTTGCCGGCTCCGTAACAAGTCTGTTGGCCGACGGTATTGCATTGTAGTGTGATAAATTTTCATGCCGCCCGCGTAGGTCTTCCAACTTTAGCACGCCTGTTGCCTCAGCCAGGTTGTAGACCTGGTCGGCGACCTGCTGCACCTTGGCCATATCGTGGAAGACGGCGATCATCGCCGTCTTTCGGCGTTTTAATTGTTGCAGAAGCTCGACAACCTGGCCGGCGGCCTGCGGATCAAGCGAGGCGGTGGGCTCGTCCAGCAACAGCAACTCCTTCGGGGCTATGATGCCGCGGGCGATGTTGACCCGCTGCTGCTCGCCGCCGGAAAAGGTCAGCGGGCTGATGCCGAAGAGTTGCTCGCGGATCCCCAGAAAGCTCAACAGCTCGCCGGCTCGCCGCCTGGCGCTTTCTTGTTCCTCGCCCATGTCGATCAGGGGCCCGGCCACCGAGTCGATGGCACTGATCCTGGGCAGGACCTTAAGGAACTGGGTGACAAAGCCGATGCGTGATTTTCTCAGCAGCAGAATCTCGTTCTCGGAGCAGGCGGCCAGATCCGTCCGGCAACCGCCGGCAATAAACAGGATCCGTCCGTCCGTGGGCAGATAGGTGCGGTAGATGGTTTTCAGGACCGACGATTTCCCGGAGCCGCTGGGGCCGATCAAGGCCAGCAGGCGACCCCGTTCCAGGTTGAAGTTGATCCCGGAGAAACCCTCGACCTCCATGCCCCCGCGGGCATGGAGACGGAAGGATTTGGCCAGATTTTCGACCTTGAGAAGCGGGCTGGAAACGGGAGGCGTTTGCGATGTCATATTAAAGCTCCGAGGCAACCAGTAACTGGCTGTATGGGTGTTGGGGGTCTTCCAGGATCTGGTCGGTCAGGCCGCTTTCGACAATGGAGCCATGTTGGACAACGATGCACAGATCGGTCATATGGCGGATGACCCCGAGATCATGGGAGACGACGATCATGGAAAAGCCCATCGCCTGCTGCAGGTGGCGGATCAGGTCGAGAATTTTGGCCTGGACCGATACGTCGAGACCGGTGGTCGGCTCATCTAAAAGAAGCAGATCGGGACCTACGGCCAGGGCCTTGGCGATCTGTATCCGCTGCTGCTGGCCACCGGAAAAGCCGTCGGGCAGGACATCGATCCGGCTTGCCGGCAGCTCGATAGTCTCCATTGAGGTCAGAGCCCGGTCACGGATTGTCCGGTAACGCTTTTCTCCGCCGGCGATAATCTTTTCGGCAATATTACCGCCGGCGGAGAAATCAAAGTTGAGTCCGAGACGGGGGTTCTGGTAGATCATGGCCACCAGCCGGTTGCGCAGCAGCCGCTCCTGGTGCCGTTCGGCCCGGGTCAGGTCCAGCGGGCTGCCGTCCGGATTGCGGATGCCGTCGTAATAGATGTGGCCGGAACTCGATATGGTGTCCCGGTAGATAAGTTGCAACAAGGTCGATTTCCCTGAGCCGGATTCGCCGACGATTCCCAGAACCTCGTTTGGCCCCACGCAAAGCTCGGCTTGGTTGACGGCGACGACGCTGTTGCAGTGAGGGCAGATGGAACGCCCGCGCTCCGCTCCGGTCGATTCCAGGCAGCGGTCGCAACCGGGGCCGTAAATCTTACTGACCTGTTCAAATGTAAGCATTTGGTATTCCTTGTAACAAAATGGTCTTTGCCCTTGAGACCGTGGTCATCTCGAACAGCCCTTTTCCCGCCGTGTCCGTTCGCAGTGGTCTGTGTCGGAGCAGGTGTAGCGGTCCCGCTCGACTCCCTTGACCTGATCGAGAAAGACCCCGGAACTGCCGCAGAGCTCGCAGTGGTGATCACCGAAATCCTCGATGTGAAACGGCCGGTCCTCGAAGATGAGGGGCGTAACTTCGGTATACGGCGGGATCGCATAAACCCGTTTCTCACGTCCTGCCCCGAAGAGCAATAGGGCCGGGTTGAAGGCGAGCTTCGGGATATCGAACCGGGGAATAGGGGACGGGTCCATGACGTAATGGCCGCCCACCTTCACCGGATAGCGGTTGGATATTCTGGAGTCGCCGAAACGGGAGGTATCCTCGTAGAGCAGGACCCAGAGCTTGGAATAATCGAGGTTGGCGTGCATTTCCTTCTGCTTTTCGGTGTCGGGCTCCACCGTTGTCAGCACTTCCGGATAGGGGACCTGAAAGACCAGGATCTGCTCTTCCGTAAGCGTTTGTTCCGGGATGCGGTGGCGGGTCTGGATGATGGTCGCCTCGGAGGTTGCCGTGGTTTCGGCTACTCCGGTGGTTGAGACGATGAAGTCGCGGATATTGACTGCATTGACGGAGCCGTCGCAGCCCTGGTCAATGACCTTGAGGATATCCTCTTTCCGGATCAGCGCCAGGGTGATCTGCAGCCCTCCTGTCCCCCAGCCGCGGGCGATCGGCATCTCCCGGGAGGCGAAGGGGACGATATATCCTGGCAGGGCCACGGCTTTGAGCAGGGCGCGGCGGATCTCCTTTTGGGCCTCTTCGTCGAAGAAGCCGAAGACGATTTTAGACTGCAGGTTGGGTGTTGTTTCGATTGAGGACATGGAGGTCGGCCTGAAAGGTTACGTAGTGTGGAAGTTTAAAATGATTTGTAAAACCCATTGATTCGATGCCGTCGAGATGATGGATGATCATCTCGGGATTGGTGGCCACCGAGAAACTGCCTGTGGAATAGCTGGCATGATGCATGGCCAGGTCGAGCACCGACATGGCGATGGCCTTGGTTTCGTTGAAGCCGAAACAGAAGCCGTAGCCCACCGCCAGGCGCATCCGGTTGTCTTTGGGGTCGCGTTGAAAGGAGCCCACGGTCTCGACGGCGGTGGCCCGGATCTGCCCGATCCTGACGGGTTTTCCGGTAAACGGGTGGGCAAAACGGATATCGACAAAACCCAGACGCAGATCACCCACGGTCGGGTGGACATCGCCATAGCCACGCATGGATGTGTAGGCAAAGGAGAGTACTGAACCGGTCTCACCGCGGGCCATGACCTGCATCAGCGCGCTGCGCGGATAGGGCGGCAGGGGAAAGCTGCGGCTGACGTCGAAGGGACGCTCCTCTACACATTCCAGATGCAGAATCTTGTCTTCCGATCGCAGAGGATCAAGTGCGCTCGGCAGGCGCGGCAGGGTATCGCAGACCGGGTGCGAGGGCAAATCGACAATACCGGTATCGGTGAACAGCTTGATCACGTAATCGGAAGAAGGCCCGAGGATCTGGCCGCCTTCTATCTCCTTGAAGGCCGATGAGATCCGCCGGATAAGATCCATGGATTTGCCGGAGGCAACGGCTGCTTCGCCGATCCGCTGACAGGTACAGCGATGGGCCCGGAGGTAGAAGGAAGCCTCGAGCATATCGCCGCCGCTGCGTTTCAGGGCCTCGGCGGCCAGCCGTTCGCTGTAGAGTGCCCCCTCGCCCATGACCCGGTCGCAGGCAAAGACCAGTCCTTTGGTCAGAGCGTCATTGTCGAGGCCTGCCGCCGGCTGCAGCATCCGGTGATGGAAAGACTTGGAGGCGGCAATGGCATCGGTGCCGCCCTTGATCGCCACATAACTCATCGCAGCACCTCGATGGCGGTGGTTCGGGGCAGGCCGATGAGCCGGCCCAGGCCGTCCAGGAGGAAGAGGTCGACTCCCTGTGGAAAGGGCGGCCTGTCCTCGAGGATGGCCAAGGCAAAGGTCTCTGCCACGGGCAGGTGCGTCCGGAAGGCGTCTTTGATACCGGGTCCTCGTAGGATGACGCCGGTTTCGTCGGTGCCGGAGCAGTCAAAGATGCAGGTCGCCGAAGTCTCGGGTTTTTCCATACTGCCTGTACCAGCCTGTCGCCAGAGACCAATGGACGGGGAATCGGCAAAGAGATAATGGCTGGCCTCGGGAGGTGCCGAAGTCGCACCGGTCATGGCCTCAACCAGATGAAAATCGGTACGCCTGCCCTGGTAGCAGTAAAGGATCTTCGAATAGAGCAGGGATGAGGCCATGGCCAGGAGATGGGAACCAAAGAGCGGTTGGATCCTCTGAGGACGGCCCGGCCTGGCAAGGGCCTCGATGCCGGCTCGGAAGGTGTCCCGGTTGAGCTGCTCGATGGAATTCGTTCCTTTCGGATGGGAATGGGTTAAATCTTGCATTTCGCTCACATCAGATCAAAGGATACACGGGTTGCAGCAACCTGGGAGGCCAGATTGCCGGTCCTTTCGGCATACTGCATTCGGCCCATCTCAACCAGACCGGCGATGGCCGGCCCTTCGATATTGGAGGCGAAGGCGGCGTCAAGGATGGCGATGCGTCTGGCCAGGTCGGGAGCTTCATCAAGAACCATGGCCCAACCCTTGTTGCCGTCGACCTGGACGATGACGCTGGTCACAAGGATTTCACCTGCGTAAAAAGAGCTTTTGTTCACCGGATCATCCACCGGCAGAAGCAGTGTTTGCAGGGTGGGCTCCTGGAGCATGGTTACCACGAATTGGCCTTCAACCTTTTGGCAGAGTTCAGCCAGGGCCTGTGGATCGGCCTGCTGTAAATAAAAATTCAGGTCTTCTCGTTCCATAATGGTTTTTCCTTTCAATGCTTGTCCTTGATTTTGCCCTTCATGGTCGTGGCTGCCGTTTCCAGGACCATGGCGAAGGCCAGGATGAGATAGGTGATGAGCCCCACTCCGTGCAGGTCGAAATAGTAACTGCCTGCCATGTAAAGATCGAAGCCGATTCCGGCGGCTCCGGCGGCCGCTCCCATAGCCACGGCGTTGGCAAAGTTGATCTCGAAGCGCATGAAGGTCCAGGACAGGAGATAGGTAAACGACGATGGAATCACTGCCTGGAAAACGATCTGCCACCAGTTGGCGCCGCTGGCCTTCAATGCCTCAATAACGCTGACATCCAGATCTTCAAAGGATTCGGCATAGGCTTTGGTCAGGTAGCTGATCGAGTGAAAGGTCATGCCGATCACCGCTGCCGCACTGCCCAGACCTGCCGCCACGGCAAAGATTAAGACCCAAAGGATGGTTGGCACCGCACGGATGTAGGCGACAAAGGCTTTGATGATATTGGTCAGCCTTTTCGGGGCCAGATTCTGAGCACCCAGAAGACCGAGGAACAGGGCAATGACGGCCCCGAACAGGGTGGTGAGAAAGGCGAGACCCAGGGTGATGACAACCTCGTACAGGGCCTTGGAGAACGACAGGCGCGAACTCCCCGGTTGCAGGAAAATGATCTTGAGGTTGCCAAGCGTATCGGCAAAGGCTTTGGCCACGTCGATGCTTTGGTAGTCGATGGTCAAAAGCGCATAGACGGTCGTTATGGTCAGGACCAGCAGCAGGATACGGATGGCCACCGTCTCCTTGGACATGGGTTTGTCCGGCAGGGGGTGAGCCGGTGCGGCGGTTGTGGCTACCGGCCGGCTCCAGATTTTCAAGGTTTCCTGAAGTTCCATTAGATAATTATCCTTCTGATAGAATTTGAAATCATTTCAATAGCAATAATGGTTATGACGATCAGAATGACCACCAGACTGGCCTCGTGAAAATGAAACGTCTTGTAATAGAGGTCGAAAGAAAAGCCGATTCCCGTTCCGGTGAGTAAACCGACCAGGGTGGCGTCGCGAATGTTGGTGTCGATCATAAAGAGCAGCCAACTGATCATCTGCGGCAGACTTGACGGCAAAACCGCCTGCAGGATAATCGAAGTATAGCCGGCACCGGTGGCCTGCAGGGCCTCCACCGCATGCATGCTGGCCTCGTCTATGGTCTCGATAAAGGCCCGGGTGAGAAAACCGAGCGATCCGAAAAAGAGAGCAAGATATCCTGTTATTAAACTCTGGCTGAAAGCCAGCATTAAAATCATGGC
This sequence comes from Desulfocapsaceae bacterium, assembly GCA_046704745.1. GTDB lineage: Bacteria > Desulfobacterota > Desulfobulbia > Desulfobulbales > Desulfocapsaceae > CAWGGS01. The sequence goes on along the minus strand of JBJKRL010000058.1, from coordinate 31,912 downwards.
CCAGGCCACCAGGGGGATGTTGCGAAACATCGAGGCCAGGCCCCGGGCCATGATGCTGAAGAAGCCGTTGATCCTAGTGGTTCGGGATCCGACCAGGGCCAACAGGGTGGCAAAGACGGCGGCAATGGTGGTTGCGGCAACGGACATCAGTACGGTTTCCCATAACTTCTCTAAAACGTCCGGCAGTGTTTTTAGTGATTGGGAATCGGGGAAAAAATTGCTGAGCCCCCAGACAAAGGCCTTCAAGATGCTGGTGAAGCCCTTAACCACATCGTATTTGGTGATGATGATCGAGCCAACGGTCAAGGCGGTCAAGATTGTAAAAAAGAGCAGGCTGTCATTACGCCGCTTGGTAAAGATATCAGCGGGCATATTTCCTCTCCATATTGGCGATCAGATCCTTGGACTCGGAGCCGTAAATCTCTGAGATACGTTCGTTGGAGAGGGTATCCGGCCTGCCGTCGAAGACGAGCTTCCCCTTGTTGATGCCTAAAATCCGGTCCGAATAGTTGATGGCCACATTCACCTGGTGCAGATTGACGATCAGGGTTATCTGCATCTCCTTGGAAAACTTGCGAAGGTGGTCCATGATGATTTTCGCGGCATTGGGATCCAGGGATGCTATGGGTTCGTCACAGAGGATCATCTTCGGATTCTGAATCAGGGCCCGGGCGATGCCGACCCGTTGTTTCTGACCACCGCTTAACCGGTCACAGCGCTGATAAACATGCTCGTCAAGCCCCAGCATCGTAAGTACGCCCATTGCTTGGGCTTTTTCTTCGCGGCTGTAGCGGCCAAAGGCGCCGGCCAGGGTGGATTTGGCCCCGAGCCGACCGTGGAGGACGTTTTCGATCACGGTCAGCCGGTCGACGAGATTGTAGTGCTGAAAGATCATGCCGATCTTGCTCCGCATCTTTTTGAGTTCTTTTTTCTTAAGCTTGCCTATGGCAATGCCGTCGAAGCGGACCTCGCCGCTGGTAACCTCGATCATCCGGTTGATGCAGCGCAACAGCGTCGACTTTCCAGCGCCTGACGGGCCAATCACAGAGATGAACTCGCCTTTACCTACGCTAAAGCTGACATCGTCCAGGGCCGGAACCGTTTGGTTGTAATACTTGTTGAGACGATCAATTTCCAACAGAAGTGGACGGGATGAATGCGGTTTTTGTCTCATGGCTCATCTTCGGTGTGTGTTCTTTTCGCATCCTTACGAGGCCCGGCAGTTACCAAGCCTCGAAAAGATTTTTGCTTATTTAATTCCCAGGACCTTGCGCATGGGGTTGTACCAGGCGTCGGTAACCTTGGCGAAACGGCAGGGTTTCTGAAAGTCCGATCCTTTGGTTCCTGTAGGGGCGAAGATTTTCGGATTGTTTGCCACTTCATCGGAGGTCAGGGCCTTGGTGATCTCGTTCATGGTTTTCTGGCTCAAATACTCGCTGTTGGCTTCCACCGGCGGGTTTAACACCGGGATGGACTTGATGATCACGAACTCTTTCCCGCCCAGTGCGGAAAACGGAGCTTCCTCACCTTGCTTGACCCTGTATACTGCGCCTTCGGTATTGTCCTTACCCGACACCAGGTCTACATATGATGAGACGAGGAAATCACAAACCGCCGATATGTCGGACCGTCCGGTGAGCACATTCACCAAAGACAACTGGTGGGAGCCGCCGAACATCACCTGGCTGAAGAACTTACCCGAGCCTCCCTGGGCCAGGTCTTCTTTGGTCAGGTGTTTCCACTTTGCCTCTTTGGTGAATTGGCCGAGGATGGCGGCAGCCGGCATATTAAAGCCGGAGGTCGAGCTGGTGGAGACAAAGGACATCCTTTTACCGACGATATTGTTGAGGGAGTATGCGCCTCCTGATTTGTACTTCACTTCATTGCCTTTCTTGACCAGGAAACGGCTGTAGTAAAGCGAATCTTTCAGGGTTCCCGATGGTCCGGTATTGACCACCAAGGGTATGACCTTGGGATTTTTGGCATGGGAAGTCAGATACTCGTTGGCGCCGAACCAGCCGAGTTGGGCGTTCCCGCTTTCCAGGGCGGCAATGGCGATGGTGTAGTCGGTGGTGAGTTTGTTTTCCACTTTTTTGCCGGTGGCTTTGGCAATGGCCTTGGCGATTTCATCGCGCATGGCCGCCTGCGTATCAGCCGAATCATTGGGCAGCCAGGCGATGGTGATGGTGTCGGGCTCCTTGACTGCTGCAGTCGCCGGGACCGCCGACAAGCTAGTCAGCAGTGACGACACCAGGGTCGCTGCTATGGCAAAAAGACACAATTTTTTCACGGGATTCCTCCTTTTATTTCATACGGTTTTCTTTGTTTCAACCGAATTTCTCCGGTTCTGATTTGTGGCAAGATTACAGAGCGGAATTTAGAATGGGATTATGAGTTGGTTAAAAGTGTCTAACGGCGTCCTATTGGTTTTTTAACCGATGGGGGAGGAGATATTCCGATTAGAGGACTGGGGAATTTTGTACCGGCAGAAGAAGGGTAGGGCGTTTTCGGTGATAAAAGTACCCAGGGGATGCTCGGTACGATCTGTGCGCTGCTCTTTGCGCCGTCAGGCGTTCTCATATCCTTGTTGTCGCTATTTAAGAATGATTGAGATTTTCCTCTAATTCTGCCTGCCGCCAGCCCTTGCACACGGATTTTCGGCCGTACTCGAAATCCTCCGGTCGCGGACGATTGACGAGCTGGGGATCTCTTTGGCGCGTTTTTTCAGGTCGCTGGCAATGGAGGAGACCTCGGCAAACGAGGAAATATGGTGGAGTTCCGTGCTGACGATGCCAATCGACAGGGACAGCAGTGAAAATTCCTGGGTGTTACCCTGACGGTCGCAGCTTATATAGGAACCTTTGCTGCACTCTTCCGGAGTGTGGAAACGGGAAAGCATTTTGTTGAACTGCTCGATAATATACTTGCAGGCGGGAATGGAGTTGCGGGGACGGGTTATGAGAATGAAATCATCCCCTCCGATATGGCCGGCAAAGCCGATGGAATTGACCTCCCATTTCTTCAAAGCTGCCGCCATGACATTACCCACCGCCTTGATCACCCGGTCGCCCATCTCAAAACCATGCCGGTCGTTGAAGGGTTTGAAGCAGTCAAGATCGATGTAGCAGACATCGAAATGGATGGACTGGGAAAGCATTTTGGCGATCTGGCGTTGAATGAACTCGTTGCCGGGCAAGCCGGTTAACGGGTTTGCCCCTTTGGCCAGCATCATGCTGTTTTCGGTCACGGCACCCAGGATGGCGCTGATGGAGACGGTGCCGATATATTTGCCGCTTCTGGTGACGCAGATATCGTCATAGGTTGAGAATTGCGTTCGGTGCCGGATCTTCCTTGCCACCTCTTCCACCGAGGAGTAATGGGGGACCTGGAGAAAGTCGTCACCGACGATGTCCTCGACTTTTTTATAATAATTCAATGAAAGTCCGTAGCCGAAACGGCCGACCATGTGATTTTCCATAAACCGGTAGCGATTGACCATGCCCGAGAGCTGTCCACCCTTCATCACCGGCACACACAAGAGTTCCGGGTTGTCGGTGAACATTTTCAACACCTCGAGAGGGCGTTCGGTTGCAGAGATGGGTTGGACATAGGTTGCGATGTCACCCACACAGATGACCTCATCAAAAAGAAGGGTGCCTGATTGTTGCAGGGGCTGGTGCATGGGGATATGCAGGCAAGACTCATCGAGCAGTTCGGCCTCCGGTCTTGCGAGCAGATACCCCTGGACCAGATCGATTCCTATTTCCCGGCAGATACGAAGATCGTTTTCCGTCTCGATGCCTTCGGCAATGACGTCGATGCCGATGCGGTGGCAGGCCGTGGCGATGGAATCGATGAGATTGTAGTTGATATTGCTTTTCGGACTGTTTTTGAAAAAATGCCGATCAATTTTGACAAAGTCGGGTTCAAGGACCGAGAGCATCTTTAAGCCGCCGTATCCGGCTCCGAAATCGTCGATGGCGATCCTGAATCCTTTACTCCGGTAATGATCGACCGCCGTGCGAAAAAGCTTATAGTTGGAGACGGCCTCCTGCTCGGTGATCTCCAGGACGATGTTTTGCTTCGGCATACCGTGCTGGTTGGCCAGCACTCCCGTAGTACCTGCCGTATGGTTCGGGCAAAGGAGGCTCGTCGGGCAGATATTTAAAAAAAGCAGGGAGTCTTTTTCCGCAAGCCCCCGAGCGGCGGAAAGGGCGATCCCGTTTTCCCGGCAGCGCATATCAAGTTGCAGAATTTTATTACAGATCTTTGCCTGACGGAAAATCTCTTCAATAGTATCGAAAGGGTTGGTCGTTATTGTTCGACAAAGGGCCTCATAACCGAAAATCTTCCCCTGGTCCAGATTGACGATGGGTTGAAAGTGGGAGGTGAGCTGGTTGTCGATGAGATTCTGAATCATATCTTCCAATAAAACAACAGGCGATGGAGAGGGGTCATCCGGGGCAAATTTTGCGCTTTTGGCGGGGAGCAGTTGCAATACGGACATTATGGGTGCCTCGTGTAGATTGAATTTATTTGTTCCAATAAAGTAACAGCTCACGAAGGTGGCGGAGCCGTTTTTTTCTCTTAAAAACCTCCGATTGTGCCCGCTGGGGAGAAGACCTTCCGGCGGCAGCAATCATTCCGGTGGCTTAAAGCGTAGAGGAAGGCTGTTTTGAATTCTTTCAAATCCGATAAGACTTCGATTAGGAAAAATTTAGGAAAATGTTGCTGCCCACTTTTCCCATGAACACCGTGTAAATTTGCAGGCACAGGCGTATTTTGGAAATATCATGTCATTTCTATGGGATAACCAAATTGGTAGAGCGTTTATGCCAAATGAGGGGAGAGAAAGACAGGCTGACCCTTTTCAAAAGAGCTAAGACGTGAGATAATGGGTTCATATGGCCAAGGAGGAACCCACCGATGAAAAGAGAGACTTTGGCTGCTATCGAGAAAGAATTCAAAGGGGAGCAGGCCGATCTGATTCCCGTGCTACAAAGAATTCAAGCAATCTACGACTATCTTCCGCGGGATGCCATCCGCAAGACCGCCCGTTGGCTCAAAATTTCGGAACATGAGATCTACGGCGTGGCGACCTTTTACGCCCAGTTCCGCTTTGTACCACGCGGTAAGCACCATCTCAAGGTCTGTCTGGGAACGGCCTGCCATGTCAGGGGCGGGGAGCAGATGCTGGAAGTCATGCGGCGTCGTCTTAATATCAATCCCGGTGAGACAACAACAGACGGCAAATATGACCTGGAACGCGTCGCCTGCCTTGGCTGTTGCGCCTTGGCACCGGTGGTCACCCTGGATGATAAAACCTATGCCCGGATGTCTGTCTTGAAACTGCAGGGGATTCTCGATGAACATCAAAAAGCTTGAAGCACGTCGCAGAGGGGCGGAAAAGAAGTGGTCCGCTTTTCAGAAAAACAGGCGACCGCTGATCTATGTCGGTGCCGGCTCCTGTGGCCTGGCTGCCGGTGCCGCCGAAACCATCGGAGCCATCGAGCACTATTTGACCAAAAACAAACTGTCAGCCGACATCGTTCGGGTGGGCTGTATCGGTCCCTGCTATCTGGAACCTTTGGTAGATATCAAAATGCCGGGCGCCGACCGTATCAGCTATGCCAATATCAAGAGCGAGACAGTCCCGCGTCTTCTGGCCTCCTTTTTTGAGAAAAAAGAGATTTTCAAACCGCTCCTGGCAGGACATTTCGGTGATCAGGAGATTGAGGGGGTTCCGAGATTCTTCGATCAACCTATGCTGGCGCCTCAGGTGCGCATTGTGCTGCGCAACTGCGGTATCATCAATCCGGAAGATCTCGATCACTATCTGGCGCGCGACGGGTACCGCGCCATTGAAAAATGTCTGCAGACCCCTTGGGAGGAGGTGCTGGAGATCATCAAACAATCCGGGCTGCGCGGAAGAGGCGGGGCTGGTTTTCCCACCTGGAGAAAGTGGCTCTTTAGCCGGGAAACCCCAAGTTCTGCGCGGTACCTGATCTGCAATGCCGACGAGGGAGACCCCGGCGCCTTCATGAACCGTTCGCTCATCGAAGGCGATCCGCATGCCCTGTTGGAGGGTATGCTGATCGCCGCCTACACGCTTGGCGCCACCAAGGGCTTCATCTATATCCGCGCTGAATACCCCCTGGCCATCAAGCGGCTCAAGGGTGCCCTTGCCGAGATCAAGGAGTTGAATCTGTTGGGCGATCACATCCTGGGCAGCGATTTCAGCTTCGATATTACCATCAAAGAGGGAGCAGGGGCCTTTGTCTGCGGCGAGGAAACGGCTCTCATGGCAAGTATCGAAGGCAAGCGCGGCATGCCGCGCCCCCGGCCGCCCTTTCCGGCCGTCTCCGGCCTCTGGGGCAAGCCAACGGTTATCAATAATGTCGAGACCCTGGGAACACTGCCCAATATTGTGCGAAACGGTGCAGCCTGGTACAGCAGTTACGGTACCGAAACCTCCAAAGGCACCAAAACCTTCAGCCTGGTAGGTAAGGTGCGGCGCACCGGGCTCATCGAGGTGCCGCTGGGAACCAGCCTGCGGCAGGTGATCTTTGATATCGGCGGCGGTCTGGTCAAGGAATTCAAAGGGGTCCAGACCGGCGGGCCTTCAGGCGGCTGCCTGGGAGAGGAGTTTCTGGACACGCCAATCGACTACGAAAACCTGGCAAAGGCCGGTTCCATCATGGGATCGGGCGGGTTGATCGTGATCGATAAGGATACCTGTATCGTTGATACGGCCAAATATTTTTTAAGTTTCACCCAGGCGGAGTCCTGCGGCAAGTGTGTGCCTTGCCGGGTCGGGACCCGGCACCTGGTCGAGATTCTGGAAAAGATATGCCGGGGCAAAGGAGAACTTACCGATATCGACAAGCTGGAGAAACTGGGGGGCGCAATCAAGGGCGCTTCGCTCTGCGGTCTGGGACAGACCGCGCCCAATCCGGTTCTGACCTCACTCAAGTATTTTCGCAAAGAGTTCCTGGCCCATATCAGGGACAAAAAGTGTCCGGCGGTGGTGTGCCGCGACCTGGTTGTCTTTCGTATCGACAAGGACAAATGCACCGGCTGTCAGCGCTGTGTCCAAGTCTGTCCCACCGGTGCCATTTCCGGACCCCGTTCGGAGCCCCATAATCTTGATGAGAGTAAATGCATCAAATGCAGATCCTGCTACGAGATCTGCCGATTTGACGCCATTGCAGGCGATGCCATTACCATTGAATCATGAGGTGAGGCGTGACTGACAAAAAGCAACGAACCGGAAAGGTCGACACCCTGGAGATGGAGATAAACCATCGCACCGTGGTCGTGCCGGCTGGCGTCAATGTGCTGCGGGCCACAGAACTATGCGGCATATCCATCCCTTCGCTCTGTTTCCATAAGGACCTGAGTCCCTTCGGAGGTTGCCGGATGTGTATGGTGGAAATCGAGGGGATGCGAGGCTATCCCCTTTCCTGCAGTACAATTGTCCAGAAAGGTATGAAGGTGCTGACCGAGACCGCAACCCTGCGCGATATGCGCCATGAGGTCCTGCAGTTGATCCTGAGCGAGCATCCGGTAAGCTGTCTGATCTGCGAGGAGAGCGAGGAGTGCCGGCAGTACCAGTCCACTATTCGTAAATCCGGGGTGAGCACCGGCTGCCGATATTGTCCCAATGACAACCAGTGCGAACTCCAGCAGGTTGTGAAAAAAGTGGGGCTTACCGAGATCGACTATCCAATTTTTTATCACGGCTATGAAGCGGAACACGATGATCCGTTTTACGACCGTGACTACAACATCTGCATCCTCTGCGGACGCTGTGTCCGGATGTGCCAGGAGGTACGAGGTACCTCCATTCTGGCTTTTAAACACCGCGGCTCCAAGGTGAGGATCGGTCCGGCCTTCGGAGATAGTCATGTGGAGGCGGGTTGCGAATTCTGCGGCGCCTGCGTTTCGGTCTGCCCCACGGGAGCACTTGCGGACAAGGCCTCTAAATGGGACGGCGAACCCGATGGAACGGAGGTTTCAACCTGTTCCTTCTGCTCTCTGGGCTGCAGGATCGTGCTGCACTTAAAGGATGGCAAACTCTCCAAGGTAACCGGCCACCTGGATGACGAGATCAACGACGGCCAGCTGTGTCTGCGCGGGAGGTACTGTCTGCCTGAAACGACTCATCATTTCCGGCGGACCAAAAAGCCCATGGTGATGCACGGGAAATACTTCCGGGAGGTAACGTGGCCCCAGGCCATACAAGAGGTCGCAGCAAGACTTAAAGAGACCAGGCCGGAGGATTTTCTCATGGCTGTCTCGAGTGATATGACCAATGAAGGCCTGTTTGCTGCAGGCAAATTTGTGCGCTCCTGCCTGGAGGGCGGCATGGATTCCACCGACAGGTACAGTTTTACCGGCGGACCGGGGTTGTGGAGCTGGCTTTTTTCATTGCCGATTTCACTCAAAGAGATTGCAAGCGCCGACACGATCATTGCCATGGGTTTGGATTCACGCTTCTATTTTTCCGTAGCCGGAGTCCGGGTCCGGCAGGCGTTGAAAAACGGTGCGGATCTGGTGACCATCGATGCCCGGGTATCGAACCTGTCCCGTTATACCGATCAGTATCTGCAGCCGATACCCGGGCGGGAAGGCCTGCTCCTGGACTTTCTGGCAAAACGTCTTGTCGGCCGTACAGGCAATGTGAGGACGGTTGCTAAGGAAGCCGGTGTTGGAAAAAAACAACTGCAAGAGGCCGTCGACAGGCTCCGTGGCGGACGTCGATTGGCGGTTATAATAGGCCCGACAATCTTCGAGTATAGCGATAATACTCTGCTGCTTGACGGAATTTCCCGGCTGGCCAAACGCCCTCGGACGACCTTTTTACCTCTTTATCACGGCAGTAATATGCGCGGGGCAATGGAACTGGGCGTTTTTGATGTGTTCCCGCCCGATAGATCCGAAGACCAGAGAATCTCGTTGGAGGATGTAATCGAGGGGCGTAAAAGGGCCAAGGTGATCTATCTGGTGGGGCAGGCTCCTTTTTTACAGAGGCCGGATTGCGATTATTTGATCAGCCAGGATCTGTACCTGCCTCCCTTTGCCGTGGATGCCTTCCTGCCGGCGGCAAGCTTTGCCGAAGGCGGCGGAACGATTACCAATATCGCAGGTCGTGTCCAGGATATCGTCAGGGTCGAACATCCGCCCGATGGGGCTGTGAGCGGTTTTGTCCGGCCGGATTGGTGGATTTTTACTGAACTCAGCCGGGAGATGGGCAGCAAGGCCTTGGAGTATAACAATGAGGCTGAAATCCGCGAAGAGATCCATCGCACCATTCCAGGCTTTCCAGCCGTTGCCGACCGCAGGCCACGGCGGTTGACAGCCATGGACGCCCTGCCCGTTGATCGGCAGGCCGTGGCACCGACGGGGACAGGTGAATTTTTACTGGTTGTAAGCCAGGGCGGTTTTCAGCATCGTGGCATGGAACTCTCCTCAGTGGTTGAGGGGCTCGGTGAATTGGGTCTGGAACAGGGCCTGCGTCTCAACCCCGAAGACATGGACCGACTCGAGGTGGGACGTGGTGAGAAGGTGATGGTTTCATTTACCGGAAACAAACTTGAAATAAAGACCCGTGAAGACCCGGATTGTCCTGTCGGTACCGCCTATCTTTACAAATGGTTCAACTTCGGAGGGCTGGATTCTCTCAAGGGTGTGGAATTCATCCATGGCTTGCCGTCAAATCCAGTCAGAGTGAACATTGAAAAAATCGGCCCGGAAACGACAAACAACTCACTCCCTTCCATTCCGAGAGGTTGAGTTTCAGTGATACTAAAAATTTGAAAATAAAGCTGTTAGCCGCAAAGGTGAAAGTGCCAAATTAAGATATAAACGTTCAATAGTGCTTTTGATAAGAGGCGAGAAATGTACAATATCATTGAACGCCGAATGATCGTACCGAACCTGCACGAGTTTGTGGTAGAGGCGCCGGAGGTGGCAAAATCGGTGATGCCCGGCAATTTTGTCATTGTCCGGGCCGATGAAAACGGCGAACGGGTGCCGCTCTCGGTTGCCGACTGGGACCGGGAGGCCGGAACCGTCACCGTCATCTTCATGCAGGTGGGGGCCTCCACAGCCAAATTGGCCCGACTTAAACCGGGCGATACCATCCCGACCTTTGCCGGTCCGCTGGGACGGGAGTCGGAGATGGAGACCTTCGGAACGGTCCTGTGTATCGGCGGCTGCTACGGCATCGGCAGCATCTACCCCATTGCCCGGTCTCTGAAGCAGAAGGGGAATAAGGTTTACGTACTCCTGGAGGCCCGCAGCTCGTATCTGCTCTACTGGCAGGATCGCTTTGAAAGCCTTGCAGACGGTGTGCTGGCGATCACTCGGGACGGCACCAGCGGCTATAAAGGCCATCTCACACGTCTGGCCGAGATTCTGGGGCTTGAGAGGATACGGCCGGACCGGATCATCGTTAACGGATGCACGTTTCAAATGATGAAGGCCTCGGAAATAACCCGGCCGCTCGGCATCAAGACCATAGTCAACATGAACCCGATCATGATCGACGGTACCGGCATGTGCGGCGTCTGCCGACTGAGCGTGGGGGGAGTTACCAAGTTTGCCTGTGTCGACGGCCCGGATTTTGACGGTCACGAGATCGATTGGGAAGAATTTCTCAACAGACGGCGCACCTATAACCCGGAAGAGGTTCAGCCGCTGCGCAAGAGCGGGTGTGCATCGCATTATTGAGATTTAAATCCAGTTCGCGGATTTGCTTGTTCCGGAGGACATCACCTTGGCAAAACAACTCGATCTAAAAAGACGGCCCATGCCCAAGCAGGAGCCTTTTGAGCGAATCAAGAATTTCGAAGAAGTGGCACTGGGCTATTCCGAAGAACTGGCGCGGGCCGAGGCTGGCCGCTGCCTGAACTGTAAAAAGCCTCTTTGTCGTGAAGGATGTCCGGTGGGGGTCAAGATCCCAGAGTTCATCCACTGCATTGTGGAGGGCGATTTTGCCGCCGGGATCAAGAAAATAAAGGAGACCAATGCCTTGCCGGCCGTCTGCGGTCGGGTCTGTCCCCAGGAAGAACAATGTGAGAGGAGATGCATCCTTGGGAAAAAAGGCGATCCAGTGGCCATCGGTCGACTCGAACGTTTTTTGGCTGACTACGAGGCCATGGCGGGCCGAAGTGAACGACCGGCCATGGCTGCGGCAAACGGCAGGAAAATAGCCGTGGTGGGTTCGGGCCCGGCCGGCATCACTGTGGCCAACGATCTGGCACTGCAGGGCTTTGCAGTGACCATCTTTGAGGCCCTGCATGCAGCCGGAGGCGTTTTGACCTACGGTATTCCGGAGTTCCGCCTGCCCAAGTCGATCGTGGGCCGGGAGGTGGACTACATAAAAAGCCTGGGAGTCAAGGTGGTACTCGATTATATTGTTGGCAAAACCCGCACCATTGAAAGCCTGCTGGATGAGTTCGACGCCGTCTTTGTCGGAGCCGGGGCAGGGTTGCCGTGGTTCTTAAATATCCCCGGGGAGAATCTTAACGGCGTCTATTCGGCCAACGAATACCTGACCCGCTGCAACCTGATGCGGGCCTACCGTTTCCCGGCCACCGACACACCCATCAAACGGCCGGCGCGGGTGTTTGTCTGCGGAGGCGGCAATGTGGCCATGGATTCGGCCCGCACCGCGCTGCGGCTTGGGGCGGACGAGGTGCATATCGTCTATCGCCGCAGCAGGGAAGAGTTGCCGGCCAGGGCGGAGGAGGCGGAAAACGCCGAGGAGGAAGGGGTGATCTTCGACTACCTGACTCTCCCCATATGCCTGATCGGCGATCCAAGAGGCAGGCTCACCGGGATCGAGTGCCTGAAAATGCAGTTGGGGGAGCCGGATGCCTCGGGACGCCGTCGTCCGATTCCCATTGAGGGTTCTGAATTTATTATGAAAGCGGATGCGGTAATCGTTGCCATCGGCAACAGTCCCAACCCCCTGATTCCAAGGACCACGCCGGGGCTTGCTGTCGGTAAAAGGGGCAACATCGAAGCAGACGAGGCCACTGGAAAAACCTCGTGCGACAGAATATGGGCCGGCGGAGATGTCGTTACCGGAGCGGCGACGGTGATAAGCGCCATGGGTGCCGGACGCAAGGCCGCCAAGGCCATGCGTGAGGCGCTTTTAAGCGACAAGAGAGCGTAAGGCATTATCAAAACTTGTCAGAAATTCCCCTTGTTTTTCAAAGGTCGCCATGCTATAAGAAACTCGGGGATGGAGTTCCCCATTACCAACCGCTCGGACCGGGCTGATGACTCCTACCTGGGAAAATGATTCTATCCTGGTAGGGGTTTTTTTTGCCCGATTCCGACTCCTACGCATGCGGACAATACGGGAATTTGTTTTAAGATTCCAGTGTATTGTCTATTTTGTTCTCGCATTTTCTCCCAAACCCCGGTCCTGAAGAATAGAGCAGCCTGGCATCGATTCGCCGACCTTACTCCCCCTTGCTGTTTTTGGGAAGGATTTTGGTCCGGACCGGCGAATATACCAGTCTATCCAGAAATCAACAACAAACATGCAAATCAGGAAAGGAGGGATGTATGGCGCAGAGGCTCCTGTTCAATGTTCTGCAGGTATTGGTGGTTATAGGTTTTGCCCCGCTGGTAAAGGGGGTGTTGGTACGGTTGAAGGAGCGGGTGCAGTCCAGGCAGGGACCGAGCATTTTTCAGCCCTATCGCGATTTGATCAAACTCTTCCACAAAGATGAAGTTGTCTCTGAGCAAAGCTCGTGGATCTTTCGCTTCACCCCCTATATGGTCTTCATCGCTCCCATCTTCGTTACGTTGTTGATCCCCGTTCTGACAGACTTTCCGTTGTTTTTCGCCTTTATGGGCGACATGCTGGGAGGCGGCTTCATCCTGGCCCTGGCAGGTTTTTTTGCCGCCCTGGCCGCCGTGGATACCGCCAATCCGTACGGCGCCATGGGGGCGAGCCGGACGCGGATGGTGGGCTTTCTGGCCGAGCCGGTCTTCATGATGGTCTTTTTCACCGTCTCCTTCGATGCCCATTCAACTATCCCCTATATTGTTCAGCACTACTGGGTATCGCCGGCGTCGAACTTTTTCAGACCCTCGCACGTCCTGGTGGTGCTTTCCTTTCTGATGCTCATTATCGCAGAAACAGGCAGCATCCCGGTGGATAACCCGAGCGGACATTTCGAGCTGGCCATGATCGACGAGTCCAAGACCCTTGAATATTCCGGCCGCGGAGCCGCCTTGATGAAGTGGGGCGGGCAGATGAAGTTCTTTGTCCTTCTCTGCATCTTTTTAAATGTCCTCGTTACTCCCTGGGGTCTGGCGGCAACCCAGAGCATATCAGCCCTCCTGTCGGCCATTCCGTTGATCCTTTTAAAGATCTTTGTCTTTTTGCTGATCTTGGTGTGGATTGAATCGTCGCTCTCCAAGCTGCGGCTGTTTCGCATTACCGAATTTTTGACAGCGGCGTTTGTGACCTCGGTTGCGGCCATATTGGCCGGCCTTTTTTAACCCAGGTGTATGAATTGAGAAATCCGGGTTTACCAGAATGATTAAAGGATTCTCATAAAAACTGTTGAGTTGAGGATGGCTAAGTAAAAACGAACGGAACAGACACAGGGTTATTACGACGCCATCAAAGGATGAACTATGATCACCGGTAACACAACAATTACGACAATGAACCAGTTGAACGCCTTAACCGGCGGTCTGTTTCTGCTTTCATGTTTCGGCTTGGTCGCCACCAGACAGATTCTGGCCTGTCTGAAGATCTTTATCGGCCAATCGGTTTTTCTGGTGGCCTCAGCCCTTCTTCTAGCTGTTCTCTCTTCCTCTTGGCACCTGTTTGCCGTGGCGGTGATAACCATGGCCGGCAAGGTCCTCTTGATTCCCTGGCTTTTAAGAAAAACGATCAGCCATGATGTCTATGCCAGGCGTGAGGTCTCCCAGGTCTTCAATATCCCGACCTCGCTTCTCATGGCCCTGACATTGGCTGTTTTTGCCTATTTCCTTATTCATCCGCTTTTTTCAACCGTCCCGTCTCACGCTTGGGAAAATCTGCCCATCGGACTGGCCGGCCTGTTTATCGGGGTCTTTGTCATCAGCGCCCGCAGAGAGGCCATTCCCCAGGTCATCGGCATCCTGGCCATGGAGAACGGGGCCCTGTTTGCAGGAATTGCCATTGCTCCGACCCTGTCGCTGATCTCAGAGCTGGCCGCTGCCTTTGACGCCTTGGTCGTGACCCTGGTCTTTGCCCTCTTGACCAGAAGGATCCATGAACATGTGGGAAACACCATGGTCGGCAACCTCACCGTATTAAAGGAGGATTGATCATGGAACTTATCGTCATGCTCTGTGTTTTGGCGGCAGCGGCCGGGCTGTGCCTGATTCCAACCAAAAAAATCACGTTTGCAGCCGGGATCACAGTGGGAAGCGGGATCATCGTGCTGCTTCTGGCCACCCATACGGCGCTCGTCGTCTCCGGCGGCACAAAAGTTGTGGTCATTCCCAACTGGTTTGCCTGCGACGGTTTCGGGGCCTTGATCATGCTTCTGGTTTCCTATATCGGCGTCGGCACTTCCATTTTTTCCTGGGGGCACATGAAGCCGGAAGGCGAAGACGGCCTGCTCCGACTCCGCCGTTATTACAGCCTCTACAATCTCTTTCTTCTGGCCATGCTGGCAGTACCGCTTTTGGATCAGATCTCTCTTGTCTGGATTGCCCTCGAGTTCACTACGCTCACCTCGGTATTCTTGGTGAGTTTTGAGAGGACCCCGGAGGCATTTGAGGCGGCCTGGAAATACGCCATACTGACCACCATGGGAGCGATTCTGGCGCTGTTCGGCATCCTGCTGCTCTACTGGGGTATGCACCTGGCAGGGGGCGAGACGTTTACCTGGGAGGGATTGGCGAAAGCCATGCCAAACATCCCGCCCGCCATTCTCAAGGCCGGCTTTGTCCTGATCCTGATCGGTTTCGGCAGCAAGGCCGGCATGGCGCCGTTGCATTCCTGGCTGCCCGATGCCTATAGCCAGGCTCCTGTGCCGATCTGCATCTTTCTCTCCTTTGTCGAGACGGCCACCATCCCCTACGTAATCTTTCGTCTGTGGCCGGGTTTTGTCGGACCGGTAGGGGCGGAGACCGGGACCTGGCTTGTGTTTTTCGGCCTGCTGTCGGCAGGGGTCGCTGCTCTGCTGTTGATCCAGACCAAGGAGCTGAAACGGCTCTTTGCCTTCTCCACCATCGAACACCATGGCATCATTCTGGTGGCGGCCGGTCTCGGCGGCAGCGTTGCCGGCTATAGCGCTGCCTATCAGATTGCAACCCATATAATCACCAAATCTTTCTGCTTCTTTGCCGTGGGAGCCGTGTTGCTGGTGATTAAAAATCCGAAGATTTCAGCTATTCGAGGGCTGATCCGCAGCTATCCGCTTGCCGGTATTTCCCTCTTGCTCGGGGCCCTGGCCGTTTCCGGAGCCCCGCCTTTTGCCGTCTTTTTGAGTGAGTTCTCGGTGATCAAGGCCGGGCTTACAAACGGTCAATATCTGGCAGTGGGGCTTTTGGTGCTCTTTGTCGGCATCTCCTTTTGCGCCATTATGTATCACCACTCCCGGATGGTCTTTGGCAGACCACTTGAGAAGGTTCGGGCCCCGGCTCTGTCGGGAAGTCTGGTTGCTCCCTTGATTTTGACGGCAGCACCCGTGGCCCTGTTGTGGATTGCCATGCCCAAGACCTTTGATACTCTGCTGCACCTTGCCGGTGCACTTCTCGGGAGGTGACGATCGTGGAACATACTCTGACAAAAAGAGATTGCAGACCTGAAGATCTGGACCAAACCTGCCGGGACCTGATGTATGATCGTGGATACACCTTCGCCACTCTGGTGGTTGAGGAGAAGGACTCCGATTGGAAACTGGGGTACATCTTTTACGGAGACCGGGAAGACTTTCCTGTGCGCCTTGTGGTGAAGGCAAGGGGAGGGCAGCCGAAGATACCCAGTATCAGCAATTCCGTGCACTCCGCCGACTGGCACGAACGTGAGGCCGAAGATCTCTTCGGTCTTGCCTTTGAAGGCCATCCTCGTCTGGGGGATTTTGTGCTGCATGAGCAGTGGGCCGAAGGTGCAAACCCCATGCGCTCCGATTTTTTCGATCCAACTGTATTCCGGCTGGAGCTGAGTCCCTGGCAGCCGCAGAAGATCGTCAAGGCGCATGGCGCCTTTATGATGCCCATCGGACCGGTATACTCGGACTATGCCGAGTCGGCCCACTTCCTCTTGGAATCGGTGGGCGAAGACGTAATCCGGGTTATCCCCCGTTTCTTTTATAAATTTCGGGGCGTTGAAAAGGCAGCCCAGGGAAGGACGATAGAGGATGCCCTTCTTCTGACCGAACGCTTCTCCGGCACTTCCGCCTTTGCCCATTCGCTTGCCTACTGTCAAGCCGTGGAAACGATCTGTGAGGTGGATATTCCACCCCGGGCACGGGTGCTACGGGTCTTCCTGGCCGAGCTCGAGCGCTTTCGCCATCATGTGGGCGTCCTCACAGAGATCTGCGGTTCGACGGCGCTGGTGGTGGCAACCTCTCAGATGGCTATTCTCGAGGAGGAGCTTCTACGCCTGACCTGCCGCTTTACCGGTCACCGGTATCTCTTTGGGATGAACGTCTGCGGCGGTCTTTCCCGGGATGTCGACAACGACACTTGCCGCCTGATCAGCGATGAGGTTGACGGTATCGTCAAACAACTCATGTCCTTGCAGGAGATGCTGCGTTTTACCAGCAGTTTCCTGGATCGGATCGAGGAAGTGGGGGCCGTTTCCAAAGAAAACGCTGTGGGGTATGGATTGGTGGGGCCGATTGCCCGGGCTTCGGGTGTGGCGCGGGATCTCCGTGTTGCTCTTCCCTATGCCTACTATAAAGACGCTACGATACCTTTCCTGGTGCCATGCGAAACAGAAGGTGACGGCTATGCCCGCCTGCGTGTCTTTTTTGCCGAGACTGTTCAGTCGGCCGAGATCATGCGCTGGGTCGCCCGGTCCCTGCCGGCGGGTGATGTCCGTCTTCCCTCGTTTTCCAGGAAGAACGGTGCGGCCCTTGGTTGGGTGGAGGCACCTCGTGGTGCCGCCTTCTGCTGGCTGCGGATGGGGGATGACGGACGCGTGCTCCGCTGCCGGTTGACTCCGCCGTCTTTTACCAACTGGCATGGGTTCCATCTGGCGGCGGAGGATTTTGCCTTTCAGGATTTTCCGATCATCATGGCAACATTTGGGCTGTCCAATGCCGAATGCGACAGGTAAAAATGTAAGCACCAACGGGCACTGCATCTTCGTACGATCTCGATTAGCCAGGGAGGCGGAGGTTATCGCTGGAGGGAGCCTCGCGGAGGTCCGTCGGGAAACCACATCAGGTCCGCAACCCTGCGGGCCATGGACGGCCTGTCTGTCAGCCGTGGAGTATCGGCGATAAGGCCGCAGAGCAGCGACTGGAAGCGATAACCTTTGCCGGATTGATATTTTCGGTTTTCTACTAAAGATCTGTTTGATCCGGAACAACCATAATTTCCGAATAGAAAAGCAAGTCTTTTACGAGGAGAAAGTAATGAGCAAGTGGCTGTTGAGAGGGTTGAAGACAGGTAAAAAGACGACCCGTTATCCCGGGGTGGCCGAGAATGCCGACGGGGTTTCCCCCGGACTTCCCGATTTCAGCTCGGTGTTGCCCACAGGGTTCTGTCCCGCTCATATTGGGTCTGCTGATGGGGAAAAGGATATCCGCTCCTGTGTGCACTGTTTTCGCTGCGTCCGTTCCGATCATAACGGCATCGTCTGGCAACCGGGTTATGAGTGGGCAAAAATTGCGGAGTCCGCAACCGACGGCGGGCGCAGGCTGGGGGCGGCTTTTTCCCGTTCAACCCATATCCGGATAGTCGACGCCGGGGCCTGCGGTGCCTGTCTCAGTGAGGTGAAGCAGACCGGCAAGCCCCATTACAACATCCATCGGCTGGGCCTCTTTATCACCCCGACGCCCCGGCAGGCGGATGTCCTGTTGGTGACCGGACCGGTCTCCGACAACATGGTTTCGCAGCTTAAAAAGACATATGAGGCCATGCCGTCTCCCAAAATGGTGGTGGCGGCCGGTACCTGTGCGCTGACCGGAGGCGTTTTCGGTCCGAGCTTCACTTGCTGTGCAGGGGTGTCCGATGTAATCCCGGTGGATGTGGAGATTCCCGGCTGCCCGCCGCCGCCTCTGGCCATCATTCATGGTCTGCTGGTGGCACTTGGGCGTAAATCTTCTGCGGTTATCGGTGCGGCAGGTGCGTCCCATGCCGAAAGGAGGGTGCCATGACTGGAATTACCGCATTTTTTACCTTGTTTTTTATCCTCTGCGGCCTGGGTATGATAGTGTCCGTCACGGCAGAAAGCCGTAGGGGGGTTCATGTCTCGATCGGGATTGCCTCCCTGGCTTCCCTTTCCTTGATTGTCGCAGCGGGTTCTCTGCTGGCCGCGGGCAGAGGTTTTCATGTCGGGCTCTGGCGGTTGCCGTACCTTGGTCAATTACGCCTGGATGCCGATCGGATTTCGGCGGTCTTCCTCTTGATCACCGGGTTTGTTTATCTGCCGGTATCCATCTATTCGGCAGCCTATATGCAAAAGTATCGGGGCCGCTATAGCCTGAAGTCCTTTTTTCTGATCTTTCACATGCTCTTTGCCGCAATCGCCCTCATCCTGCTGGCTGGAGATGTGGTGCTGTTTCTGATCGGCTGGGAGAGCATGTCGATCTTGAGTTATCTCCTGGTGAGTTATGAACACGAGCATGAAGAAAATGTCTTTGCCGGTTTTCTGATGCTGGCCATGGGTGAGCTGGGAACCTTGGCGGTGGCTGTCGGCTTTTTGCTCCTGGGGGTTCATGCCGGGAATCTGGATTTTGCCTCCATTCGAGCGGCTTCGGGAAATCTGGCCGGTTCCCTCGGATGGGCCGTGTTTCTGCTGTCCTTCCTGGGGTTTGGGGTTAAGGCAGGGCTTGTACCGCTCAGTTCCTGGCTTCCCCGCGCCCATCCTGTGGCACCGGGAAATGTGTCGGCGATTTTGTCGGGAGTGATCTTAAATCTAGGCATCTACGGCATCCTGCGAACAAATATCGATCTTTCACCGGTGGTTTCAAGCGGTCAGGGGAGTATCGTTCTCGCCGTCGGTGCCATTTCGGCCCTGGTCGGTATCCTGTATGCCACCACCGAAAACGACCTGAAGAAGATGCTGGCCCACAGCTCCATCGAAAACATGGGCATTGTAACGGTGAGTCTGGGGGCTGCCCTGCTCTTCAAGGTGTACGGGCATATGGAACTTGCCGGCATCGCCTTGATCGTGGCCCTGTACCATATGGTCAACCATTCACTTTACAAGTCCCTGCTCTTTCTCGGAGCCGGGGCCGTGGACAGTCAGACGGGCAGCCGGGATATGAATCTTTTGGGTGGACTGATCAGGACCATGCCATGGACGGCTTTCTTCTTTCTGATAGGTTCGCTCTCCATTGCCGCATTGCCGCCTTTCAACGGCTTTGTCAGTGAATGGTTGACCTTGCAGGTCGTTTTGCAGAGCGTGGTGTTGTCGTCGACCGGTGTCAAGGTCGTCTTTGCCCTTACAGGAGGAGCATTGGCGCTGACCGCAGGTCTTGCGGTGACCTGTTTTGTTAAGGCCTTTGCCATGAATTTTCTCGGCCGGGCGCGCTCCAGGGCTGCCGAAAAGGCCGTGGAGGTAGGCTCCGCCATGAAGATTTCCATGGGCTCATTAGCCTTTTTCTGCCTGCTGATGGGGATCCTGCCTACCTATGTGATTCCTGTTCTCAATACGACAGTGAATCCGCTTACGCATGTCAATGCTGCGGATGCGCTGGTTCCACCGTTTTTCACCATCGGGGAAGGCAATTCCAGATTCAGCAAGGCCTTTGTCTCCGATTTTCATAACCTGGGAGCCCAGGTGGGATCTTCCGTGCTGCCGGGCAGGGGGCTCGTGGTTCTGCATCAGGGAGGAGAAAAAAATCCGGTCATTTTTGCCATGTCGACCGCCTATGGTCTTTTTGTCCTTGTTCTGTTGCTGGGAGGAACGATGGTGGTCTGCCGTCTTTTCGGGAAACGCAAGACAATCCAGAGGCCGGCATGGGATGGAGGGATCCGGCAGTTTGCTTCCAATATGACCTATACGGCCACCGGCTTTTCCAATCCGGTCCGGGTGATCTTTGATGCAGTGTTTCGCCCGACGACGGTTGAGGATACCAAAGAGACCGTTGAGGCTCATTTTCGTACAGCCATCAGCGGTGAGCGCCACGAGATCCATCTGGTGGATCGAATCATCTATCAACCGACGATTAAGCTGCTTCAGTGGTCTGCACAAAAGGTGGGGCGCATCCATGTGGGGAAGATCAACTCTTATGCCACCTATGTGCTACTGACCATCTTGCTTTTTCTCTTGGCAAATCGGCTGTTGTAATATGGTCTTCAATAGCGTATCTTAGACGGCCGAAAACCTCTGTCGGCTCTGGAAAAATATGCCGGCGGTGGTCCATTATTGCTGGTGGTTGGAGTAGCATATTTGTTCTGCATCTTTTGGTTGTGGCAGGTTTTCTTCTTGTGATGTGATCCCATGGCGTCCGGGATACTATTCGGGTGTTGTGGTCGTAGGATATGCTTTGGTGTTTTGTTGCACCCTCAAGGGGCATGAATACCCTCAAGGGGCATAAATGGCTGGCCGGTCTGGTTCTGCCATGTTTGTTGGATAGAAAATGAAGATCTTATTGGTACTGGCGGGAGGAGGGCTTGGCGCCCTTTCCCGTTGGGGTGTTTCGTTGCTTGCCGTCGGTCTGTTCGGCACCAGGTTCCCGTGGGGAACACTCATTGTCAATCTGGCGGGTTGTTTTCTTATTGGATTTGTCTATTCGTTGGGTGATCGAACAAACCTTGTCAGTCATTCGGTCCGGCTCTTTTTTATGACCGGTTATCTGGGGGCGCTTACTACTTTTTCAACCTACGCTCTGGAAACGGTCAATACCGCCAGGTCCGCAGACGCCATAATGGCGGTGGCCAATTTCTGTTTTAACAATATCTTCGGTGCCGCGCTGGTTTTTCTGGGGATATGGATTGGCCGTCTCATGTAACCCGGATTGCTCATGAACACTTTGATAATGTATCTCTGCTACAGAAGGGACAAGAAAATTCGAAGGAACACCTGTGGTGTTAAATCACACAGTATCCATGAGAAATTCAGGCGGGGGGAGAAAGCGTAATGCTGAAGTATAAAATCATTGAAATATTCACCAGTGAAGATGTGAAATGGCAAGGACAGTCGATTTACAGCGCCATTGTCGACTATGTAAACGGTTTGAAGATTGCGGCGCGTACCATTGTCACCAGAGGGATTGAAGGGTCTTACGAGAGCGGAGAGGTTGCCACCGGCAGGGTTGAGGTCCTTTCGTATAACATGCCGGTGCGGATTGCCGTCATACTGCCTGCCCGTGAACTCGATCACGTGCTTTTGAAAATCCAGGAGATGGTCACCGACGGCATTGTCGCCGTCAGAGACCAGGACGTTATTTTTCATAAGACCAGCGGGGTTTTGATGTCAAAACATACGCTGGTCCGTGAGATCATGACCGAATCACCTGAAAAGGTGGAGGTCGCAACCCCGGTGAGCGAGGTGGCTCGGTTGCTGCTTTCCTCCACATTTACCGGAGTGCCGGTCGTCGATAAAGAGAATCATCCGGTGGGTGTCATTGCTCAGGGAGACTTGATTTACAAGGCTGAAATGCCGATACGTCTTGGTCTCCTAGCCGGTTCGAACCGGCAAGCCGAAGAGATTCTCGGTGGCCTGGCCCTAAAAAAGGCCGGAGAAATCATGACGCAGCCGGCGATTGTCATCAACCAGGACAGATCGGCCACAGAGGCTGTCCATCTGATGTTGGCGAAAAATGTCAAACGTCTGGTGGTGATTAACGACGAAGGAGAGCTTACCGGCATCCTCTCACGCCTTGATGTCTTTCATACCATCCTTCGTGAATGTCCCGACTGGAGAGCCTTCCAGAACAAGGATATCCAGGTTGAAAATCTAAAATTCGTCTCCGACATCGTTCGCAGAGACAGTTTTACAGTTCTCCCGGATACCCCTGTTCATGAGGTGATCCGCGTTATCGACTGCAACGATATCGAACGGGTCTGCGTGGTGGACAAAAAGGGACATTTCCTTGGTTTGATCTCGGATAAAGATCTGCTCATAGCCTTTGTCGACAGACATCCGGGGATCTGGGATTACCTTATAAGCAAAATTCCTTTCACCGAACGAGGAAGACGGTACAGGGAACTGCAGGAACATCTACAGGCCAAAACGGCCTCTGAGGTCATGAAAACCGATGTAATGACGATTAAGGAAAATGCTCCCCTGGAGGAGGCCATTCATCTCATGCTCGACCGGGTTATTAAAAGATTGCCGGTGGTGGACGCAGAAGGCAGGTTTAAAGGGATGATCAGTCGCGATTCGCTCCTGCGTACAGGTTTTGCCTCTTTCTGAAAAAAACGAGCTGCCCTTTACTTACCTGAATTCAAATGATAAGCTTTTTATCGTTTGAAAAAAGCGACTACCAAATAATTCCGGATAGTCGTGGAAACTCATAAGTAATCGGCATGACTCTCGTTTTCAGCGAAAAGGAAGACAAATGGCATGCTACAACAGTCGCATGTCTCATGGATAATCCTCGAATTCTGCTCATTGATGACGATTCTCATAACCGTTCAACGATAAAGAGCATCCTCTCGCTGACCAAAGCTGAGATTTTTGAAATCCCGCCTGAAAGAGATATTCCCTCTGCTCTTGAAGAGAGAAATTTTGATCTTATCATCGCTAATCTGAAAAGCTTTCCTTTTGAACAGTCTTTTTTTTGTAGCGAATTTTTATCGGGGCGGACGTTTGCTCAAGATCTCCCATTGATTCTTATTGGTTCTTCGGAATCGAGCACCAACATAAAAAAGGCGATGGCAGCCGGCGCCACCGCTTACCTGGACAGGGCTGAAGCCCGGAACAAGCTCATTCCACTCGTGCAAAAACTCATACCGGGTTCTTCAGAGAAGGCGATGGGAAAGAAGATTCTTGTCGTGGATGACTCGAAGACGGTTCGAATGATGCTCGAGGATGGGCTTATAAATGTGGGGTATCAGGTTGTTACGGCAAGAAACGGAAAAGAGGCCCTTGAGGTTGTTCAGAGCGTTCGACCCGATCTGATCCTTTCGGACGTGTATATGCCCGAAATGAGCGGTCTTGAACTCTGCCAAAGTCTGCATGAAAACGTTTTGTATTCCGATATTCCCTTTGTGGTCATGAGCACGGAAAATAATGCGGGGAACATGAAAAAAATGATGGAATACGGTGCGGCGGCATTCATCATCAAACCTTTTAATCTCGAACAGTTGATGATGACCTTGAATAAAATATTCTCCTACGAATTCCTCATCCTTTTAAAAGAAAAAGAACGTCTGGACGGCGAGCAGAAGTTATTGATCGCCGGCATTACCAGTCTAGTAAAGGCCCTGGAGGCACGAGACACGTATACCCGTGGGCATTCGGATCGGGTTTCGCTGATCCTCGCCGGTCTGGTGAAACATTCGGGCGGCAGCAGATACGATATCGAACGAGCCCATATTGCCGGTCAGCTTCATGATATCGGAAAAATAGGAGTCAGGGACAATATTTTATTAAAACCCGGACTCCTCACTGATGAGGAGTTCTTTCAGATCAAACAACATCCTTCCATGGGTGCTGCCATTATTCAGACGATTCCAAGTATTTCCGACATAGTACCGGTAGTGCGTTCCCATCATGAACGCATGGATGGGAAAGGCTATCCGGAGGGATTGGCGGGAAAGGACATCCCCTTGTGGGCTCGAATGACCGCAGTAGCCGATACCTACGATGCCCTGACCACAGACAGACCGTACAGGAAAGGCAAACATTTTCATGAGGCACTGGATGTTATCAAAAGCGTGTCGGGCACACAACTGTGCAGCGATTGCGTCAACCTCTTTCTTGATTGGTGCAGACAGGAAGATATCAACAGCGACTACGAGAAAGAGGCCGGATCCGGCAAAGTTGTCTTTTAAGGCTCAATATATCAAAAATATTCTAATCATATAAAGATTCGTGCCTGCCCGCTTCAGTTCAAACGACTCTCCCTGCCTCTACGCTTTTTTTGTTCCTATGGCTGGAAAGTTCATGTTCACTGGCCTTTCTCAAAGAAATGATTCGACCGGGACCGCGACGAGGCGTCCAGATCATGACCACCATTTTATCGTCAACCAGGCCGGTAGTTATATTCCCATCCTGGGAAATCATCTCATATTCGAAATCCATACTCCATTCATCATTGGAAAGAGTCAGTTTTTCTCTTGAGAGAGAAAAAGTTGTCGAGCCTTTTGCAAACTGCCGTTTAAACTCCTCTATGGCATCGGGTGATGCGTCAATACTTATCAAATGTTTTTCCATGATGGCTGTACCAAGCATCCATTCTCCCTGGATATCGTTTGCATGTAAGCCTCTGTACAACTTAAATACCGCTCCACAGATTGCCAGGATAAGAAGGATCCCCAGAAACAACAAGAGATTGAAATGAAATTGAAAAAAGCTAACGATATTGATGTACAGTTCATTTATAAAATACAGGAATGGATCATAACCGGGCGTTGGTGCAGAAGCTAATATGATTGCGGTTGGATTCTCAAGTATGCTTATCATAAGATAGAGAGAATATTTGTGAAAGGTCGCTTCATCCCTTCCCCTTCAGGCTTCCCTGTGAGACGTGTGAACCGGGTAAGCGCTCCGGCAGGAAAAGATTCAACTCAAACCAGCTGGATTATATAGAATATTTTAAATATAGAGGTTCCCGGATTCTTTCCATCTAGAACGGATCTAACAAGACATTTACCACTTTTTATAATCATTTACAAAAAAATCTCACTAAATCTTGCCAATAAGAAAAGAGCTGCATCCCGCTTCCAACTCAAGAACAGGAGCGTGTTCAATAAGTATATTCAAAGGGTTGGCTGAAGGTAAAAAGTTGACCGTGGTCAGCTTTTTCTTGACTTATTCTCTGCAATAATCGTAGAATTGCCACAGAGTCAATAAGTTATATTCCGAAAATCGGGTCTAACGTACAGGCCGGTTGCCGGCGATCCGATTTTCATTTTGTGTTCTATCCCTCAGGGGGGGTATAGATGGCAAGGCTAACATGGTCCAGCCATGCTGGTTCATGAGAAATCCGGGTTAGACAACAGGGCCTCCTTATGCCGGGCATCAGGGAACGAAAGAAACAAGAAACGCGAAAGGCGATTATGGATGCAGCGATGCGGTTGTTCAGCAAAAATGGGTTCGAGCGGACAAGTATCGAACAGCTGGCGCATGCAGCCGGGATCGGCAAAGGGACAATTTACAGTTATTTTCAGACGAAATCGGAAATCTTTTATGCCTTCTGTAAAGATGAACTCGATTGTAGTCATCATGAATTTCTGACCAATGCAGATCCGGACGCCTCCCTTATTGATCAGTTGATGGTCCTGTATATGGGGGAATTTAATTTGATTTCAAGGAACAAGGACTTCGGACGCCTGCTCATGCAGCACCTGGTCTTTCCCATGGAGACAGAGAGGGGCAAGGCCCGGGAGATGGACGACCAATGGCTTGAGCTTGTTTTTACTCTTTATAGACGCGCCCAACACCGACGAGAGTTGCGCAAGGACATTGATCTCTTTTATATCTCAAGTCATTTTTACGGACTGTATATAATGGCCATGTCGGCCTGGTATTCAGGAAGGATCCTGACCGAGGAATTTGAATCGGAATTACGAATGCTTTTTCAACAGGCCATCGAGGGATTGGCCCCGTCTGGTAAAAAAGGATGTAAGGTGCACTAAACGATGCAAATCCGGCGTCATAAAAAGACATTGCGTATTGTGTTTATTACCGTAACGGCACTTATGGTGGCGGGAGTTCTCATTCTCGGTATCCGGTATCAACATAAAGTCTCTCCCTCTTTGAGCGAAAAGACAACAATTACCATTCATGGGTTGTCCACTTCAGCTGAAACGAAACCGTCACTGACGGTGATGACGACCTCTCCCTTTCTTGCCGTCTGGCCGGATCGGCTCCAGGCAAACGGCAATATTGCCGCCTGGCAGGAGGCCTCCATCGGTGCCGAGGTCAGTGGATTGCAGCTGGTTGAGGTAACGGCTGATGTCGGAGATGTGGTGCACAAAGGGCAGGTACTTGCCGTTTTCTCCGAGGATACCGTCAAGGCGGATGTGGCTCAGGCTAAGGCCCAGGTGGCCGAAGCCGAGGCGGCGCTTGTCGAGGCAAAGGCCAATGCCGATCGTGCCCGGAAGGTAAAGACACCGGGTGTGATCAGTGCTCAACAGATCAACGATTACCTGGTCGCGGAGCAGGTTGCCAGAGCAAAAGTGAATGCCGCCCGCGCCCAGCTCGAAAATCAGCTCATTCGGCTGCGGAAGACGCGTGTTGTTGCACCCGACGACGGAGTGATCTCATCCCGTACGGCAACCTTGGGAACGGTAATGTCTGTCGGTCAGGAACTCTTTCGTCTTATTTTATCCAATAGGTTGGAATGGCGTGCCGAGGTGACCAGCGCCGAGTTGTCTCTTGTCCGGGAAGGCCAGGCAGCGACGATTTCGGCACCGGGAGGGATCAAGACATCAGGTGTGGTACGAATGGTTGGGCCGACAGTGGATATCCGGACCCGAATGGGTATTGTCTACGTGGATATTCCGCAAAAAAACAGCCTCAAAGCCGGAATGTTCGCCCAAGGTGAGATCGATTTGGGACAAAAGAAGGTGATGGCCCTTCCCCAGAGTGCCGTGGTACAACGAGACGGATTCAACTACGTCTATCGAGTGGCTGTATCAAACAAAGTGTATCAGATAAAGGTGGAAACAGGGCGCCGGTATAAGAAGTACGTCGAAATTACCGGCGGGCTGCCAAAGGATGCGAAGGTGGTATATACGGGGGCGGCATTTCTTTCGGACGGCGATACGGTCCGTGTACTGGATGCCTCCCAAGCACCGCCGGGGAGCATGTGATGAACGTTTCCTCCTGGTCGATAAAAAATCCACTCCCGGCCGTGCTCCTGTTCATCCTCCTTTGCCTGACGGGTGTTATGGGCTTCAGGGTGATGCAGATTCAGAACTACCCGGATATCGAACTGCCCTGGGTTATCGTCACGGCAAGGCTGCCGGGTGCTTCTCCCGAACAGATGGAGACGGAGGTTGCCCGGAAGATCGAAAACTCGGTGGCTACGCTGCAGCTTGTCTACCATGTCTACACCCTGATACAGGACGGAACCGCCACCATTACCATAGAATTTCGTTTGGAGAAGTCCCCGTCCGATGCGGTTGATGATGTCAGGGATGCGGTGTCGCGGATACGCTCAGACTTGCCGGGGGATCTTCTCGATCCGACCATAGCCAAGGTGGATCTTGCCGGACTACCGATCATTACCTATACAGTGGCCTCGGATCGGATGGACGACGAGGCCCTGTCATGGTTTGTGGACAACACCGTGTCCAAGGCCATCCTGTCAGTGAAAGGGGTCGGCGCAGTGGACCGGGTAGGGGGCGTCACCAGGGAGGTCCAGGTGGAGATAGATCCGGACCGCCTGATGGCCCTGCATGCCACGGCTGCCGATATTTCCAGACAGTTGCGGCAGGTGGAGCAGGAAGCCCCCGGCGGCCGTGCCGATATCGGAGGCAGTGAACAGTCCATCAGGTTGATTGCCACGGTAAAATCGGCCGAAGAACTGGCCAAAATGGATATCCCGCTTTCCGATGGCCGTCATATCAGACTGGATCAGGTGGCAAGCGTCAAAGATACGATTGCCGAGCGGCGTTCGGCGGCGTTATTAAACGGCAAACCTGTGGTCGGATTTGAAATCACTAGGTCGCGCGGCTCAGGAGAGATTGAGGTTGCAAGAGGCGTACGGGCCGAGGTGGCAAGACTTGCCGCTACACATCCTGACGTTAGATTTACCGAAGCCTTCAACTTTGTTGATCCGGTCCGGGAAAACTACCAGGGATCGATGTCACTCCTCTACGAAGGGGCGATTCTGGCAGTCCTCGTTGTCTGGTTGTTTCTCCGCGATCTGCGGGCGACCATAATTTCGGCAACAGCTTTGCCGCTTTCGATAATTCCATCCTTTTTCGTCATGCACATGTTGGGCTTTTCCATCAACATTGTCACACTGCTCAGCCTGTCGCTGGTGGTCGGCATCCTGGTGGACGATGCCATTGTCGAGATTGAAAACATCATGCGTCATCTGCGCATGGGCAAAACACCGTATCAGGCAGCCATGGAGGCGGCGGACGAGATAGGTCTGGCGGTGGTTGCCACGACATTTTCCCTTGTTGCGGTCTTTCTGCCCACAGCCTTTATGAGCGGTGTGGTCGGGAAATTTTTTGTACAGTTCGGGTGGACGGCTTCCATTGCCGTATTCTTCTCACTGGTGGTCGCCCGGATGCTGACTCCAATGATGGCCGCCTATATTTTGCGTCCCTTTGCCAAAGAGCATCGGGAGCCGCATTGGATGGACCATTATAAACAATGGGCTGCCTGGTGCCTGGATCACCGGTTTATTACCGCTGTGGTGGTGACATTCGCCTTTTTCGGGTCGTTTATGCTGCTCCGTCTGCTGCCCACCGGTTTTATGCCGGCCGATGATCTGTCACAGACCATGGTTTCGCTGGAGCTGCAGCCGGGCAGCACCTTTAAACAGACCTATACAGTGGCCGAAGAGGCCCGCAGGATCCTGGAGAAGAACCCTTACGTCAAGTTGATCTATACGGCTGTCGGAGGAGGACGTTCGGGCGGCAATCCCTTTGAGGCCCAGGGCAGATCCGAAGTACGTAAGGCGAGTCTTACAATAAAATTGACGCCGCGCGATCAGCGGCGAGGAGTCCATAAACAGGTGATCGAAGATCAGATACGTCAAGCCCTGGCTGTTCTTCCGGGTACGCGGATCAAGGTCGGCCTGGGCAGTGGAGAGAAGTATGAACTGGTCTTGGCGGCAGAGAACGGCGGTGTTTTAAACACCTATGCCGCCAAGGTGGAACGCGAGCTCAGGACGATTCCCGGCATCGGCAATGTGACCTCCAGTTCCAGTCTCATTCGGCCCGAGGTCACCATTGAACCGGACTTTGCCCGGGCAGCCGACCTGGGTGTCACCTCGGCCGCCATCGCCGACACATTACGCATAGCCACAGCCGGAGACTTCGATCAGGATCTGGCCAAACTCAACCTCAGCCAGCGCCAGGTGCCGATAGTGGTGAAACTGCGTTCAAATGCCAGACAAGATATTGATATCCTGTCGCATTTGTATGTTCCCGGCATCCATGGGCCGGTCATGCTGGGGGATGTGGCCCGATTGCGCATGGACAGCGGTCCGTCGGAGGTTGACCGATATGACCGTCTGCGCAATGTCAATTTCGAGATCGAGTTGAACGGCCGGGCCATGGGGGCAGTACAAGATCAGATATATGCCCTCCCGAGCCTGAAGAACCTGCCGCCTGGAATACGCGTGGCTCCGAGGGGAAATGCCGAGGCCTTGGCAGAACTTATTCCCGGTTTCGGCCTGGCGATGGCCACCGGCATTCTCTGCATCTATATCGTTCTTGTTCTGTTGTTCAGGGATTTCGTGCAGCCGATATCCATCCTCGCCGCTCTTGTTCTCTCCATCCCCGGCGCTTTCCTCGGTCTGTTTTTGACCAGGACGGCCCTGTCGATGCCGGCGATGATCGGTTTGATCATGTTGATGGGTATTGCCACCAAGAATTCGATTCTCTTGGTGGAATACGCTCTGATGGCCAGGCGGGAACTCGGCCTGGAGCGCCGGGAAGCCTTGCTTGACGCCTGTTTGAAAAGGGCGAGACCGATCGTAATGACGACTATCGCCATGGGCGCGGGCATGATGCCCATCGCTCTGGGCCTGGGCAACGACCCGAGCTTCAGAGCCCCCATGGCCATCGTGGTGATCTTCGGACTGATTACCTCCACCTTCCTGAGCCTTTTAGTCATTCCGGTCGTTTTCACCTATGTAGATGATATGGAAAAATGGACCTCCAGACTTTTTAAAAGAGAAGGAGCCGTGGATCGAGGGCAGAGGATGCCGTTGGGCAGACCGCCCTCGTCCTGATTTTTTTAACACCCCACAAAGGGGTATAAGCACCCCGCAAGTGGCTCAACAAGAAATGAATTTCCAAGGTACCAAGGTCTTCTTTAAGCGATGAAACCATTTCCTGGCGAAAATTATTTCCAAGCTGCGGTTATTCTTCTGGCACTGCTTCTTTCAGCCTGTACGGCCGTGGGACCGTCGTATAAGGCGCCGAAATCAGAGATGCCTTCCCATTGGCTGGAAAAATCTCCCACTGTCATTGAACGGGCGGGTACCAATCTTGCCGTCTGGTGGGGCCGATTCAAGGATCCGGTTCTCGATTCTCTGATACAACAGGCTATAGCCTCAAATCAGGATCTTCTCATTACCGAAACCCATATCCGTGAGGCAAGGGCACAGCGGGTGATTGCGGCAGCGGAAGGATCCCCCGGTGTAGCCGCAACAGGTGCCTACACCTCGCTTCACGAGGGCGAGAATGCTTCATTGGGAAAGATAGATCAAGATCTTTTCCAGGCAGGTTTCGATGCAAACTGGGAACTCGATATTTTCGGCGGGATTAAAAGGGCGAAGGAGGCTGCTAAGGCTCTGGTGGCCGCCTCGGTGGAGAACAAACACGATGTCTTGGTCTCCCTGGTTGCCGAGGTTGCCAGAAATTACGTGGAGCTGCGCGGAGGCCAGCAGCGTCTGGCCATCACCAGGGAAAACATCTCGCTGCAGAAACAGGTGGTGGATATGGTGGAAAGGCGGTTCCGTGTGGGCTTCGGCAGCGAACTTGAGGTGGTACAGGCCAGGACGCAGCTGGCCCTGATCAGGTCTCAAGTGCCGGCTCTCAAGAATTCCATCAGCAGGTCGAGGCATCAACTTTCTCTTCTTCTGGGAAAAACACCTGAGGCAGTACTGCCAGAGCTGGCTGCCACAGGGAGCATCCCGGCGAGTCCGCCTCGAATTCCCGTGACACTGCCGTCCACCCTCCTGCGCCAACGTCCCGATATCCGTCGGGCGGAACGTCAGCTGGCGGCGGCAACGGCTGAAATTGGAGTTTCCACAGCCGAACTCTTTCCCCGATTTTCTCTTTCTGCGCTCCTTGGCCTGGAGAGTGTCGGCCTGTCGAATCTTGTGAGTTCCGGCAGCAGATTTTGGTCGGCGGGCCCGAAGGTGCAGTGGTCTCTTTTCGATGCAGGAAAAGCCCGGGCCGGAGTGGAGATCAGCAAAAGCCGCCGGGACAGGGCACAGAAAGTTTATGAAAAGACGGTACTTGCGGCACTGACCGAGGTCGAAGATACCCTGAGCGCCTATTCACGCGAGCAGGAGTCATTTGAGATACTTCAAACGGCAGTGGATGCTGCACGACGGGCGGCGGATATTTCAAAAAACCAGTATTCCCTCGGCCTGGTGGATTTTCTCAACGTTCTGCAGACGGAACAGGCCTTCTATCAATCCCGGGATCGTCTTGTACAGAGCAAGGCACGGCTCGCCCTCGACACGGTGGCCCTTTACAAGGCCTTGGGCGGCGGATGGCAGCATCCGAAAGAGGAGAAGACCCCTACGATATCGGATAAATAAAATCCTATCTGATTACCACTAATCTTCAGGTAAAAACGACGGGGTTGTAGCCACCCCATTC
The DNA here is from genome assembly GCA_046704745.1 of Desulfocapsaceae bacterium. GTDB lineage: Bacteria > Desulfobacterota > Desulfobulbia > Desulfobulbales > Desulfocapsaceae > CAWGGS01. The sequence continues at coordinate 73 of JBJKRL010000058.1, read as the reverse complement.
ACGGGACGCCATAAACCCGTCCATGGGGGCCCCACTGTGCCCATCCAGGGCACAGACACCCGTGAAAAGGGTT
>JBJKRL010000057.1:0-59040 GCA_046704745.1 Desulfocapsaceae bacterium | reverse complement strand
CCATCCTGAAACGAGGGATTTCGGAGTCTTCGCTTACCTCTTCTAAATCTAGACGCGATGGCAAATTTAACCGGAGGCCTATACCTAATATCGGAGTCAGAGTTTATGCCCGGAGGGTGCTTACCTCAGAGGGTAAAATTTTACAGCACAACGACGAGTTAGGTGAAAAGCGCCGTTTTCGGATGGAAGCTAGTTATATTCCGAGGATAAAATTTTTCTGTGCCGCGCAGAAATTGGATCGGCAAGCGAGTCGACGAGACTCCGAGAAGGCAATTTCTCAAGGTTGCCTTCAAAGCAGCGGCAAAGTGAGAGAAACTCCCTCTTTGATCTTATTTTATGAATGCTTATCATGTTATGTAAGATAACCATTACTAATGGAATCAGATATGCAGACAACAGGAATCGCCGGACTCCGGTTCATACAAAACCTTTCCCTGTTAAGATCGGCCAATGAGCAGCCAAAACTTGCAGGTGAATTGATAACAAAGACAATCGAATCCCTGCAAAAGCAAACTGCCCGGACTCCAGCGTCGGTTTCGGATATCGCCTCCTCTCCGGCCAAAGGCAGGATTGTTGACATAACCGCATGATTCCAGGCTCACCCGAAAAACGGAAAGCTCTTCTTTTTCCGCCATACTCAAGCCTAAAACAACCGACTTCCCTCTACCTCCTGCATGGAGACAACCCATGAGTGCTCTTTTCACACCCTTGACTCTAAAATCAATCACCTTTCGCAACCGGATTTTCGTCTCTCCCATGTGTCAGTATTCAAGCCGGGAAGGGATCCCCACCAACTGGCATCTTGTACATCTCGGCAGCCGGGCCGTGGGAGGTGCCGGACTGGTCACGGTCGAGGCCACCGCTGTAAGCCCGGAAGGACGGATAAGCCCGGACGACAGTGGTCTCTGGAGTGACGAGCACACCGAGGCGTTTGCACCGATAAGCCGCTTTATCAAAGATCAGGGGGCGATAGCCGGAATGCAGCTCGCCCATGCAGGCCGGAAGGGATCGTGCTCCTCTCCATGGATGGGCGGCCAGCCGCTGACTGCCGATGCCTGCGGCTGGCCGCCACTGGCTCCAAGCGCGATACCTTTTGCCGAAGGCCATCCTGTTCCCCAGGCTATGAGTTCGGATCAGATGGATCAGGTCGAAGAGCAATTCCGCGCCGCTGCCAAACGGGCACTTGCCGCCGGTTTCCAGGTGCTCGAACTGCACATGGCCCACGGCTATCTTCTGCACGAGTTCCTCTCTCCGCTTGCCAATAAAAGGGAGGACGACTACGGAGGAAGCCTCGACAATCGAATCCGCTTTCCGCTGCGTGTAGCACAGGCAGTGCGGAAACAATGGTCCGATGAACTCCCGCTCTTTGTCAGGATCTCGGCCACCGATTGGGTAAAAGGAGGGTGGGATATCGGGCAATCAATTTATCTCGTCTTGAAACTCAAAGAGATAGGCATTGACTTCATCGACTGCTCCTCCGGTCTAGCCGTACCTAACGAGAAGATCCCCTTTGGCCCAGGTTTCCAGGTCCCTTTCGCCGCCAGGATCAGGGCCGATACCGGGCTTGCCACCGGATCGGTAGGTTTCATCACCGAGCCGGCCCAGGCCGAGCAGATCATAGCCACAGGCCAGGCGGATGCCGTCCTGCTGGCCAGGCAAATGCTGCGCGATCCCTACTGGCCCCTTCATGCAGCCAAGACGCTCGGGGTGGATGTAGACTGGCCGAACCAGTATCTGCGGGCAAAATAAAAAAAGGGGTACGAACTCCCGGCCGGAGTTCGTAATTGGATTTTCAAAGGTGGAAACGGTTTTACGATTTAAACCACTCGTCTTTATGCTTCTCAAAGCAGTCAGGGCAACAACCGTGACTTAATCGAAGATCACTGTTTTTTCTTTTTAAGTATTCTTCAGGGCTCAACCATGTTCCGGCACCCCTTTCCACACCTGCATCATCCCTGATCATTTTGCAATACATGCAGATGGGAAGAAATTTTTCATAGACCTTTATTTTTCTCAATGCGTCCTGTTTTTCAAAAAAACGCTCCATCCTGAAAATCAGCTCATCGGCATCGCATGGTTTAAGAAGGTAATCATCAGCACTTAAGCGGATGGCGTCTATTACCGATCCCATATTCCCCTGCCCGGTGAGGATAAATACTCCACTGTCGTATTTGATCTTCTTTATCTCGGACAGCAATTCCATCCCGCTCATACCGTTCATCACCAGATCGGTAATAATCAGGTCAAACGTTTCTTTTTTAAACAGCCTCAAAGCCTGTCTGGCACTTGTCGCAGTTTCCACATGAAGACGGCTATGCTTCAGATAATGGCTCAGGGATTCCAGAATTGCCTCCTCATTATCGACAAGCAGGACCTTTTTTTTGGGATGCGCTTCAAGAGCATCAAGTGTCATCGAATCCATAACATTTGTGCGGCAAGTAATGCTGCGACTGTCTTCTTTTCTAAACGAGGCAGTCTTCACGCCAGCAGCATGCTGTTTGTCCGCAATCAGCATTTTTCGATTGAAAACAAGGGTGGTTTCCTTCTTCGACCTGGATTTTTCTTATCAGGTCGACCTTTTTTACATTTTTTGTGGTTATCCCCATATTTTTGGCTTTGTCTCGAATCTCTATCATTTTCATTTTACTTACCCTCTTTTTTCAGACATCCAAAGGTTGAATAACCGGTGATACCGGCAGGAAGCCCGATTATAATGTTCTGTGATCCATTAAATATTTCACAAACTTTCTTTTGGCGATCTGAAAATCGATTTCGTTGTAATGATTAATGTTTTCTTCTATCTCAAACTGATCTTGGTAGAAGGCGACCAGATTTTCCAAGCCATTTCCCTGCTTCATTTCTCTGTGGATATTTATTTTCTTCCTCAGTGTGAGAATGTGATCTTGCATAGACGTTTCCTCTATGATTTTGGCAAGTTGCAATCCCCTGATATACATGAAGAAAAAGATACTGTGAAGGTCTGGGGAGCAAGCCGAACTAACCCGCATATTCCAGGAGTCGTGGTGGTCTGCCAGCCTTGGAGATGTGCGGTTCACTTTACCAGGGTATGTAACCCATACGAACAACGAGGGATAGCGGGAGGCATCGTCTTTCCCGAAGGGTGGAAAAGAGATGCGCAAAATATTTTTATTTAGGTACAGACTACCCCCATACATAATTGCGCTGCATGTTGTTAATACATTGCAATACCAGCAAAATATATTAGCCAGCAAAATTTCCATGAACGGCGGCCTAAAGGCGTCTGTCCGGAAATGTCCCCTTCCTGTCTCTCAGTTGCTCCGCGATGTTACTCCATAAGCCATGCAGTATTTTCCCCGAGCCCGTCGATATCGGATCCAATGGACTGTTTCCCGGATAGACCTGCTCCAATGTAAAGCACGTTGCGTGTTGAAAACAATATCGTAAAAAACCACAAATTACCGTGGTAAAATACCGTAAAAGCAAATGTATCCCATCTATTTCGCAAGGTTTTTAATTTTTTTAACCCTCCCGATTTTTTCATCCTGCTGTATGAAAAAAGATCGAATTTTCTTGAACATTGTTGCATCTCCTTCTCATGAATGAAGAGACCGAATTACTCCTCGAAAAAAAACTCTCTGCTATTGCCGATAAGCAGCAATTAGATGGAAACTTAATAAAAACACTATCTCAGATGTCACCAGGCAGTTTTCCACCCGGGCCGATCAGCTCAATCATCGGGGAATCATATCCCAGGGCGTGGGTCGAGCAACTCAGGCACGGGTCGAAAGCCCGTATCACCGCCTGAATCCTGTTGGCGGCCCCATCGGTCAACAGGCCTCCTTCGATGAAGCGTCTGGCGACCTGGAGCACCCCCCGGTTCATGGCCAGATTGTTGTTGCCGGTGGCGACAATCAGATTGACCCAGGTTATCAGGCCGTTGGGATCCACCCGGTAATGGTGGAGGAGCGTACCTCGCGGCGCCTCGACCACACCGACTCCCTCGCCGTAATTGGGTTGCGCCACAGCCCGGACCCGCTCATTTAAAATGTCGGGATCATGGAGCAGCTGCTCCAATGTCTCGATACAGTAGAGGATCTCGATCAACCGGGCATAATGATTATGGAATGAGCTCAGCACTGGCCCGCGCTCCAGGTCACGGAACTCGGCCCATTCCTGATCGGCCAGGGGTGTGCCGCAACCGTTGCAGACATTCAACCGGGCGGCAGGTCCCACCCGATAGATGCCCTCCGGATAACCAAGTGGCTTATAATATGGCGACTTGAGGTAGGAATATTCCTCGACCGCCTCTCCGATGATCTCCTGATAATGGGAGGGATTTATCTCCTGCACCACATGCCCTTTGGCATCGATGATCCGGAGCTGCCCGTCCACGTGTTCGAGATTGCCTTCGTCGTTGACAAGCCCCATGAAACAGGTGGGGAAGTTGGCAAAGGTTCGGATCTCTTCCTGCAAAGGTCCGAGGGATTTTTTAAAGAGGTCCAAGGTGCGGTAGATGATCTCCAGTGCCTCAGGGATCATCGCTGCAATCGCGTCGCGGTTTTCAATGGAAAGCACTGCATTAACCCCGCCGGGAACCACCCAGGAAGGATGAATCCGTTTCCCGGCAAACAGTTCGATGATCTGCTGACCGATCCGGCGCAGACGAATGCCGTCACGGACAATGGAGGGATGCGTATCGAACAATCCCAATATGTTGCGCTTTGCCGCGTCCGCATCCATGCCGAGCAGAATGTCGGGTGCGGAAAGATAGAAGAAGCTCAATGCGTGCGATTGAATGAATTCGCCGCAGTTCAACAACCGGCGCAGCTTCTTCCCTACCGAAGGTACCTGGACGCCCAGGATCGCGTCACAGGCCTTGGCCGAAGCCAGAGAATGACTGATCGGGCAGATGCCGCAGATCCTCTCGGTCAATGACGGCATCTCGGTAAAGGGACGGCCTTCGCAGAATTTCTCAAAACCACGGAACTGAGTCACATGAAGACGGGCGCCGGTCACCTGACCCACCTCATCCACTGTAATGGTGACCTTGCCATGCCCTTCAATGCGGCTGATGGGCTCGATAGTCAGTTTCTTGTCCATAGGTTTAAACCTCTCTAAGCCCCGAATCTGCTTCTGCCGGTCATATCCGGCATCCGGCCCTGCAGCAGTTCGGACAAGAAATAATGAATGACCTCCGACGACGGCGGGCAGCCGGGGAGGAAGATATCCACCGGCACATACTCATGGAGCGGGCGGACGAGCGGCAGCAGACGCGGCACATCTCCTGTCGGCAAGTTGCCGGAACGCGTAGCGTTTTCCACATAGGCGCGGTCGAGGACCTCGGCAACGCCGAACTCGTTTCTTAAAGCGGGAACATTGGAGGTAACCGCACAGTCGCCGAAGGAGACCAGAATCCGGCTGCGCTCCCTGATCAGACGGATCCTGGCGACATCTTCTTCACTGCTGACAGCCCCCTCAACCAGGGCGACATCGACTCCTTCGGGAAACTCCCGGGCATCCACCAAGGGCCCGTACACCAGATCGACTCCGGCAAGCTCCACCAGCCGCTCATCCATGTCCAGCAGCGACATATGACAACCTGAACAGCCGTCCAGCCAGGCGGTTGCAAGACGTATCATAATTTTCTCCCTCAGATCCCATTTCTCAAAAACACAGTGAAAATTTGCCAACACACCTCTTTCTATAAAATGTCTTTCTCTTCCTGAAATGAAGACAAATTGACACGGTATTTATCCGAAAATCGCTCCCATACATTGCGATCATCTAAATTTTCATCATTGGTTATGCTGTCGGCGCGAGAATGGACGTTCATGAGAAATGCGATTTAGTATTCATCGATGCTTGCCCGCATCATTTGCAAATAGGGCAGAAACTGCCGCCGTTTGATCATCTCCGCGACCGATTTTCCCTTTTCCGTCAACGCCCCGGTTGGACAGACCTGTACACATTTGCCGCAGCCGGTGCAGGTGGGGGATGCACCCCAGGGACGATTGAGATCGGTGATGACCCGGGAATTGATCCCGCGGTTCATTACATCCCAGGTGTGGGCTCCTTCGATTTCGTCGCAGACGCGGACACAGCGCAGGCAAAGCACGCACCGGTTGTGATCCAGCGAGAACCGGTCGTGGGAAGCGTCAATCGTCAGCCGGGGATAGAGATATTCATACCGAACATGGGTAACGCCGAGTCGAACAGCCAGATCCTGAAGTTCGCAATGCCCGTTGGAAACGCAGACCGAACAGATATGATTGCGTTCCGTGAACAGCAGCTCCAAGATCTTCCGGCGATACTCTTGTACCCGTTGGGAGTCGCTGATCACTTCCATTCCTTCCCTGGCGTTGGTCACGCAGGCGGGAACCAGTTTCGGCGTGCCCGTAACCTCGACAAGACACAGGCGGCAGGCGCCTCGTTCGGACAGGCCATCGAGATGGCAGAGCGTCGGGATAAAGATATCGTTTTGTCGGGCCACGGCCAGGATGGTCTCATCCTCCCGTGCACTGACATCCTTGCCATTGATTTTAAAGGTCAAAATTCGTGACTGCCCGACGACCTTACCTCTTCCGGAAAACCCGCCTGAAGCACTCATACTGTCTCCTTTGCCCGGTGCATCCTGCAGGAACCGGCCGGACACTCATTTCTTTCGATATGGGCCCTATATTCGTCTCTGAAATAGCGCAGGGTGCTGAGCACCGGATTCGGGGCAGTTTGACCGAGCCCACAGAGCGAGGTGTTTTTGACCAGATCGCAGAGATCCTCGATCCGGGCGAGATCTTCCGATGAGGCATGCCCGGAGGTAATCTTGCCGAGCAGATTATGGAGCTGCGCCGTTCCAACCCGGCAGGGCACGCATTTGCCGCAGGACTCCGACATACAGAACTCCATAAAAAACCTGGCCACATCCACCATGCACGAACTCCGGTCCATGACGATCATGCCGCCGGAACCCATGATGGAGCCAACCTTGGCCAGGGACTCATAATCGACCGGCATATCGAGAAATTCTTCGGGGATACAGCCACCCGAAGGACCGCCCGTCTGCACTGCTTTGAATAGGCCGTCAGGAATGCCGCCACCGATATCGAAGACAATATCTTTTAAAGAAGTGCCCATGGGCACTTCGATCAGACCCGTGTTTTTCACCCGTCCTGCCAGCGCGAAGACCTTTGTCCCTTTGCTTTTTTCAGTGCCGATCCCGGCAAACCAGGTCCCGCCGTTTCGGATGATAGGAGCGATATTGGCAAATGTTTCCACATTGTTGATCAGGGTGGGCCGCCCCTTGATCCCCGACTCGGCCGGATAAGGCGGCCGTGGACGCGGGCGGCCGGGCCGGCCTTCGATGGAGGCGATCAGCGCCGTCTCTTCACCGCAGACAAAGGCCCCGGCCCCCAACCGGATATGGATGTCGAAACAAAAGCGGGTATTAAAAACGTTTTTACTCACTACCCCGAGCCGTTCGGCTTGCGAAATCGCCTTTCGCAAACGTTTCACCGCCAGCGGATACTCGGCCCGGACGTAGATGAAGCCCTGTTCGGCCCCGACAGCGTAAGCGGCGATGGCCATCCCTTCCAGGACCCGGTGGGGATCGCTTTCCAGGACGCTGCGGTCCATAAAAGCCCCGGGATCGCCTTCGTCGGCGTTACAAATTACGTATTTGCCCTCACTGACCGCCTTGGAAACCGTGGTCCATTTCAAACCGGTGGGATACCCTGCACCGCCCCGGCCGCGCAGACCGCTTTTGGTGATCTCGTCGATCACCTCCTTTGGTGTCATGTTGCGCAGAGACTGGTACAACGCCATATAGCCTCCGGCAGCAATATATTCCTCGATGCGTTCAGGATCGATCACGCCGCAGTTTTCCAGTACGATTTTGTGCTGCCGACGGAAAAAGGCATTGTCCGTCGGGCAGACAAGCCGCTTGACCGGCGCTTTGCCGAGAGCTTCGACGATATCGGCGCAATCAGACGGTTTTACTCCCCTGTATAAGGTATCGGTCTGAGCGAGGGTGATCAGCGGGCCTTCAGTACACAAGCCCAAGCAGCCGACGCCTTTCACCTCAATTGCACCCTTGCCTTGCTGACGGCTCGCCTCGCGGGCCAGGGCATCCTTGAGCTCGCCGCTGCCGCAGGACAGGCAGCCTGCGGCCTGACACACACGGATCTGGTGGACGAACCCCTGCTGCCTTTCCTGTTCCTTTTTGACAATTTCCTGCAGCTCTTCAAGCATCAACGTCATGGTTACGCCACCTCCCGATCCTCTCAAGCGCAGTGGATGCGGTCATTTTTCCGGCAACATGGCCGTCAAAAACCGCCGCCGGCGCTAGACCGCAGGAGCCGAGACAGCGGGCAATGAGCAGCGAGACCCTGCCGTCGGCCGTCGTCTCGCCGGGTACAATACCCACCTGTTCACGGATATCCTCGAGGATTGCCGATGATCCGCCGATATAGCAGGCAGTTCCCATGCACACCACACAGGTATGCTCACCCGGCGGTTTTAAAGAAAAGTAATGGTAAAAGGTCGCCACCGAATAGACGCGGCTCAGCGGCACCTTCAACGCATAGGCCACATATTCCATGGTCTCGTGATCGACAAACCCGAACGAATCCTGGACGGCATGCAGCGTTTCGATCAGAGCGTCTGCCTGGTTGCCGCCCAAACGCATGGTCCGGTTGACCAACCGATACCGCTGGTCCCTAGCCATCTCTGCAAATCGTTCACCCGCTATCGACATCTGTCGGGCCTCTTCTTCCATATACCGCTCCTTGTAAGATCCTGATTGTTTTGTTCTTTTACTTGGTGCCTGGAATACCGCCGCCTAAGACGCGGAGTAGCAGGACCGGCACTTTTGCATGTGTGAGGACTTTTTCGGCAACACTTCCGATGACCCAGGCCACCCTTCCCTTGCCGTGGGTTGCCATGGCAATGAGATCAAAGGCGTTTTCCTCCGAGTAGGAGAGGATTTCCGCAGCTGGAATCGATCCTTCCTTGTAGATCCATTTTGTCTTTATCCCTCTGGCTATCATTTCCCCCCCAGTTCTGGATAAATACTCCTCTGCCCTGGCCTTCAATTGTGCGAATAAGCCTTCGTATCCGCCAAACAGATATTCACGTCCGAGGCCCGTGATTTGAATGTAACCGATAGTGAGTAATGTAACTTCCGCATCCATGGATTTTGCCAAATCTTCTACCTGCGGCAGAATCCTTGTCGCTAAATCCGAACCATCCATCGGAACCAGTATTTTTTTAAACATTGACTTTTCTCCTTGCGGTGAAATGAACAGGCCAGACTTTTATCTGATATCTTGCTGTTATAACGGGGAATATACTGACAAAATAAAACCGCACAAAACGACGCTACCGCAAGAATTGCGGGAAAATGATCTGCTAACCCGCATTTCTCATCAGTTCAGGCGGCGTCAGGTTCGAAGTTTTTGGTAATGAACAGATAAGCACCCTTCGGGCATAAACTCCGACTTCGATAGTGCTCTATGTTCACTGCCAAAAGACTGAAGAAGATGGCGCTGCCTGGGTGATACCCCAAGGGCACTTCTTTCAAGGCGCCTTTGGTGAACACTGTGGAAATTTGACAACCCAATAATTCCCTCGAAAAGTCCTGCTCTTCCTTAATTGGAGACAAATTGACATAGTGTTCATGAGAAATCCGGGCTAACGTCCTCGGACGCTTGTCGATCAGACCGTGCTGTATTCCGATTTTTCGACCTGCTGTCGCATATGCAGGACGCGCGTAAGCAATACCGGCACTGTGGCATGTGTGACGACTTTTTCGGCAACGCTGCCGATAACCCAGGCAATCTCCCCTTTCCCATGGGTTGCCATGGCAATGAGATCGTAAGAGTTCTTCTCGGCATAAGAGATGATCTCCTGGGCCGGCGATCCTGTTTCTCTGTAGACCCAGTCGACCCGCACTCCTTTTGCTTTCAGATTGTTTCCGATCTCAGACAGATATTTTTCCGCTTGCGTCTTCACCTGAAAAAAATAATCTCCATAGCCTTCCGGGACGATGTCGCCGGTAAAGCCGAAATTCAAGGTTGCAACGGTGAGCAAGGTCACCTGAGCTTGCATGGATTTAGCCATGTCCTCTACTTGCGGCAAAATTTTTGCAGCCAAATCCGACCCGTCCAGAGGAACCAGAATTTTTTTAAACATAGCCTTTTTCTCCTCATAAGCACTCTTGGTTAATGAGAGCACAGTAAAATCTTTATAAGCAACCGGATCTTAACCGTCCCTTGTTTTCCTGCAGGAAAGAGGGGATGTAGCCCAATTAAATAAGCCTGCAAAATACGAAGCTGGCCGAGCAGCTGTTTTTTTCAGGACGCAGGTCCGGACCATTTGGTGAATTCCCATCGGTTCTTCGAATAGGAAAATTCTTTTAAACTCTTCTTTCATGAGTACTTCTAAAGGAAAAAAAGACAATACCGCAGCAATTGCAGCAATACGGTGATAAAATACGGTATTTTCTCTTGAACTTGTTTTATTTACTCTCTTTTTCGCTCCTTCCTGTTCGGGGTTCTTTTACCTGTTCGTCCATGGTCCGAATTTCTCATGAACGTCCATTCTCGCAGCACGGGCACAACAAATGATGAAAATCGAGATGATCGCAATGCCTGGGAGCTATTTTCGGATAAACACTATGTGGTTTTGGTGGAGCGCAAGAACTCCGGGCCAGGAATCCGATTGTACAAACTCAGGGAAGGGAAAGGAGAATCCTTTTGAGATTCTTTTTCTTGCTGGTGAGGTTCAGTTTTTTTCGAATATTTTCTCGATACGATTCAACTGTCCGCAAAGAAATGCCCAAAAGTTCAGCAATTTCCTTCGACGTCTTATTCTGCCGTATATAGTGGACAATCTGCAGCTCGCGAGGGGCCAGGCCGGCACTGGACAGGGGTCCGTCATACGGATGCTGTATAAAAATATCAAGCAGATTCGCCTGGGCGGTCCTGATATATCCGGCAGCGGCATCGTTGGTCTTGGCCTGGGCCTTTTTCAGAAGCGGCATTATCATTTTTACCGTTTTTTCCGCCAGATCATTTCTTATACCGTTGTGTTCGACATCCCTTCTCTTCAGCATGACGTTTAAGGTGGTATTCATCTCCTCCAGTTCGAGGTTCTTTTGCTGCAGCGCTTTCTCCTTGGTCTGCAACTGGTCGACAATGCTTTTCATCTCGTCCACTGTCCGGTTGAGCTCCACAGTCCGCTCCGTCACCAGCAGCTCCAGGTTTGCATGCGACTCCGCAAGCTGCTTTTCTGCTGCCTTTCGGGCGGCGATTTCCCGGCTGAGTTGTTCGTTTTGCAGGCGAAGCCTGGCAATGAGGTCCTGTCTTTCGAAGCTGCGCCTGGCCTTATTGAGCAAGTCATCAATGTCGCAGGGTTTTTGCAGATAATCATCGGCACCCATCTTCAAGGCCCGCACGGCGGAAGCCACGTTGCCGTATCCGGTGAGCATAATGACTTCAATGTCCGGGTACAGCCTTTTGGCCATCTTCAGGACCCCGAAGCCGTCCACCTTGTCCATAAGCATATCGGTTATGACAAGATCATAGGGCCCCGATTTGAGATACTCCACGGCCTCCTCACCGTTTCCGGCCGTGGTCACGGCAAAATCGTTTTTTCCCAGGGCCCAGCTTATCGAGGCCAGGATGGACGCTTCGTCATCGACGAGAAGAATCGTTTTTTTGTCCATTTTTCGATTGCGTTAAAGGCAGAAATACCGAAAAGATCGCCCCGTTGCCGGGCTCGCTTTTCACGTTGATGCGGCCTTCATGCTCTTTAATGATGCCGTAGCTTACGGACAATCCAAGACCTGTGCCTTTCAGGTCGGGTTTGGTCGTAAAGAACGGCTCGAAAATCCGGGGCAGATTGGTCGGACTGATTCCTGTTCCGGTATCTTCAACATGAACGGTCACACCTCCTTGGGTTCTTTCAGTGGTCAGGGCGATGACCCCGCCCCTGTCACAAGCATACATGGCGTTATTGAGCAGGTTTAAAAAGACCTGCTTCAACTGATCGGCAACGCCTACAACCAGGGGAAGGTTTTCAGCATATTTCTTTTCAATAGATACCTTTTTATTCAATAACTCTTTTGTACTGATCAACACAAGCGTATCGAGAATGCCGTGAAGATCCACCGACTCCAGTCTTCCTGAGGTCGGCCTATAGAAGGACCTGAGGTCGGTAATGAGCCCCTTCATCCTGTGACATTCCTGCAGGGCAAGATTGATGAGTTTTTTTTCATTTTCCTCGAGTGCTGCATACTGGCCCAGCCCTTTGAGAACAGTCATGACACTCTGCAAGGGATTGTTGAATTCATGGGCGATGGAGGCCGATAGACTTCCCACCGCTGCAAGTTTCTCGGAATGGAGCAGCTGGGTATGCGATTTCTCCAGTTCCATGGTACGTTCCTTGACCAGCGCCTCCAAGTGATCTTTTTCCACTTGTTTCCTCCTGTTGGCGGCTTTGATCTTGGCCATGGCCCGGATTTGGGCTATCAATTCGATTTCGTCGAACGGCTTGGAGAGAAAGCTTTCCGCACCTATCTCCAAAGCACGGATCCGGCTTTCCATGTCGGTTTTGATGGCGGTGAGAAAGACCACGGGGATCGTCTGCAGGTACTGATCTTCTTTGAGATACCGGCATACGGCAAAACCGTCCATGTCCGGCATGACGATATCGAGGAGGATGACGTCGGGGTCATAGGCAAAGGCAAGATCGAGCCCCTGCCTGCCGCTTGCGGCCGTAAAGACCTTGCCTGTGGGCAGCCGATCGAGCACCACCGCCTTCAAGCTCGTCAAATTGTCTCGATTATCGTCAATTGCAAGTATTTTCAGCGTATCCATCGGAATACAAGGTCCTGTGCAGGGTCTCTAAAAGTTTTTGTTCATCTATGGGCTTTGAGATATACCCGTCAAAGCCGCGGGCGAGAATGTCCTCCCGATCACCGGTCATGGCGCTGGCCGTGACGGCCAGGACCGGAACCATGGCCAATGCCGCATCGTTGCGGATTTGCTCCAGGGCGGCAAAACCGTCCATAATAGGTAAAGCCAGATCCATGAGGATAAGATCGGGCCGGCATCGGCGGGCCCGATCCAGCGCTTCCAACCCGTTCACTGCGGATTCGACTCGGTAGGCTCCCTCGAGAACCGCCGTGATGGACAGAAGATTGTCCGGATTATCCTCCACCACCAGCAGATGCGGGAGACCGCCGCGACACGGCCCGGCAGGAGTCCGCTCACTCGGCGCCGTTTGCGTAGGCGGCGACACCATTTCCGCCACCGCTGCCAACAGTTCATTCTTGCTGATATCGCCTTTCTGGATCAACTGATAAATATGATTGCCGGTGAGAAAATTCAACTCTTCCTTGCTGATGTGCTTGGCGGTCACGATAAGGACCGGCAAGGAAGCGGTTTTTTCCGAACTCCGGATCTGACGCAGGACCTGGAAACCGTCCATTTCCGGCATCATGAGATCGAGGATCACCGCCGCCGGAGGATAGTCGTTGATCTTGACCAATGCCTCCCTGCCGTTCTCCGCCACCTGGACCCTGTAGCCCTGTTCGGTGAGAATATCGATCAGCTGGATCGCAGCCGGTTCGCTATCCTCCACCACCAGCAGGCATTGACCCTTTCCCGAGATAGCAGTCTGCAAGGCCAGCGCCTTACCCCGCTTACGGCCGGCAGCTGCCTCGTTATCCGCATCAGCGGCACAGGGGGAGACCAGAGACGGCAGTCTCAAAGTGAAGACCGAGCCCTGGCCGGAGGTGCTTTCCACCTCGATATCTCCCTGGAGGAGCAGGGCATATTTTTTGGCAATGGTCAGCCCCAGGCCGGTTCCCCCGTATCTGCGGGCCGTGCCTTCGTCAGCCTGTCGGAACTCTTCAAAGATATGCGGGATGTGGTCGGCGGAAATACCGATGCCCGTATCCTGAACGGCAATGTGGACCTCGTTATCCATGAGGCGGGCCGACACCTGCACCGACCCGTTTTCCGTAAACTTTACCGCATTGGCAAGCAGGTTCTGGAGAATATGCCTCACCTTTTCGACATCCGATGTAACAAGCGGCAGCCTTCCGACCACCTGGTTGCTGAGAACAATCCCCTTTTCCCGCACCAGCGGATTCAGCATCTCCGCCAGCTCTTCCACCAATTCAACCAGAGAGAAACGGCTCAGAATCACCTCCTCCCGTCCGGACTCGATACGGGAGAGGTCTAGGATACCGTTGATCAGGGTCAACAAATCCCTCCCGTTGCGTTCGATGACCTCCAGGTATCTCGATTCCTCCGAGGAAATTTTTGCTTTCAACCTGCGACCAAGCACCACCGACAAAGCGATAACCGAGTTCAGCGGTGTTCGCAGTTCATGGCTCATATTGGAGAGGAACATGCCTTTGAGCCGGTTGGCAGTGTCCAATTCCTTTTTCTGCATGACCAGTTCGGAGTTTTGAAAGGCGAGTTCGTCGGCCTGTGCCGCAAGTTCCCGTTGCTGGGCCTTCAGTTCGAGATTCTGCCGGTCGAGCCGCTGTGCCAGTTCCTGAATCTGCCGATAGGCCAACACCCCGCTCATCCTGGCAACCAGGGTGTCGAGAATCCTCTCCAGCAGGAGAATCACATTGTGATCATAGCCGTGAATACTGGCCAGTGAAATCATGGCGATGGTCTCCTGTCCTGAGACCAGCGGCAGGGTAATAATCTCCCGCGGCAGAAGGTCGCCGCTGACAGTCGAAAAGACAAAGCGTGAATCCTCGGCAATGTCGACTATCCGCTGCATTGTTCGTGAGGCCAGGGCCGCTCCGAACTCCCCCTCCGGGATGACGGCGGAAAAGGAGCTGCGGCAACGATCACCAAGTCCTATGGATTCGAAGAGTTCGAATTCGGTTTTTTCCGGATTCAGGAGATAGATTGCCCCGATCCGAGAGTCTGTCTGCTCGATGAGTTCGCGGATAAGTTCCCGACAAAAATTCCGGGAGTCGACCTCCCGTAACATGACATCGGTGATCCGGACTGCCTGATCACTGATGTGCATCTGGGTTTCCACTGTCTCGGCCATGGTATTAAAGGCAGCCGACAACATGCCGAATTCGTTTTTTGCAGTATACCCGGAACGGGCGTCGAATCTGCCCTGACGAAAGCGTTCGGCGGCTGTGGTCAGATGGGCAAGCGGGGTTTTGAGGTTTCCCATCAAAAACCAGGAGACCAGCAAACTGAGCGCCATGATCATCGCAACCACCAAGGCCAACTGAAAATTGAGACTATTATTTTTCTTTTCCGCCTGGAAGTAGCATTCGTCGCTCATCTTCCCGGTAAAGACGCTCAGCGTGCGAATGCGGGCCATCAGGTTTCTGGTAAGACCACCATCTTCATTACTGACCATGGTGCGGGAGATCGCTTCGGCCAGATCCTTGTTTTGGATTAAACGGATAGTCTCATCGTGGTAGGCATGCCACTTCGCCAGGTCGCCCACCAGGTCCGCAACATTTTGTTTCGGCCCAAGGAAGCGGTTGCTAATAACAGCCAACTGTCTGGAAATGTCGGCTTTATAGGCCTCGATTTCCCCAAGGTCGGCTTCGATCTGCTGCTTGTCCTTCGCCAGGAGCAGGTCTCGCATTTTCATGCGAACCGCCGAAATGTCGGCTTTGAGTTCACCAACAGTCCTGCTCACCTGGAGCGGATGGTCATACAACGTTTTGGTCTGCAGCCACAGCAGATCGTTCTGCTTCCAGGAAAGAAGACCGAGTACAACTACCAGGGCGAGAATAAGTCCCAGGCCCAGCCGTAATTGAGTACCGATTTTGATATCGTCGATTTTCATAGTGTTACGATTGGAGTGATTTTATATAGGGGTTTGTCATGCATCCTCTTTGTTTTGTCAGAGTTTTACTCGCAGAGTATCGTGTCCTTAAACCTACGGCTACCTCTTTTTTGGGGTTTTTGTAAGGCCTTCGAATATAGATATTTTTCTAAAAATAGCCGCCTGAGGAATCGCCGGCTTAAAGCCTCCGATTTCCTTAATTATACCGCCTTCGGTCGTGTCGGTGATCAGATACCCCGATGGTGTGAGACTCTGTTGAATTTTTTTTAAGATCAGGGCCTGTATCTGCTGTCTATAATAAAGGAGAATGTTGCAGCAAAACACCAGATCGAAATGACCGAAGATGCTCTCAGGCGGACATGTCGTAGCGGTGTCGAACAGATCATAGAAAGAAAAGGTCACCTTTTCTCTGAGCCGGGGGACAACCACGAAGGAATCTCCCCTGCGGGTAAAGGAGGTATCGAGATGCCTCATCTTGATGTTGCCCAGGGCATCCATTCGATAACACCCCTCTCTTGCCTGGGATAAAACGGATTCCAACCGGTCGGTGGCGATAATACGATAGGAAAGGAGATGTTTGCGTGTTTTGAGCAACTCGTCGAGCAGGATAGCGATGGACCAGGCCTCCTGCCCGGTCGCACAACCTGCCGACCATACCCTGATTTCCCCCTGTCCCGATTTCTCCTTTTCGTTGCAGATCTCAGGCAGCAGAATGTGCTCGAGCAGCGCAAATGCAGGGGAATTACGGAAGAATTCACTATAGACGACATTCATTGACGCCAAAAGTGCCTGGGCTTCCGATGCATCTTGATGCAGAAGATCAAAATAGTACTCGACTGTCGCCGTAGAAGTCTCCGTTAACCTTTTATTCAGGGATTGGATAAGAAATGTTTCGTCGAAGGAAGAGACATTGAGACCATGGACCACGCGTACGAGATCGACAATATCCGCCACCTGTTCCTTTGTCCAGCAAGGATGCATTACGATTTTCTTTGTCAGAGTATCCATGCCTTTTCCATTGTCAGCGCCCATTCAATGGCAGGGCAGTGGAATCCGGCGGCATTGGCAAAACCGCACACAATTTCCCAAAATGACTTTATCCCGGTCTCTTATGTCTTCAATCAGGAAGCTCACCCACCTTTTTGCTCAAACACAGAGGCCCCCTCTCCCAGAGGTTTAGGCAGAAGCACGCTGCCTTCCAGGCAAACTTGAGAAGTATCAACCTTGGCGCAGGGAAAGACAATACCGCAGGAATCGTTAAACTACAGGATAAAAATACCGTATTAAATCTACAACGTATTATTATTACGAACAGTATATCCTGCTTTGCCTCGGGTTTATTTCTTGCTCCTGCAGGAAAACAGGGGTCATCCGGATTATGCAAACTTTATTTTTTTTCGGGTCCCTTTATCGGCAACACCACGGAAAACCTCGCTCCCTTGCCGGGTTCGCTCGCCACATCTATCCTGCCGCCATGCTTTTTAACAATTCCGTAGCTGACCGACAAACCGAGACCTGTGCCCTTGTGCTCTGGTTTGGTGGTAAAAAACGGCTCAAAGATACTGCCCAGATTTTCCTGCGATATGCCTGAGCCGGTGTCTTCGATGTGGGCAACAATGTTTTCATCGCTCCTTTCGGTGGTGATGGTAATTATCCCGCCGTGTTCACAGGCATCTGCGGCGTTGGCCAGCAAATTGAGAAAAACCTGTTTTATCTGGTCAACGACCACGAGAACTGCAGGGAGATGACCGGCATATTTTTTTTCTACTTCTATTTTTCGGGTTCGAAAATCCTTGTTGCAGATCAACAGAAGGTCATCGAGAATGGAATGCAAATTTACCGGGGCCGGCGTGCCTGAGGTCGGCCGATGAAAATCCCTGAGGCTGGCGATCAGGTTCTTCATCCTCAAGCATTCCCGGAGGGCCAGCGACACGAGTTTTTGATCCTTTCCCTCAAGAGAAGCATATTGCTCCAAACCTTTCAGGACTGTCATGACACTCTGGAGCGGATTGTTGAACTCGTGGGCGATGGAGGCGGAAAGTCTGCCGACGGCAGCCAGTTTCTCCGAGTGGAGCAGCTGAGCATGAGACTCCTCCAGTTCATGGGTCCGTTCCTCCACCCGCTGCTCCGACTCGTCATGGGCCCTTTCCAGGGCCTCGCTGATCCGTTGTTCTTCCGTGGTATCAAAGGCATAATGGAGATATTGATGCTCATCGACCGGCACCCAGAACACATTCCAATAGATATTGTCATACCAGAACCTGTCATTGACGGCCCGGCCGCTTTCCAAGGCCTCTGCAGCCAGGCACCAGGAACAGGGGCTGTCTCGTTTCATAAACGAGAGGTAACACAGCTCACCCGGCAAGGCTCCCAACGCTACAGCCGCTTTATTGGCGGCAATTATTTTATAGGTGCGGTGGTCTATAAGAAGCGCGATACAGGGCAGGGCATCAAGGAAGAGCTGCCGCAGCGTGGCCTCCTTGCGTATTTTTTCTTCAGCTTCTTTGAGCTGCGTAATATCACGACCTACCGCCTGATATTCGCTGATCCGGTTGGAACCGTCATAGAGAGCCCTGCCGCACCACTGCTGCCAGCGAATGCTGCCGTCGGCCAGAACCACCCGGTGTTCGATGGTCTTTTCCGGTTTAAGCCGGCTCAGGTCCCGGAAATGGTCCTTTACCAGCGGCAAATCCTCTTTATAGATGTTGGGCAGGAAATTGGTGCCCAGTATCTCTTTGTATGTGACCCCAAAATAGCGGCAGTAGGCATCATTGACAAAGGTCATCCGACCTTGGGGATCGAAGCGGCAGATCAGTTCGGTCTGGTCCTGGACAATGGCCCAATACCGCTCCTTCAGACGAAGGATTCTGGCCATCTCCTTCTCTTTCCGGCCGGATATGTCATTGATGCTGAGTCGGTACTGGCCCGGGAAATCGCAGGCTTCCGTATTGATGACGGCCTCCACCAGAGCGTGAAAGGGGGTGTCGTCTTTCCTCTGCAGGCGCAGTTCAAATGACTGCCTCCCTGTGTTTGACAACATCTTGGAACGACGGTAAAATTTATCCCAATCAGCCTGATCGATAAAAGAAGAAAACCTTCTTTTAACCAGGCGGCGCCTTTCGACCCCAAACATATCGGCGGCAGTCAGATTGGCCTCTAGAATCAGCCCCTCACAGCTAATGGTGAGATAGGCCACCGGGGCAAAATCATAGAGGTCGACATAGCGGCGGCGTGATGTCTCCAGCTCCTGCTGGGTGGTGCGCAGATCCTCGTTCTGCAATTCCAGCTCTATTTTATAGGTGCTGAGTTCATGTATCAGTTTGGAGACATCTTGGCAAAAAACCTCTGATTGTCGAGCCTGGTGTTCCAGAAACGCCTCGGCACGCCTGCGCAATTCAGCAAAATCAATGGTAGTATGTTTCGTAGTGTCTTCCGGTTTCATACCACCTCCGTCAAAGGAGATTCAGCGAATCGAACCAATCATCGAATAAAAACCAGCGCACTCATCTTTTTCTTATATGTGATGGGAGTGACCGATAAGACCAGGTCCACCTCCTGCCCGTCCATCTGCAACCACTTTCCCTTCAGTGCCGACATGGATTTTCGGTCGTTGATGAGAATCCCGATCTGACCAGCTAAGAACTCATGCGAGTCCCGGTGCACCCGGTCGGCAACCGCTGTTCCCATGATCTCCTCCTGCGAAGCAGCTCCGAACAACGCCAATGCCCCGGGATTGAGATATGCAAACCGCTCTTCAGAGAGGATAAAGATACCCATGGGGGCATTCTCGACCAGGCCGCGCCAGATGGTCTCGCTCTCGGTCAGGGCATCGACAACTTCCTTATATTTTGTTATATCTTCGAAGGTTATCACTACTCCTGCTATCACGTTGTTCAAGGTCCGGTACGGGCGGATGCGCATGCGGAAACGGTTGTTCTTCTCGTCTTCGACCTCCGATTCATGCTGCCCGAGATCCTTTATCACCTCGGCGGCGCAATCGACCAGCCGCACACCCTTCAAGGTGGTGGCGAAATGCTCGATGGGGCGGCCGATATCCGTTGCGGTCAGATGAAAAAGCTCCGTCGACTTGGGGGTAAACCGTCTGACCTGCAGGTTGATATCCAAAAAGATGGTGGCGATCTCAGTGGCATCGAGCAGGTTCTTGATGTCGTCGTTGGCTGCAACCAGTTCATCGATTCGGCTCTGCAGTTCTGAGTTGACCGTTGCCGACTCCTCATTTAAGGATTGCAGCTCTTCCTTTGAGGTCTCCAGTTCCTCGTTGGTGCTCTGCAACTCCTCGTTAGTGGACTGCAGCTCCTCATTGGTGGATTTGAGTTCCTCGTTGGATGTCTCGAGTTCTTCGATGGTGGTCTGCAGATTCTCTTTGGTAAACTGCAGCTCCTCTTCAAGCCGTTTCACTTTGCTGCTCCTCTCCTGATGAACCTGCGAACCGGAAGCCGCCGTCTCCCCGGACAAGGCGATCTCCTCGAAAATAACCATGATCAGGCCTCGCCGGCCGATCTGGATATCCTGAAGAGGTCGCAGGATGAGATTGAAATCCACTCGCCCGTAGTCGTCTTCCAGCTGCAGATTCTTTACCTTGATCTCCCGGCGTTCGATGGCCATTTTCCGGATGCTGTTGGCAAGCGCCGTGCTCAACCCCGGCCTGGCCATGGTGAGCACATTGGTGCTGGCCTCACCCTCGGCAGGCTCCAGGAACCGTCCTGTCCGGCCGTGGACATAGACGATATCGGCCCGGTCGTCGATAATGACGCTGGGAGGCATATTGCTTTGCGCCAGGACGGCCTTGAGAAGCTGTGTGGTATTGAGCTCTTTTTGTTGTTTGCGGGGTCGTGCGCTGTTTTTTTCGGGTTCCTCCACGGCGGGTTCGGAAACCGGAAAATTCAATACAGGATGAGTCACATCTGAGGTCTGTTGCCTCCGGAAGATCTTCCACTTCTTGTCAAGGGCTACAAATAGGTCGGTAAATTGACCGATGGTCTCGGAAGAGCCGAG
This sequence comes from Desulfocapsaceae bacterium, assembly GCA_046704745.1. GTDB lineage: Bacteria > Desulfobacterota > Desulfobulbia > Desulfobulbales > Desulfocapsaceae > CAWGGS01. Next base: position 38,202 of record JBJKRL010000057.1, on the reverse strand, counting down.
GAAGAGCAGACCGTCTTTTTTCAGGCTGTAATGAAACAAGGGCAGCAGTTTATGCTGCAGCTCGGCCCTGAAATAGATCAGGAGGTTGCGGCAGCAGAGGAGGTCGAGCTTGGTAAAGGGCGGGTCCTTGATGATATTCTGAGGAGCAAAGACCACCATCTCGCGCAGCGCCTTCTTTACCTGGTAGCGTGTGTCCTCTTTGACGAAGAACCTCTGCAGGCGCTCCGGGGTGAGATCGGCGGCGATTGACTCCGGATATTTGCCGATCCTGGCGGTATTAATGGCATCCGGATCGAGATCGGTGCCGAAAATCTGGACGGTGAACCGGTGCCCCAGGGATTCCATACACTCCCGCAGGGCAATGGCTATGCTGTAGGCCTCTTCGCCGCTGCTGCAGCCCGGCACCCAAATCCGCATCTGATAATCGTCCGGCTTCACTTTGAGAAGCTCGGGGAGAAAGTTCTCCTTTAACAGATCGAAGGCAACAGGGTCTCTGAAAAAGCTGGTGACGCCGATCAACAGTTCCTTGAACAGGACACCTACTTCCGTATTGGATTCCTGAAGATAGCGAACATAGTCGTCAACGTGATCGATCTGCTGCACATGCATCCGGCGTTCGATGCGGCGCAGGATGGTGTTTTTCTTATACTGGGAGAAATCATGATCGGTGGCGGCGCGCAGAAGGACGTAAATCTTCTGCAGGGCATTGAGCATTTTTTCATCGCCCGTCTTGGTCTTTCCGTCCTGATCGCGTTGGTGACGGACATATTTGACGAGCTGCTGGGGCATCTTGTCCACAGGCAGGATGTAGTCCACCAGACCTGAGGTAATGGCACTCTGCGGCATGCCGTCGTATCTGGCGGTCTGCGGGTCCTGCACCATGGCCATACCGGCCTCGCCTTTGATGGCCCGAATCCCCAAGGTTCCGTCCGTTCCGGTTCCGGAAAGGATGATGCCGATGGCCTTGTCTCCCTGGTCCTGGGCCAGGGAACGGAAAAAGTTATCAATGGGCAGATTGGCGCCACGGGGTTTTTTCAATTCAAAGAGTTGCAGGCGGCCGTTCAACAGAGCCAGGTCCTTGTTGGGAGGGATGATAAAGACCTGGTTGGGAGCGATCTTCATGTTGTCGACCACCTGGGAGACCTTCATTCTTGTCTTCTTCTGGAGGATTTCTGGCAGGATGCTGGTATGGGAGGGATCGAGATGGGCCACCAGGATAAAGGTGATGCCCAGATCGTCCGGCATGGCTTTGAAAAACGTCTCGAAGGCCTCGAGCCCCCCTGCCGATGCTCCGATACCGACGACCGGGAATTTGCTCGCATTATTTTGTATTGCAGGCTTTTTAGCCCGATTCCCTTCCGTTTTCATTTTTTTAACTATTGCTCCACAGAGCAGAAAAAACAAAAATATACTGCCTTAAGAGAATTGATGCGACAATGTATAGGTGCTGGCTGGTACTCTCCCTTTTTGTAATTTATATCATAACTTGGGCCACACAGGCAATAGAATTGAGGAATGCGGGCCTAAGAGCGGTCGCGATCGCAACCGCTTTTTACTCATTATTACAGACAGGCAATGCCTGGGCATCTGTGGAGGGAGGCTGAAAAAAAAGGACGAAAAAATAGGGAGTGGCTTAGCGATGAAGCGATTTGAAAAGATGAGAGGGAAACACCCCACCCGCCACCGGAAAAACGGGTTGGAAACATATCAAAAACCGTCGGCAAAAAATCCGGGGTAGTTTTTTGAAAAATAATCTTAAGAAAGTCATCCTCCCGCCTTCCTGATACGGTATTTTACCGCCGTGTTTTTGCAATCCTTTCCGGTATTGCTTTTTCTCCTCCTTTCTTCCATTGTAATTGTAACTTCATCAAAAAGCCAAAAATAATAAGCCTATATGAATAAGCTCAGCATATTCCATAGGTGTAGGCTTTTCTTGAGATTTTTAACCACGGCATGAGTGGGAGGGCAAATGTATGGACGAAATTGTAATCCTGGCTGATCTTGGGCATTTCTGCGCCTATGCCTTGTCCCGGACTCCTCTGGGAACCGGCAAACTGGATCTGATCGAATGTTTTGATTCCATGGACGCCCATACCCGCTACTCGGACAAGGTCAGCGACCGGGCGGGAAAATTCGGTCAAGCAAGGGGGGCAAACTGGTCTAAGGGCTATGGAGAGCCGCATAAGACGCATGTCGAGGAAGAAAGACGACTCATCAAAAATATTGCCCGGAGTATAAATAAGATTATCCAGGAAACGAATTGTCAACAGTGGCATCTCGTCGCCCAAAAGACCATCAATGGGCAGATCGTCGACCACCTGGATCCTGCCGTTCTCACACGACTAAAAAAAAATATCGCAGCCGATCTAACAAAGGCCGATAAAGAGGAAATACTGAGCCGGTTCGACTGAGCCTCTCTCTGTCGCCAAACCTTGATGTGGAGCACACTGACCTGGGGCGAATAGTATAGACTTTACCGAACGCTTCGCCATCCCTTTGGACGGAGAACTCTTAACCAGTTTTAAAAGGCAGAACGAGATTAAGGAATACTTTTTTCTTCGTGCCGGAAGAGAGGAAGACAATGACGGCATCTGGAAACAGGCCATTCCTAATGTCGATGAACTCACCTATTACCGAGACCTGTCCGAGGACCCTTTAGATGAAGAAGGCGACATTCCGCTTGGCGGTCCGAGAACCATTATTCACAGATATCCGGATAGGATGTTGCTGTATGTGTCCAATGAGTGTGCTATGTACTGCAGGTTTTGCACCAGAAAACGCAAGGTCGGTGATGAGCGCAGAAACCCTTCAATAGAGGATATACGAAAAGGAATCGAATACATATCTTCTCACAAAGACATCAGGGACGTATTAATTTCCGGGGGTGATCCGCTCTTGATTGCCAATCATCGGCTCGATGATATCTTAACCAGACTCAGGCAAATCAGTCATCTCGCTATACTCAGAATCGGGACAACAGTGCCCTGTACCTGGCCTCAAAAAATTATAGAGGGGAAACACAAGAAAAGAACGCGCCAGGATTAAACACTGTTGCAGGAAAACAGTGAATGGGGAAGCTTATAGATATGCCCTATGGGAAAGAAAATATCCCCCTCCCTCTGTGGTCCCAAAGATCATGGAGTTTCCCACCCACCTCGCAGATTAAAGAAAAATTTCAGAGGAGCATAATCATTGTGGGCTTAAAAAAACCAAGATGCGGAATTTTATAAGGTCCCATCCAGCGCCTTTTGTACTCCTACAGCCAGTTGATGAAGGGAAAACGGCTTTTGAATGAAATTGACGCCCGCCTCGAGAACTCCCCGATGAGCAATGACATTGGAGGTGTATCCGGACATGAAGAGGATCTTGACATCCGGTATAAGACTCTGTATCTGGTCAGCCAGTTCCCTGCCGTTTAAATCAGGCATAACAACATCGGTCAACAGCAGGGAGATTTTCATTTTACTTTCCTTGACCAACTGAACGGCATCATGTGCTGATGTGGTCGCCAAAACGGAATAGCTCAGCCGCTCAAGCATTGCCTTGCTTAAATTCAAGGTTGAAGCTTCGTCTTCCACGATGAGAACGGTCTCATTATTTCCAATGGGAGCCTCTTGAGTCTCGCTCTGCCGCCTATCCGCCGCCGCGCCAGCATAACGTGGGATGTATATTTTAAAGGTCGTTCCCTGATCGGGCTCACTGTAGACGTTGATGAATCCGTTGTTCTGTTTGACGATGCCGTAGACGGTGGCCAACCCGAGTCCCGTCCCCTCGCCGACTTCCTTGGTGGTATAGAAGGGCTCGAATAAATTGTCCAGAGCCGCTTTATCGATCCCGCAACCAGTATCACTGACGGCAAAAAGCACAAAATCTCCGGGTGCAAAGCCGACATGGTTGTCGCAATAGGCATTGTCGAAGGTCACCGTCCCGGTTTCAATGGTGATCTTACCGACTCCGGCAATGGCGTCCCGGGCATTAACGCACAGATTGGCCAGTATCTGATTGAGCTGCGAGGGATCCATTCGCACCGGTAATTGCTTATCACTTGGCTGCCATTCCAGATCGACTTCTTCGCCGATGAGCCGCCCGAGCATCCTGAGCATCCCTTCTATTGTTTCATTAATATCGATGATTTTTGGTGCTATGGTTTGTTTTCGGGCAAAGGCCAGAAGTTGGCGGGTAACCTCTGCTGAACGGACTGCTGCCTTGTGTATTTCTCGGATATCGTCATGCAACTGGTCACCTTTTGGTACTCTTTCCAGAGCCAGTTCCGCATAGCCGAGAATCACATTGAGCATATTGTTGTAATCATGGGCAACACCACCTGCCAGACGGCCTACCGATTCCATTTTCTGCGCATGCAGAAGCTGGGCCTCGATGGCACGTTGGGCGGTAATGTCCGAGACAAAGCCTTCGATGATGGATTCGTCCTCATCTTCAATCTTTGTTATTCGGGCGTTCATTCGCAACCAGACGGTCTTGCCGTGTTTGATCCGAGCCTCATAGTCAAAATTTTCCACCCGGCCTTTTTCTTGTAACTCCTTTATGAACCGATCCCGTTGTTCGGGATGGGCGTAAAGGTCCGTCCGAAGGTCACTGTAATAGGCCAAGGCCTCAGCAGGAGTACTAAACCCCAGTATCTGAGCCATGGAGGTATTTGCGGACAAGGCCTTGCCTTGAGAGGTCGTGGTAAATACTCCGATGGGGGCGTTGTCAAAGAGGTCTCTAAACCTCGCCTCACTCTTTAAGAGCAATTCGTCAGTTCGCTTTTTATCTATAATGCGCCACGTTACATCGGCCATGTAGGATACTGTCTCGATATCTTTTGGGGTATAATTCTCCGGCTTGTTTCCGACACCCAAAATTGCCACTACTTTTTCATTTTGAATGACCGGAACAACCAACTCGCGAATAATATGCATATGACCTTCGGGCAGGCCTTTTTTATTCGCAAGGGATGGATAATCATTATGGACTACAGGTTTTTTCTGATGAACACACTCCACCCAGACCCCGGCCTGATCGATGTTATAGTGCTTTCCCAGTCCCTCTGCCCGGCAAAATTCCTGCAAGGTCCTGCTCGACCATTGCTGGAAGGAAAGGGTCTTCTGATCATCCTCAACAAAATGATAAAAACCGATAGGACTTTGCACCAGCTCCATGGTTTCATCCAGGGCCTTCTGCAATAACGGCTGCAGAGGGGAAGCCACCTCATATTCCAACAGACTCAATCGCATCTTCAAGAGCCGTTGGGCTCGCCTCTCCTCGGTTTGATCACGGAAAACCAGGACAACACCTATGAGCTCGCCTTCGGTATCACGGATAGGGGCAGCAGAGTCGGCAATGGGTCGTTCTGTGCCGTTTTTGGCAATAAGCAGTGTATGATTGGCCAGACCTACGACCAAACCTTTGCGCAGAACCATAGACACAGGGTTTTCCACCTGCATCCTGGTTTCTTCATTGATAATATGAAAAACTTCTTCCAGGGAACGGCCATGGGCCTCGGCCTGTGACCAACCGGTAAGCTCCTCGGCCACCGGGTTTATCAATTCCACCCTTCCTTTGATATCCGTGGCAATGACTCCATCGCCCACTGCCTTCAAAGTGATACTGTGGCGTTCAACATTTTTTCGAAGTATGGACTCGGTGCTGTAGAGTTTCCTGTAATAGACCTTTTTATTGCGTTGCCATACGATCAAACCGGTTGCCACAAGCCCCGCCACAGCCGCAGTGAAAAATGCCAGGATTAACAGCGCCTGGATGTTCCAAGCGTGGAAGACCTCTGACTCATCCTCTTTAACCACCATAAACCAAGGAGATCCAGGGATTGGCAGGAGTACTGACAGGACTTCGACCCCACGATAGTCCCTGCCTTCGACAATCCCTGTTCGCCCCATAGCAGCCATGACGGCAGGAACATCGGTTTGTGTCATGGCAATGCGCAGCTTCAATGCGGCATCAGGAGAATAGCGAAGATTATTGAGAAAAAGGACATGGTCCCCATCCCGGCGGACTAACAGTGTTTCTCCTGTCTGCGTAGCAGTAGGCCAGGACTTGATCAACGGATAGAGGAATTGTCTGGCATCATGTATTAAGATAAGAGCACCGAGAGGCGGTGCATCTTTGCTTTCTCCGGCAAAAATCGGGGCAACCACACTAATGTGCGGAATCGTATGCACTTCTTCATGCAGCTCTGTAAATACGGGTTTGCGTTCACGAAATGCCGCAGGCAAAGACTTCTGGTCGACACTGTGGAGATTTTTCTTGCCGATCAAGCTGAATTGGACCCGTCCCTTGGGATCAGTCAGCAGAACATCGTCATAGATGTTTTGTACGGCAAAACTGTGGAAAAATTTTTGCAGCGCCTTGGTATCCTGTGGGTTAGGATCAGACAAAAACCGGGTAATACCATTTAAAAAATAGGGGTTTTTCACCAAGATTGCCGCATCAGCCAGTTTATCCCTGCGCCAGTCGACAATCTGTTTTACCTTGAGCAGTCCGATGGCATTAAATTCTTTTTTGATCTGGCTTCGGACATTGGATTTTTGTATGGAATAAAAGGAGGCACTCCCGATCACCAGCATGAGCAGAACAGCCGCAAGAAATACAACCATCCATCCGGGGAACCTATTCGTTTCGTCTTCCATCTTCCGATCTCCTGTTCTCTCCATTCTATCCGACCAGTCTAAAAGGAAGGGATCTCCCTTCCAGACGCCGTGATCCTAATAAATCTATTAATCTGAACATATTGATCTCCTTAGGTAAAGGAAAATATTTTCCTAACAAAATTGAAATATTTTCTATCTGGCTTTGTGGTCATTATTTTCCAATCCCTTTACCGTCAAAGCAATATCCTGACATATTTCTCATGTCAAATAATGGGCGCTTAAAATATCCCCCACTCACGTACAAATCAGCAAGGATGGCCAGACCGGCCGACCGGGCATTGATTAATTTTCCCCTCGTCATATTGTTTATCCTTGTAAGAATAGATTTGCCCTCTCATTGCAGGAAGATCTCTTCGGAGCTGAACCGGGCATGTACCTTCACGGAGCCGCCCGAAAGTCTGCCGCAGGTTTTTCAGTACTTTTTATCGGCACCGCTAGAGATCCGAAAAGAGCGGGGTTCAAGGATACACCATGTGTGGAATTGCAGGAATTGCCGGGTTCACCCCGGTCGCACCTGTCCTCTATGAGGCATTAGGCATCCTGCAGCACCGGGGACAGGATGCCGCAGGAATCGCAACCTGTAGCGAGGGCAGGCTTTATTCTCACAAGGCCAGTGGTCTGGTTCGGGATGTATTCCAGGCTGCCGACCTTAAACGCCTGCTTGGCGCCAGTGGCATCGGGCATGTACGCTACCCTACTGCCGGCGGCCATTCGCCCCTTGAAGCCCAACCGTTTTACGTCAATTCTCCTTATGGAATTGTCTTGGCCCACAACGGCAATCTCACCAATGCGGTCAAGCTCAAAGAGGAACTGTACAAGGTGGATCGTCGCCACATCAACACCGATTCGGACTCCGAGGTTCTGTTGAATATCTTTGCCCGGGAACTGCAGAAACACGCCCGGCCCCGGTTGACATCCGAGACTGTTTTTAAGGCCGTGACCGGCGTTCATCACCGCTGCCGGGGCGGCTATGCGGCTGTGGCCATGATCAACGGTTGCGGCATAGTCGCATTTCGCGATCCCCACGGTATCCGGCCTGCTGTGCTGGGTGAACGCCGGAGTCCGAAAGGGCTCGAATACATGATCGCGTCGGAGAGCTGCGCACTCGATGTGTTGGGTTTCACCTGTCTCGGTGATATCGCCCCGGGGGAGGCCGTCTATATTGACGAACATAACCGTCTGCACAGGAAGCTGTGCAGCGACGAGGCAAACCTCTCACCGTGCATCTTCGAATATGTCTACCTGGCCCGTCCCGATTCGGTAATCGACGGGACTTCGGTCTACCAGGCAAGGCTGCGCATGGGTCGAAGTCTGGCGGACAAGATCAAACGCGAATGGCCGGATCACGATTTCCATGTCGTCATACCTATTCCTGATTCCAGCCTGACTGCAGCATTCGAACTGGCTCAGCATCTTGAAATTACCTACCGGGAAGCCTTTGTCAAGAATCGTTATATCACCCGGACATTCATTATGCCCAGCCAACAGGAACGGGAGATATCCGTACGTCGTAAGCTCAACCCCATCATCCAGGAGTTTGCTCATAAAAAAGTGCTGCTGGTGGATGACTCCATCGTGCGTGGCACCACCAGCAAACAGATCATCCGTCTGGCACGGTCTGCTGGAGCCGAGAAGGTGTATTTCGCCTCGGCGGCCCCGCCGGTGCGCTTCCCGAACGTTTATGGAATCGACATGCCCTCAGCTGGAGAACTTGTGGCTTCAGGACACACAGAGGCGCAGATCGCCGAAATCATCGGCGCCGATCGCCTGATTTTCCAGGATCTTGATGATCTCATCGCCGACGTCTCAGAGGGCAATCCGCGCCTGACGACTTTTGAGCGCTCTATCTTTACCGGCGATTACATCGCGGGCCGCCCTCCTTTCCTTTCGTTACCCGGCGAAGAACCTGCCCGGACCTCTTGACGAACACAAACGTCGTTCTCATATTTTATTATTGCCTGCTGGTTTTCCAAGCCGTGGGCAACAAACTGTACAGCGCCAGAGGCGCCTGAAGAACAAGGAGGTTGAAATATGCAATCACAGTCTTCTGAAATACAACGGGACAGGCAGGTTAGAGGCGTTTTCCTCACAGGAAGGCACCTCTCCTGGATATGATCACGTAATCCCTTACCACACATAAGGATTGAGGAGTGGATCCTGGGGTGATGATACTCCGTCAGCCCGGATTTCTCATGAACACTGTGTCAATTTGTCTCCACGGCAGGAAGAGCAAGACATTTTACAGAAAATTGCACCCCGACCCGCACCGGCTTTTTAAATGCAATGTTCATCCCTTTGGTGAGAAAGCGTTACCCTTCGATCTTGGCCGCCATTTCCTTGCCGTAATTCTGGGCCACCTTTATGCCGCCCTCAACCACACTGGTCTTCAACATCAAAGGAGTGCTGACCATATCCATTCCGTAAATGTTTTTCATAGTTGAAAAGATACGCTCGGCTGCTTCTCCGCTCCAACCGTAGGAACCAAAAGCCGCACCTTTTTTACCCTGCAAGGCTGCCTTTTCGGCAAGGAATAAAAAGGTCTTCATGCTGTTCATCATCTCGCCATGGTAGGTCGAAGAACCAAAGGCATATCCGTCATATCCCTCCAGGTCGGCCTCCGTCTTTATCTCTCTAACGTCCTTTATGGTTACATCGATCAACGAAAAACGCAGCCCTTCCGCAATGAGTTCGCCGATGGACCGGGTTTCTCCGGTACGGGTTGCATAGACAATCAGTGCCTTGGCCATAAAGCCTCCTTTACAAGGTTAATAAAAACTTTTTCTATGAATCGTTTGAATGTTTTGCACTCAGGAGATGTAAACACCTGGGAATAAATCCTATTGCCTTTTACCTTCAATGACAAGAGGTTTCCTCTCTCGCCCCTTTACAACGAATCAGTATATTATGCCAACCCCTTGTAATTTGAGGTGAGGAAATATTTTTCTATTCCAAGATACAGACCTTTAGGTCGTAAATACATATAGTGTAGGTACGGTTGTCCGGAGATGAAATTGATTTTTCAACCACATCTCTACCATAATTTACGGGAGGATAATATGATAACGGGTAAAAGAATCAAAAACGCAATCAATAGAAAATTCCCTGTCATTGCCGTCGACGACAGTCTTGAAGCGGCAATGCAGATGATGAGCAAGGCCAACGTTTCGGTCTTGGCGGTAAAAATCGGGGAGGAGCTTGTCGGCATCCTTACCGTATCGGATGTCAACTCCGCCCTTGCAGACGATAAAGACCCGAGGGAAACAAAAATTTCAAGCTTTATGACGAAATGCGAGTTCCACACCAAAAACTCCACCAGAAACTCCTGCCTGCAGCTTGATGAGGATGAAGACGTCATCTCGGCCATAAAGGTTATGAACGAGGCTGGGGTTAATCACCTGCTGGTAACCGGCGAGAATGCCAAACCAGTTGGTATCGTGTCCAGTCTCGAGCTGATAAAGCTTGTCTCTTCACCCTCAGGCTGATACCAGCTCATATTCCGTATTACCGAAACCGAGTTCCTTGGCATATTCAAGCTGCACACGGTGAGGAATATCGTATGCCAGTTGCGAGATCAACGTACCAGCTTGCTTTTCAACAAGATCCAATGAGGCGGCATCGCAGGCTACAGGATCGCGGGACACGAGAATGCCAACATCCGGGACAATCTTTTTAAAGCTATGCCCCAGGCAATCGCAGTCCTTGGAAATCCTGGTCAGGATGTTTATGAACAGGCTTTTTTCCCCAAACAACGAACAAACACCGAAAGCATGTTCAACAATCTTTTTCTGGAGATCATCGTAGGTCGCCCCCCAGTTATATTTGACGGCATCAAAACGGCACATGGCCAGGCATTCCCCGCATCCGATGCATTTTGCCGAGGCAATCACTGCGCATTCATCCACCAGGGTAATGGCTTCTTCCGGACACCATTTGACACAGGTGCCGCAACCTGTGCATTTCTTTTTAGCGATCTTCGGTTTTGCCGTTGAGTGTTGCTCCATCTTTCCCTTGCGGCTGGCGCATCCCATTCCTATATTTTTTAACGCGGCGCCGAACCCTGCAGCCAGGTGACCGGTAAAATGAGATACCACCACCAGAGAATTACATTTGGCCAAGAGCCCGGCTACATGAACGGATTTGTAGATCTTACCGTTTATCGGCACGTTATACTCTTCATCGCCGAACAGGCCATCGGCCATGATAATCGGCATTCCGGTTGAAGCAAGGCTGAAACCTTGGGCATGGGCATGGGCGATATGTTTGACGGCGTTGTCGCGGTTGCCTTTGTACAACGTCGAGGTTTCCGTCAGAAAGGGGGCTCCGCCTCTTTTCTTCACAGCCTCGGCCAGCATCTTGAAGTACACCGGCCTGACATATCCGAGTTCAGGCGACTCACCGAAGTGGGTCTTCACCGCGGCAATGTCCCTTTCAGCCACAAATCCCAACAGGTCTTTTTCCTCAATCAGTGTCTGCAACCTGCCACTCAGGATATCGTCTTTTTCCTCATCGGATGCCTGTATATAATAAACGGTCTCTCGCATGATCCACCTATGCCTCCCTTTTGACCTCTTTAACCCGCATAAAATAACACATGGGACAACCGCTCCCTCCGGCATTGAACTGTATATGGTATCCACAGGTATTTCAAGTCCTGATGACGTTATAAAACGCTTCTGCCCGAAATCTTAGCACATTTGTTCTTCAGTGCTTGTAGTAATCTCCTGCCCGGGATGAAGGTTTTTTGTAATTGCCGCGTTCCAAAGCACCGGAGCCCCGGCCTCCCGCCGTACTGCAACCAGCTTTCTTCTTGCAGAAAGTTTTAAGACAATGCTATAAATGAAGATCGACCGCACCACAGGTCTATGTGTACAGGTTACAAAATTGGACCATCCCTGCCGGAAGATTCCTGGGAAAGGAAGAGAGACAGACCGGAGTTTCGGTCATGACGTTGACCGTGAAAAGAGATACCCTATGGAAAATCTGCAAATCAAAGAAGAACAAGCATATTCGGAACATTTTATCGACCTGGCCTCCAGGACCAATCGTCTGGGTGCATTGGAAAGACCGGACGGATATGGCAAACGGGTTGGCGATTGCGGTGATACCATCGAACTGTATCTCTCCATCCGAGGTGGCATGATACAGATGGTCACCTTCCAGATCCAGGGCTGTCTGCATACCAATGCCTGCGCCAATGCTCTGGCTTATCTGGTGGAAGGCCGAAGCGTTTCCGACAGCTGGCGCATAAGCCCCGAGAACCTGGTGGATTACCTGGAAACCCTGCCGCCGGACCACGTTCATTGTGCCGAACTTGTCGTCGGGGCATTCTACCATGCCTTAAACGACTATAACGCCACGAAGCACCAAAGCTGGAAACGGGCTTACCTGAAACAGGAACCGTAACCCGCATTTCTCATGCATGTCCATTCCCGCCAAGCGAGCACAACAAATGGTATAAATTGATATAATTTCAATATCTAGGAGCTGAGGGATACCCTTTCCCAGGTTGTTTTCTCCTTTGTTGGCAATCATCGAGGATGGTTCTGATTTTTTTTGTATTCAATCTTGGTTTTGATATGACTGCCATGTCTCTTAGGAGGGGATCTGCACTCTGATCTGGGATGAGTTACGTAATTGTTTTTGGGAGAGTCCCACTATGAATTCACCTCCTTCTACTGCTGTTGCAGTAGAAGGAGAAAAAGCAAAACAGAATATCAAAATCTCAGGCCACATATGGCAAAGCTCCTTTCTTCTTGAGCAGTTTCAAACACAACCATGGTGTAACGCACAGCGAGGCAACCAGACACGAACCTAGGCCGATCACCGCGAAGCTTCCAATGCTTTGAATACCAAGATGGCTTGTGAAGAGCATCCCAGCATAGCCTGCGATGGTCGTGCCGACAGCCACTGCCATAAGGGACCCCATACCCGCATATATCTCGCGCAATCCTTGTCGATGCTGTCTTTCCCAGGCAAGCACCACATAGATCACCACATCGGTCAACGCAGCCTGTATGGTTGTAATTACGATCAGATTAAAGACGCCCAACCTCTGATGAAGGATTCCCATGAGGCCTAAAATCCATACAACGCTGACTGCCATGCCAAGGAGGCAGACCAATATCGAAGCGGGTTTACGCAGGATAACAGCAAGAAGAACAGTGAGGATGCAAAGCATGAAAATGCTCATCCGCACACTGTCCTGTCGCACCAGGCGTACGAGATCGGCATAGACGAAGCTTGAGGAATAGCACATGATGTTTTTGCCGTGCACAGTAAAATGGCTGTAGTGATCCTCAAAATTCTGGGCCTGCCGTGCGTCTTCGCTCTTGAAACGGCTGTAGATAAACCCTATGCGCCCATAATGACCATCGCGTTCCCGCAATAAGTCGAGAGCCCACGAAGGAATATCCTTGGCTTGGAAGGGTTTGGCCTTGGCCATGTCTCGTATCATAGTGATCATCTCAGAATCGGGCCCCGAGGCCTTATCGAAGATCTTGTCCGAAACGATAGACTCAATCCGGGCAAGTCTTTTCTCACGTTCTTTCTGGTCGGATTCTTTTGGTACAAAACTGCGCAAGGTGAGAAAACTGCGCAGCAGTGGGTCGTGCTGCACGGTCAGACGATAGAGCAAGGTGTCATAAACCGCATCCATTTGAGCTCTGTTGTCGGCAAGGATCACCACAGGCTGGCTTGAGGTACGGCTGGATCCTATGGCTATGCTCACGGGATATTGTTTGGTCTCGGTTGCAGAAACCGAGGCAAAATGGCCGGGCAACATTTTTTCTACAGCATGCAGGATATCTCCAGCCCAGCTTTTATGCGACTCGCTCAAGTTCGAAAAGTCGTATTCAAACTGCACCTTGCAGGCAAACGGAGTGAGTAAAACAGCACCGACGATAGCGATAGCTGCAGTTGCAGTCGCAAGATGCGGCAGCCATTTTGGTTCATTGGTTGTTGGAGATTCTATCCTGGAGGGTTCAATACGCAGCCATCGAAAAAGCTTCCATTGCGTGATGTCGTGAGTAGCCAGGATGGCGGCCGGGAGAAAGGAGAAGGTAAGAATCAGGCTGAATGTCATACCGGCTGAGGCGATAATTCCAAATTCATAGAAACCGGCAAACCGCGACAAGAGAAGCGTCAGCAAACCCGCAACCGTAGTGATCCAGGCGATCACAAGCGACGAAAACAGATCGGACAAGGTGCGGGCAACCGCAATATCCCATGGCAATCCTCTGCGACACATGCGTTGACCATAACCCATTACATATAAAGAGAAGTCTGTTCCCATGCCAAAGAGGATTGCAATAACGAAAATAGTGTAGAGGTTAAGGCGCCCATACGTCAGACCAACAAAGCCCAGCGTCAGCATGCACGAAACAGCAGCTTGTCCCAAAACCAGAAAGATCGGTCCCGGAGCACGGAAATAGAAGAGCACAATACAGAGCGTGAGGAATACCGAGATTCCTGTGGCTATGGTGCCGTTGGTGGAAAGGGATTCGACATCCGAAAGGTTTTGATACGGGCCTTCGACGCCGATCTCGAGCTGATTCCCATACCTCTTCTGATATACACCAAGCATCAGCTTGGATCGGGCGAGTACTGTTTTTACATAACCGATATCCGAACTGGGATATTTGAGCACGGCCTGGACAAGTCCTTCATACCGGCCATCATCAAGCCTTCCGATCATGCGGGATTTAAGAGAGTCGGGGATGCCTTGCTTTCGATCGATCTCTTGGTCCCTGTCTTTTGCGACATCTGTTTTCAGGAATTTGCGGAACTGATCAGCAGCCTCGTCGGGCAGGCCAAGTTGTGCCGGCGTATCGGCATCGAACCAAGGGTCTGTTAAACCATCTGCGCCAATGGAAAGCAGGTCCAGGCCAAAAGGTCCAAGTTTAAGCTCATCCCTTTTTGCGCTCAGGCGATCTTCCAACCGTTGCAGTTCGGAATCCGGCAAATACAGCAATGCATGCTTACGGAAAAAACTGCCATCCCTATCAACCTGCACAGTTACGGCATCGCTCCAGTGAGCCAGCATTTCATGGCGAATCCCATCCTGGATGTGTGTGATTTCCACAGGATCCTTCATGACGATAGAGACAGTGAAAAGATCGGCGCTTCCGTAGCGTTTCCTGGTCTCCTTCATGGCCTGAATGGTTTCAGACTTCTGCGGCAATAAGGATTCGAGGTCGGAATCGAGGTGAATACGCGTAGCAAACAGCGCTGCGAGTATTGCAAATGCTAGAAAAGCAAGAAGAATTCCGATGGAATGCTGCTTTGAAAAAGAGACCCACTTCCATAAGATTTTTTCAATCTTGTTATGCGGGATGTCGAGGGACTCAAATAAATGTTGCTCCATGAGCCTTAACGCACACTGATCTTCTTGCAATCACTGCCAGGAAAAGGGCGGAGAATCCATGTCGTCTCTGCAAGGTCCGAGACTCACGCATTACCTTCGAAGTGCAATGATTCGCGCTCTTTTGAACTCACTCTCAAGAAACTACGGTTCAGACTATTCTTTGTTTCCATTGAATAATAACCGGGTTAACTCTGCGGTCTTGGTGAGAGGATAAATGATCGTTATCTGAGATTGATCTAAAAACCGGCTACCGGACCGGTAGCCGATACCTTCACAAGAATTGTAATGTATCCACTTCCAATCGCTCATGCAAGATATTCTCAGTTTTCAATTTATTACATTCGAAAATTCTCTGATTTTTCTGCGGGATTTCAAGGAAATTCCACCAATTATGAAGGCATGTCATCTCTTCGAGCAGGAAATGAGTATCGGTTGCGAAAATGAGATCGGAAAAATACAGCCTTAATTTTTCATTTTTTTGTCTTCTTCGGTGGCCGGAGGCACTTTCAATCTGAATTGTTCGGCATCAGCACTCTGGTGATCGCGTTTCAGATGAAAATTGAGCCAGGAGTTGGTCTTATTGAGTTCCCACATCCTGGGGGGAATACACTCGGTTGATAATTTTTTCCCATGGTAGGTCAAACGCCTGTGCGCGCGAACCCAGACACACTGCTTGTCTGGATAGACTTCACACATGCCGTCGCGGCTGCCGCCGCATTGGCCGTTTCGGGTATGTTTTGGGCACTGGGAGACAGGGCAGAGGAATCCCACATGTTGAATGGCGCAGTCACCGCAATGCTGACAGTCAAGGAGTGCCTTTTTCGTGGTGTTCTCCAGATACGATGCCACCCGTTCCACCTTTTTATGCCTGTCAACCCACTGGCTCACCTTCCGGCAAGCCGGAGCCAGAGATGATTCAAAGGCGAAAAGTTCATTATGTACCTTCTCCAAAAAGGAAAAGTGTAATTTGTCTTTCATGGACAGATCGACCGGGTTCTGCCCAAACATCTCGGTGGGACTGTCACCATATGAATTACTGGGATAGATATAAAAGCCTTCCGGCTGCGGAAAATCGAATTCGTAATAAAAATCCTGCCAATCCGCTTCAATCTCCTTCATTCGATCCAAAATCTTTCCGGCAACGTCGAAGCTCTTGTGGATGCCGCCTATATGCATTCCCCGATAACCGAGCCCTTTGAGGACGGCTCCGAGCTTGGCCGCCCGTTCAATGGCCAGTCGCCGGCCCTGTTCCGGTGTCTCCCATTCTTTTCTGATAATCTCTAACAATTTGTCCGTTACTACCGCACCCGGGATGATCCCTTTGTTCATAATCTTGGCCGCCTTCGGGTTGAGAACATAAACAGAACCCATTACCGGCATATGCTGCAGTCCTCCTTGCTTGAGAAAGGTCATCAACTCGGCAAACTTGCGCGCATCGTAACCGAGCTGGGTTATGATAAAATCCGCACCTGCAGCAATTTTTTTACAGAGCTTGGTATATTGAGCGGCGCATTCGGACTCTGTTCGTTTAAACGGCGAGACGGCACACCCCACAAAAAACCCGTCGGGATCGCCCGACTCGATGATCCGCTCACTCAGTTTTCTCAGAAGCATGATAGCACTCACCGATTCCAGATCGAAAACCGGTGCACCCTGCCCGCCGAACCCCTTTCCGGTATAATCCCCGGTCAAGGCCAGAAGATTCTTCATTCCCATCATCGCCAGCTGTAGGGCCCTGCTTTCCATGCCGACTCGGTTCAGGTCACGGCTGGTATAATGAACGATGACGTCCATGCCGACCTGGAAAATATCATGTCCTAAAACATCCGGGCTCAACGAGGGGTTGCCGCCCGGATTATCAGTCACCGATACCGCCGCTATCCTGCCATCGGCAAAAGAATCCCTGGCAATCCCTTTAACAGCGTCCACAGATTTACCTGTGGAATACCGGCCGGGAACGAGCTCCAGGGTGACAATGAAATTTCTCGGATTGAGAATTTCCGTTTGAAAAACTGTGAGCATGGCTACCTCCTCTATTTCCCGGAATCTTTTTTCTGAAAATCATTGCTGACGTTGTCGGCGTTTGCCGAAGATCCGATTCCATTCTCTGTTGTGCCTCTAAAGGGCATAAACACCTTTACGGGTCACCCATTCGGGTATTAGCGGCAGAGCAGTATAATCCAGCCATGCTGGTCAAAAAAACCCGGGATATAAGCCAATAATATACACTAATGCCACAGTGTGGTGTTGTACAGGGAGATAAATAAGAAAAATTCTCAAATCGGTTCCTGTGCTTGGTTTTTTGAATTAAAAATGTTCTGTTGGTAAAAAATCTGTACAATGAAGCAAAAGAGATCTCAACCATCGTCGACGCATTCGGAGGACCAAGGAGACAACATGTTCACCCTCAACGACATTTGTAATATTGCCGTGCAGATCGAAAGAAACGGGGAAGTAACCTATCGACGTGCAGGCGATGCTGCCCGGGATCCGGAGATTGCCGCCACCCTTGTCTGGATGGCTGACCAGGAATGCCAGCATGCCCAATTGTTTGAATCGATCCGATCGACAAAGCCCTTGACGGCAGAGCAGAGAAAAATGGAGGCCGTGGGAAAGAGTCTGCTGCAGGACATGGTCAAAGGCAACGAATTTCTTCTCAGGCAAAGCGAACTGGAGCGTAGCGAATCCGTTACCGAGGTCCTGGAAAAATCAAAGGCTTTTGAACAGGACACCATAGTTTTTTATAACTTCCTGTTGGATTTCGTCGATGACGTAGACTCACTCCTCAAAATGAAGCGTATCATTGAAGAAGAGAAGAACCATATCAAAGAATTGGACCGGCTGGAAACGCTGGGTTCCAAAGAACGGATCGGAGCTTAACCAGACGTTTGTAAGAAATTTACAGGGAAACGATTTGTGTATTCGGGAATAAGTTGTACCTGGAAAAAATAACCCTACCAGCTCATTTTTCACCCTTTGGGAGAGCCGATGCGGTCCGCTTTCCCACGTCGCTTGTAAGGTTCACATACCGTAGAAGAGTGAACCCCACGTCTCTTTAGCTAGCAGACCGCCTCGACTCTTGAACGTCAGGCTGACCTGGATTTCGTTATGGTGACGTCGATTGACCCGTTTTGGCCGATGGACGCCCTGCCCCGAGAACACGCAGCAGCAACACAGGCACTGTCGCCCTTCTGACCACCTTTTCGGCAACACTACCGATTACCCAGGCAACATCTCCCATCCCGTGCGTGGCCATGGCAATCAAATCAAAGGAGTTTTCCGCTGCATAGGCAATGATCTCCGCTGCTGCAGCTCCCTCTTTATAGACCCAACTCACCTTGACCTCTTTTATGGTCTGGGCTGCCGTGCTGAGTTTTTTCTCCGCCTGCGTCTTCAGTTGAGCGCAAAAATCGGCAAATCCCACGGGAACGGAATCACTTACTGTCCCTGCAATCAGTGTATTGCCGACAGTGATCAATGTGATCTCTGCCTGTATGCACTTGGCCAACTCCTCTACCTGCGGGAGAACCCTTGCAGCCAAGTCCGAACCATCCAATGGAACCAGTATTTTCTTAAACACCGTTATCCCTCCACTTTCAGTTAGAAAGAGATTGACTCCCCGATAAAAAAACAGTTAGGAAAGAAAGACCAAGGTCATGAGAGGTGAGACTTTAGATAAAAAAAATACAACCCTGAGCCTTTTGCAAAATGAGTATTCTCGGAGTCTACGCTTACCGGTTAAATATCAAGGCATGCGAAAAATTTTACCGCAGGCATATAAGTGATATCGGAGTCAGAGTTTATGCCCAGAGGGTGCTTACCTCCGAGGATAAAATTTTGAGCATAACGCGAAGTTTGGGCCGGTAAGCGAGCAAGCGAGACTCCGAGAAGACCTTTTTGCAAGTGACTCCCCTGTATATTTTTATCCTATTTGTCCAGCCATGCCATTTCAAGAAATTTTTATACGTAGCGACATAAGTGTGAGCTGCTCATTGGACAAGGAGTCGAGCAAGGAGCCCACGCAGCGTACACGATAGTACGTGAGTGTGAGTAGGCACCACAGCATGGGACGCGGAATGGTGAGATGAGCGCTCTTATGTCGCTGTGTATAGCTTCTTGCCCGGTTCCTTCGATAAATCAGGAACGTGTTAAAAATGATAGCTCACGGCAAATGCCACTACCGGATAATATTCAAATGAATCCATTTTATCCTTTATATCATCCCGCTCTTGATCCAGATCCGCATTAAATGCAGGGTTGGAGGACAACGAGCCGGATGCAGACAAACTGCTGACTGAAGGTGACCCCTGGAACATAACCCCAAGGTCGACACTGACTGTCCAGCCACCGCTTGAGCCGCTACCAGCGCTCCAGCCTAATCCCAGGTAAGGTGCCAATTCATTGAAATCAACACTGCCGGAGATTGTGCCGACATCGGAAGCGTTATAGGTGTTATCCGAGATCTGCACATCTCCTTGCGGGCTTGCAGAAACATCTACGGTATTCCCATTGTAAAAGAAGCCTCCCGTGACTCGAAATATCCCGGCAAAAGGATAGAAGTCAGCCAATAGTGAAGCGCTTTTCCAAGAGAAATCAGCTTTATAGCGTACATCGTCCACAGAAAAATGCGTGGTTATCGGCAGGTAATTG
Organism: Desulfocapsaceae bacterium; assembly: GCA_046704745.1. Lineage (GTDB taxonomy): Bacteria > Desulfobacterota > Desulfobulbia > Desulfobulbales > Desulfocapsaceae > CAWGGS01. The sequence goes on along the minus strand of JBJKRL010000057.1, from coordinate 18,522 downwards.
AGTCCAAGACGTACTCCCAGAAGGACACCGAATTTCTGCTCCACTTCGACTCCCGGCCCGAGGGTAGAAATCTTGAATCCGGCCGAAAAATCATCTGCACAGGCGACATGCGAACAGAGGGCTAAAAAAAACAAGGACAATACGATCGCAAACTTTTTCTTCATACACCACTCCTTTCAGCAAGAGAAGGATCTGTTTCAACTGCATCTAAAAACCTATATGTTCCATAACATATTGAATTTCGGCAACCTAACAGAATTAATATACCTTTTCAACGTTTAAAATAAGTGAATACTAATTTTTTTTGTTATACCCTCGTTCTTTTGCAATCGCACGGCAGGAAGGGACAATTGCATTCTTTTTGTAAATACCGTAAGCTCTTTTATCGATCCTCTTTTTTATGCTTAACGGCACCACAACAAGCAGCGCGCCAAGGTGAGGCGGATGGCGCTTATGTCGCTGTGTATAAAAATGATTTCCCACCAAAAAGAGCATAGAACTCTGCCCGCACAGCGCGGACAGTAAGAATATTTTCAGCAAAGGAAACCGGATATGGGACTTTTTGATTTCACCTACTACAACATTATCTGTCGGAATGCGGAACTTTACGGCAACAGAACCGCATGGTCTGAGGAGGCAACAGCCAAGTCCTACTCCTTTCAAGAGGTTAGGGAGCTAACTGACAAACTGGCCGGGGGGCTAAAAAGCAAAGGGATTGGACAAGGAGACAGAATAGGGGTCGTCGGTAAAAACAGCATCGAATATTTCCTCCTTTATGGTGCGGCAGCTGCATTGGGTGCGGTAATGCTGCCCATAAACTGGCGGTTATCAACCGGGGAGGTCGCATTTAACCTGGCTGACGGCAACGCGAAAATCGTCTTTTTTGACGATGCCTTTGGTGAAACGATTGACAAGATAAAACCTGAGCTTACAAATGTTCAGCACTTCTTCACCCTTTGTGGACAGGCCGCCTCTGCCGGGAATTTCCAGGACCTTCTGATTGCAGCCGATGATTTCCAGGCAGAAGATGTTTCCATGGACAGCGGTTTTGTCATCATCCATACTGCAGCCGTTGCCGGAAGGCCCAGAGGAGCTCTGCTCACTCACGCCAATATCGTCTTTTCCAGCCTGGAATTTATCCGGGCCATGTCACTTACCGAACAGGATGTCCATCTGAACATCCTGCCGCTTTTCCATGTGGGAGGGCTGTTCATGACCATCAGTTGCTACCATGCAGGGGCCGTCTGCCTCAATCTGGAAAAATTCGATGCCCCTGTGGCAGCACGGCTGGTAGCGGAGAAAAAGGCCTCGGCCATGTTCGATTTTGCCCCAATTCTCGGCTCACTTCTCGATCAAGGGCAAAAAAACGGGGTTGATCTCCGGTCCCTGCAAAAAGTAATCGGTCTTGATTCCGCCGAGACCATCGTTAGATACCAGAATCTGACGGGAGGCACCTTCTTCAGCTTTTTCGGTCAGACCGAGACCTCCTGCCTGGCAACCGTTTCTCCCTACAACCTGCGGCCGGGATCGGCTGGAAAGGCCGTCCAGGCAGCTCAGGTTGTTCTGCTAGACGAAGAGGACCGGACTGTTGCACCGGGAGAAACCGGTGAAATCGCAATGAAAGGCCCAATGATATTCAAAGAATATATCAATCTCCCTGACGACTCGGCCCACACTTTTCGAGGCGGCTGGCACCATACCGGCGACCTGGGGCGCTTTGACCGGGACGGCTTTCTTTTCTATATGGGGCGCAAAGCGGAAAAAGAGCTCATAAAACCAGGAGGAGAGAATGTCTACCCGGCAGAGGTGGAAAATGCCATCCTGATGCATCCGGCGGTTGAAAAAACCGTGGTCTTCGGTGTTCCGGATCCCAAATGGAAGGAAGGCATCAAGGCTGTATGTCAATTGAAAAAGGGGTGTAAACTCAACGAGAAAGAATTAATTGATTTCGTAGGCACAAAGATCGCCCGGTATAAAAAGCCCCAATACGTCGAGTTTATAGACCAAGTGCCGCTTACTGCCAGTGGTGTGCCGGACCGGGCTCAGGTTAAGAAGCTCTACCCCTAGCCAGGGAGGGAAACCCCTAGGGATGGGTTTATGGCGTCCCGTGAAGAGATTGCTCCTCAGCTTTGACCGATTTTCGGATAAACATCATGTCAAACTTAGGGAAAAAAATGAAAATACTCACAGTCCTGGGGCATCCGGACCCGAACAGCTTCAACCATGCCATCGCTTCAGTGGTGTGCCAATCTCTTCGAGATAACGGCCATAACATCATTTTCCACGATCTCTATGCGGAAAAATTCGACCCGATACTGACCAAGGAAGAAATTCCCGCAGATGGATACATTCCGGAGTCCATTGCCAGGCACTGTGCCGAATTGCAGTCGGCAGACGGCATCGTCATTGTCCACCCCAACTGGTGGGGGCAGCCTCCCGCCGTCATGAAAGGGTGGATCGACCGCGTGTTTCGGCCCGGGATCGCCTACCGCTTCGAGGAAGGCGATTCCGGGGAAGGGATACCGGTGGGATTGCTCAAGGCCCGGGCCGCAGTTGTGTTTAACACAGCGAACACGGAGACAGAGCGCGAGCTAGATGTCTTCGGTGATCCTTTAGAGGCTATCTGGAAACGATGCATCTTCGACCTTTGCGGTATTCACACCTTCTGCCGTCAAACTTTCAATGTGATCGTCACCAGTTCCCTGACCCAAAGAAGACACTGGCTCAACGAGACGCGCAACATGGTTGTCGATCTTTTTTCCCTCTCTGCCTCAGTCGACCAGGACTCTCTCGATTGATCGTTATTCCAAGCGCCAGGTGATCTCCGGGATATTGCGTTCAGGAAGTCTTCGGTAGATTATGCCGGGATACCCCACCATCATGGCGCCGAAACTCTGGTGACCTTCCGGAAGCCCCAAGGCCTTAGCCATGGGCGGAAAGGAAGAAGCCGCTGCATTGAAATAGCCGGCCCAGCAGGTTCCCAGCCCCCGTCCGAAGGCAGCCAACTCCAGATACGACAAGGCGATGGTACAGGTCGAGGACGCGTGGCGATCTTCTGCAGGTGCATGGGCCACGATTACGGCAGGGGCATTACGCAGGATAACATCATCGCCTTCCCGCCATCGGCGGACGGTCCTGTCCAGGTGCATATATTCCGCCATCTCCGGCATATTGACAATGACCCAGTGCATCCAATCCACCACCACGGAGGATAGCCGCTGTAACTCCTCCCTGTTTCCCAGAACCAGCCATCTTACCCCTTGACTGTTGTGCCCCGACGGAGCATATCGGGCTATCTCTATGAGCCTCTGCAGTTCATCCCGTGAGACCTGCCTGTTTTTATACAGTCGGATGGAACGTCTGCTCCGTAAAAACTGCTCACAGGCAGCAGGTGAAATCCGAAGACCGTCCTCCACCGGTGTACATCTCTCGACCGGCATGGTATTGTGGCTGAGACTCGCTGAGGGGCAGACTGCCACACAATGACCACACTGGATGCAGATCTTGTCGGCATCGGCTGCGGGTCTGGGATAGAGTCCTTTTTCAAACTCGATCACGCCTACCGGACAGACTTTGGCACAGAAGCCGTCCCGGGTGCAGGTTTGTTCATCGATTGTAAAGAGTTCCATCACCTCTTTTCTCCTTTTATTCATTGCGATATACGTGTGAGACGCTCATTAGGCAAGGAACAGAGCGAGGAGCCCACGCAGCGTACACGATAGTGCGTGAGTGGGCACCACAGCGGGCGACGCGGCATGGTGAGATGGATCGCTCTTATGTCGCTGTGTATAGTAAAATTGCCGTGCATGCATTGCCCAGTCCGAGCTGAAACCCCAAACAATTTCTCCTTGATTGGTATACGAAACCAACCACTCGACTTTTATGAGATTTTCCCACCAAAGGCTTGACACCTTTATTTAGGTAGGTTATTTCAAATAGTTGTTTCGGGTGAACATTGTCGTACACATAGCTGCCGATCCTGCAAGGTATGACAATATACATCATCTTATACTCCCTTGCCGTATCTCCTTTTTCCAAGGCCTGCACAGAAGACCGTCGTTCGGAAAAAACGGCAGGATCAAACAGTTCAACCTCAACCGAAACCATACCCCGACTCTTTTCCCAAAAACCTTCTTAATGGAGCTGCCTTATGACCGACCAAACCAATGATCCCATTGCCGTTATCGGTATGAGCTGCCGTTTTCCGGGCGGAGCAAATGATCCTCAATCCTTCTGGGACCTGATGAAAAACGGAATCGACGCCATAAGGGAGGCACCAAAAGACCGCTGGGACCTCGGCAAGTATACCGAAAAGCAACCGGATGTGCCATTGCGTTGGGGAGGATTTTTAAAAGATGTCGGCTGGTTTGACGCAGATTTCTTTCACATCTCCCCCCGCGAGGCGGAAAGCATGGACCCCCAGCAGCGGCTTATTCTGGAGGTGGCCTGGGAGGCCATTGAAGATGCGGGCATTACCAGGGAATCGCTCAAAGGATGCCAGGCCGGTGTATTTATAGGTATTTCTTCCAATGATTATGCAAAGCGAACAGACCTGGTGAACGATCCCTGGTCCGGCACCGGCAACTCCTTCAGCGCCGCCGCCGGACGGCTTTCCTACTTCCTTGGACTCCAAGGACCAAGCGTCGGAGTGGATACGGCCAGTTCCTCCTCTCTGGTCGCCGTCCATCTGGCATGCCAAAGCGTTCGCCTCGGTGAATGCGACATGGCCTTGGCCGGCGGAGTCAACCTCATCCTTTCCCCGGAGCATACGCTCCATATGTCTCGCCTGGGAGTCATGGCAGCCGACGGCCGCTGCAAGACCTTTGATGCAGGCGCCGACGGGTATGTACGTAGCGACGGCTGCGGTATCGTCCTGCTCAAACGGCTTTCGGCGGCTCAGCGAGACGGCGACAAAATTCTGGCTGTCATTCGGGCAAGCGTGGCAAACCAGAACGGAACCAGCAGCAGTCTGACCGCAGCCCACGGTCCCTCGCAGGAGGCATTGGTGCGCAGAGCTCTTATTCTCGCCGGTCTGTCTACCGCTGCCATAGACTACGTGGAATGTCACGGCACTGGAACTCCTTTGGGCGACCGGGTGGAGCTGCAGGCTTTGGGCAATGTTTTCAGCGAAGGAAGGACCACTGAGCAACCGGTTTTGGTCGGTTCGGTAAAGACCCAGATCGGCCATGCCGAAGCTGCCGCAGGCGTCGCCGGTCTTATCAAGGTAATTCTCGCCCTGCAACACGAATCTCTTCCCCCACATCTCCATTTCCACCGACCGAACCCGAAAATCCCCTGGAATCGTATTCCCGTCGAGGTCTGCAGCGAATATCGCCCATGGCCGGCAGAATCCGGCCCCCATCTGGCCGGAGTCAGCTCGTTCGGGATCACAGGCACCAACGCCCATGTCATTGTCGAACAGGCACCCGCCGCCACCCTTCCTGTAAAGAGCTGTGACCGGCCTCTGTTGCTGCCGCTATCGGCCAATTCGGAAAAGGCCCTGCAGGCAATGGCCCGGAACTGGTTGACGGCCCTGGAGAAAATGACGGCGTTGCCGGACGCCGTCTATACCGCAAGTGTACGCCGCAGCCATCTCTCTCATCGCCTGGCGGTGACGGGCAAAAACGCAGCCGAGCTGGCAGCAGCGCTTACGGCTTATACGCAGGGCCTGCCGCACTCCGGCCTTTCTGCCGGAAACACAGCTCCAGACAACGCACCCCGGATTGTCTTTGTCTTCTCAGGCCAGGGTGCACACTGGGAGGGAATGGGCCGCGAGTTGCTGGCCTGCGAGCCTGTCTTCCGGGACTGTCTTTCTGACTGCGACCGGGCCGTGCGTCATGAAGCCGGCTGGTCGATTCTCGAAGAACTTGCAAAGGATCAAGCAAACGCCCGTCTTAATCGCCAGGATATTGTCCAACCTCTTTTGTTCTCCCTGGAAATCGCCCTTGCCACGCTCTGGCAATCCTGGGGAATCGAACCGGACATGGTTTTGGGCCACAGCCTGGGCGAGATAGCTGCAGCCCGGATAGCTGGAGCATTGAGCCTTGATGATGCGACTCGCATCATCTGCCGACGCAGCAGGCTTATGGAATCGGCCGCAGGCCTGGGAGGTATGGCCGTTGTCGAACTGAACCTTGCCGAGACAGAACGCCTTCTCGAACAGTATGCGGGCCGGCTTTGCGTCGCCGCCGGCAACAGCCCCCGCGCAACGGTGGTCTCCGGAGACCTTGACGCCCTCGATGCTCTGCTTGTTCATCTGGAAAAGGAAAAAATCTTCGGCCGCCGGATCAGGGCCAATATCGCCGCCCACAGCAGACACATGCATGTGTTCGCCGATGCGTTGCAAGACGATCTTACAGGGCTTCATCCCCGATCTGAAAGAGTGCCCATCATCTCCACGGTAACCGCGCAGGCCGCGGATGGCGAAAGGCTTACCGCCGATTACTGGGTCCGCAACCTCTTAGAACCCGTCCGATTTGCCGATGCCCTCCAAAACGCCTCCGCATCCGGACCCGCGATCTTTCTCGAAATCAGCCCGCATCCGGTGCTGTCGGCGGATATTGACTCCACCCTGGCAGAGCTGAACAAAGATTTCGCTGTCCTCCCAAGCCTCCGCCGCCATCAACCCGAGCGGGCTGCTCTTTTTCAAACGATGTTGCAGCTCTATGTTAAGGGTGCGCAGATTAACTGGAGCGGCCTCTACCCCACCGGCAATGTGGTGCCGCTGCCGGCCTATCCCTGGCAGCGGGAACGTTTTTGGATCAATGCCGCACCGGATGTTGAAAACAAAAAATATCCCGCTTCCGGCAAGAGAACAAACCGGGATCCGCTCTTGCAGGCCGGTAACGGGAATTTTGAAACAGGCCAAAATGACCACCCAAAGGACGACTGGTTTTTCCACCTCCAATGGCAGCAGCTGCCTCCTTTGGACAAGCTTCCCACCCCTACCCTGGTCCCAGGCCTTTGGCTGCTCATAAGCGACGATGTCGAGACGGCGGAGACACTGGCCGAAGCCCTGGAAGCCAAGGGTGAGAAGGTCCTTCATATCGGCCCGAAACCGCGATCCATCAAAAACGGTGGCTGCAGAACCTTGGAAATGCATTCGCCGCAAGGGTTTATAGATCTGTTTCAGGAGATCTCCGCAGGCAGTACTCCCTGCCGGGGAATTGTCCGCCTCAAAACGCGTACCACTCCAATCGATGATGCTATCTTCCGGCAACAAACGGAAGAGGAGATCGAGACCATTCTTAATCTCACCCAGGCGCTGGGTTCGGTTTCCTGGCGCAATCTTCCCAACCTCAGGCTGGTCACCCGCGGCGTTCAGTCCGTAGGCAACCGGGAAGCCATTGCCCTTGACCAGGCCTTTCTCTGGGGGCTTGGTCATACACTCATCATGGAACATCCGGAGATACGCTGCGCATGTATCGACCTGTGCCCGATGCCTATGGAAGGGGAAGCTGCAGCGCTTCTGGCAGAGCTCGAATGCCCGGATCCGGAAGACGGGGTGGCCCTGCGTCCGGAGGGCCGATTCGGGGCCCGTTTGGTTCCGGGACTTCCTGCTGCTTCGGACCGACCTGAAAAACCTGACATCCTCTCCGATGCAACCTACCTGATAACCGCCGACGGACAGGACAGCCAGGCCCTCACCATCGCTCATTGGCTGCTTGCGGCAGGGGCTCGACATCTGGTCCTGCTCACCGATGAGAATCTGTCTTCATCCTCCTGGCAGATGTCCATGGCCGAGCTGAAAACGGACGGGGCCGATGTTGTGAGCATGGAGGCCAATCTCGCCGATGCAGCTGCCCTGGCAGCCTGCCTTGATCGTATCAAGGCCGAACTTCCACCCCTACGCGGCATAATCCAGAGCGGCTCTTTGCTGGAGACCGGGCGGCTTGCAGAACTTGGTTCCGACCGAACCGCCGTTGCCGTACGAATTGCAAAAAGTTGGAATCTGCACCGTCTGAGTTTGGGGCTGCCCCTGGATTTTCTTGTATTTTCCGCTGCTGCCGGCTCTCTGTTGGGACAGCCGGGATACGGGATGAATGCCCTGGCAGATACCTTTCTCGCAGCGCTCACCCATCTGCGCAGGGCAGAAGGCCTGCCGGCCCAGACCGTTTACTGGACAGACTCTAGCTTAAGACCCAAAGATGATCCATCAGTCTTGCCTGGGAGGCACCGCGGTCTGGAAGGCCCCAGTGCCGTTGAGGGAGGCGCTCTGTTTCCCCAACTCCTGCGGACAAGAGCCGCTCAGGTGGCTATGATGCGGCTGGATATGCGCCAATGGGTGGAATACTATCCCCAGGCCATCGGTTCGTCGCTCGTCGCCCATCTTCCCATCGAGCAGACAGCCTCTTTAAGTCCCAGGGAGACAGCCTTACGCCGAACGCTCATGACCATGGCAGCCGAAGATCGCCGAAGACGGCTTGAAACCTTTGTCCGGGATCAGGCGTCACAGGTCTTAAACCAAGACCCTGCCCGCATCCACAACCGCACACCCTTTTCCGATCTCGGCATCGACTCCTTGATGGGAATAGAACTTCGCAACCTGCTGGAAAGGGGGCTGGGCCTGCACCTCTCGGCCACCTTGCTTTGGACATACCCTAACCTCTCCGCCCTGTCGGAGCATCTCCTGCGTGTCTGTGAAGATCAGGACGCGGCTGAAGACGATGCCATGGAACCCAGGACCGAAAAAGACGCCAAACAGGCTCGAAGGCAACCCCAAATACCCTCCGATATGACGGAAATGAAGGAGAAGGAACCCATCGCCGTTATCGGCCTGGGCTGCCGATTCCCCGGAGGAGTCCATGATCCTGAAACCTTCTGGCAACTGTTGATGGAAGAAACAGACCCCATAACCGAAATTCCGGCCGAAAGACGGATTCGTGCCAAGAGCGGCGAACCGGGCGCCAGATGGGCGGGACTGTTGAATACCGATCTCATCGAGTGCTTCGACAATACCTTCTTCGGTATTGCACCGCGGGAGGCAGCAAGCCTTGATCCGCAGCAGCGTATGTTGCTCGAGGTTGCCTGGGAGGCCTTTGAAAATGCCGGGGTTCCGCCAAACCAATTGGCCGGCAGCCGGACAGGTGTCTTCGTCGGCATCTGGAGCCAGGACTACGCCCATCTGATTAACTCCCTGGATCCGGATCTGCACGATGCCTACAGTCTCACCGGCAACATCGCCAGCGTGGCGGCGGGCCGCCTGGCCTTCGTACTGGGGCTGCAGGGACCCTGCCTGACCGTCGACACCGCCTGTTCGTCTTCGCTTGTCGCCCTCCACCTGGCGACGGCAAGCCTGCGCAACGGGGAGTGCGACCTGGCCCTGGCCGGAGGCGCTAACTGCATTCTCTCCCAGTCCGTCATGGACGGACTTTCACGAACCCGGGCCCTGTCCCCGGACGGGCGGTGCCGGACCTTCGACTCCCGGGCCAACGGCTATGTACGGGCTGAGGGCTGCGGTATGATCCTGCTCAAACGTCTCTCAGCCGCCCAAGAGGCGGGCGATCGAATCTGGGCTGTGATCCGGGGATCAGCGGTGAACCACGACGGCCATTCTTCGGGTCTTACGGTGCCAAATGTCCTGTCTCAGCAGGAGGTTCTGAGCAAGGCCCTGGCCGATTCCGACGTGAGTGCCGAGACCATCGGCTGCATCGAGGCCCACGGAACCGGGACATCGCTGGGAGACCCCATCGAATTCGAGGCCTTAAAGGCGGTCTACGGCAGCGGTACAAACCAGTGCTTTCTCGGTTCGGTGAAAACCAACATCGGCCATGCCGAATCCGCTGCAGGTGTCGCCGGCATTATCAAGGTAATCCTGGCCATGCGGCATCTGACCATCCCTCGCCTGCTCCACTTTCACTCCTTAAATCCCCGGATCAGTCTGGCTGAGACCCGCTTTGCCATTGCCGAAAAACAACAAACATGGGAAGCCGACGGACAGCCTCGGCGTGCCGGTGTCAGCTCGTTCGGAATCAGCGGAACCAATGCCCATGTGATTGTCGAAGAGGCGCCTGCCGTAGCGGTCCGGGCCAAGATACGCACACGCCCATGGCTGTTGCCGATCTCGGCTCACACCCCTCAGGCCCTCAAGGAACTCGCCGCCGGCTGGTGCCGATTCCTTTCCTCGTCGCCGCCGCTTTTCGATGCGCTCTACACGGCAAGCGTCCGTCGGGCGCACCATGAACATCGGCTGACCGCAGTGGGGAGAAATACCACCGAACTAGCGGCGGCACTCGAGGCTTTTGTCAATCAAGAGGCGTACCCTGGTCTGGCGCAAGGATCCTCATCCCGCCCACCCCGATTAATCTTCATCTTCCCTGGACAGGGATGCCAATGGTTGGGGATGGGCCGGCAGCTCATCGAAACGGAACCGGTATTTAAAGCTGCCCTGGAATCCTGCGATGAGGCTATCCGGCGAGAGACCGGCTGGTCGATTCTGCAGGAACTCCATGCCGATGCCGCATCCTCCCGTTTTGACCGGGTGGAGATCATCCAGCCGGTCCTGTTTTCCATCGGCGTAGCGCTGGCCGCCCTCTGGCGTTCCTGGGGAGTGGAGCCGGACATGGTCATAGGCCACAGTATGGGAGAGGTCGCAGCGGCCTATGTGGCCGGGGCCTTAAACCTGGAAGATGCTGTTCGCGTCATCTGCCGCCGAAGTCGTCTGATGAGCCGGGTAAGTGGCGCCGGAGGCATGGCTGTGATTGAGCTGACCGCACAGGAAGCGACTGAATGGCTGACCGGTTGGGAAAGTAAACTTTCGGTGGCCGCCCACAATAGCCCACGGTCAACGGTCGTCTCAGGCGACACCCAGGCCCTGGATTCCCTGCTTTGCCGCCTGGATCAGGCAGAGATTTTCTGCCGGCGGGTCAAGGTCGACGTCGCCGGTCACAGCCCGCAGATGGAATCGTTGAAAGCAAAGCTCCAGGCCGCCTTGGTCGATATCAAACCTCGTACCGGCAAGGTCCCCATGCTCTCTACAGTCACCGGAAAAATCCTGGACGGTCCCGAACTCGCCCCCACCTATTGGGCCGGCAATCTTAGAAACCCCGTACGCTTCGCCGATGCCGTAGGACAACTGGCAGCCTCGGGTTCTGCTATCTACCTCGAAGTCAGCCCGCATCCGGTCCTCTCGGTCGCCGTTCAGTCAATGCTTCGCCGCCGGGACGGGACATCAAATGGTCTTGCGGTATCTACCTTACGTCGAGACGAACACGAGCAGACCATCATGCTGGAATCCTTTGGTATTCTTTACAACCAAGGGGTTCCTGTCTCCTGGCAGCATCTCTATCCGGCAGGAGATGTTGTCTCGCTTCCCGGATACCCCTGGCAACGGGAACGGTTCTGGCTGGATCCCCAAGCAGCGGATGCAGAGGAGAAAGGGCATTTTATCGATGACGAATCCCTGCATCCGCTGCTCGGGAGAGCCTTAACGATTGCCGGACAGCCCGGAACCCGTTTATGGGAAAATCTCTTCGATCTCTCGCATCTTTCCTATGTCTCTGATCACCGGGTGGAAAACGCCGTTCTGCTGCCGGGAGCTGCCTTCCTCGACATGGCCGTGTGTGCGGCTTATGAGGTTTTCGGGGAAGGACCTTTGACCTTGGAAGAGGTCCAATTTCAAGAGGCACTGACCTTTGAAACCGGTCCCCGCAGCGTGCAGCTGGTCTGGACCGACAATGGAGTAGATCTGGCCTCATTCCAGATTTTCAGCCGAACGGACACAGACCCGTGGACGTTGCATGTCTCAGGCAACGTGCGAAAGAAATCTTCCCTCCCCGAACCTGAAGACGTCCGGATTGCTGCCTTATCCCAACAGGAGATCGCTATGGCCTCCGAGGCCTTTTACCCATGGTTTCAGGCCAGGGGACAAAACTATGGCCCACAATTCCAAGGCGTACGGCTGTTCCGACAGGGTGGCGATGAGGCGATAGCCGAGATAGAGCTTACCGCCGATGCGGCAGGACAGGCCGGACGGTATTTCATGCATCCGGCCCTTCTGGACGGATGTCTGCAGGTGCTGCTGGCAGCCGTCCACTATGCCGACAGGACCCAGGGGCCGACCGTTCCCGTCTACCTGAAATCCATGCGCATCTTTCAGCGTCCCGAAAACAAGATACATACTGCAACGCGTCTGTACGATCACGGCCTGGAAGGAGATCTTTTCCTTCTAGACGATGTTGGTCGTTTGCTTGTTGAAATACGGGGACTGCGCTTCCAACCGTTGGGATTGCGACTTGCCCGGCAACCCAAAGATGATTGGCTTCTGAAGATGGATTGGGAAGCCACAACCCCTCCGGCAGAGGTTTCGGCCGCACCTTCCGGGCCAGGATGCTGGCTGCTGTTGGCCGATTCCGACGGGCTTGGGAAAACGTTAACCACGGCTCTTGAAAATCTGGGCGAAAAGGTCGTTTCAGTGATTCCCAGCGGTCAACCGCAGACGGCCGGTTGCCATATCGTGGACCCGGCATCACCGCTTGCTTTTGATGACTTGCTGCTGGAAATTGCTGAGAGTTCCCTGCCCTTTCGCGGTATCGTCCATCTCTGGAGCCTGTCCACCCCCTCGGCCTCTGACTTGTCCGCTTTGGAACAAAGTCTGGATATCGGCTGCGGAAGCACGATCCATCTCATGCAGGCCCTGGAACGAAAGACACGGCAGGGACTTCCCCGTCTTTGGCTCGTCACCCGTGGGGCTCAGGCAGTCGGACGTTTCCCTTCGACAATCAATGTGACCCAGTCCCCACTTTTGGGACTGGCGCGTACCATATCACTGGAATATCCGAAGCTCAGATGCACCCGTATCGACCTGAACCCAACTCCATTGCCGGATGAGGGGCAAATCCTCTTGAGCGAGTTGCTCGGCAGGTCAGAGCAGGAAGAGCTGGCATACCGTTCTGAAGGCCGTTATACCGCCCGTTTAGTCCATCATACCCCCGGAGATTTCCGGCATGAGATCCATGCTCCGGCAGGTTCCCGTCCTTTCCGCCTCGAGGTCGATTCCACTAGGGGAATACCTCGTGTCGATTTCCGCTGCCTTGACGACAGCCAGCCCGGACCGGACGAGGTGAAGATCGCCGTCCGGGCCTGGGGACTCGACCCTTGGACACTGCACGATGTTTTTTCAACCCACTCACGGTCACGCAATACTGTAGAGCCCATCCCTTTGGGCCGTGAATGCTGCGGTTTCATTGTTGCCGTCGGATGCGATGTCCAGGGGCTTGATGAGGGGATGCAGGTCCTGGCCCTGGCGCCGGGTGAGGTCCGTTCCGTGGTGGTTGTCCCGGCATCTCTTGTGGTATCTGCCCCCCTGCAATTTGCTCCGCAAGAGGCGGCCTCCCTTCTATGGCCCCACGTTACGGCCTGCTATGCTCTGGCCCAGTTGGCCCGCCTTTCACCGCAAGATCGCCTGCTCATCCACGGTGCGTCTCAGGATGTCGGGCAGGCTGCCATCCAATGGGCACAAAAGGTAGGTGCAGCAATCTATGTAACCGATGAGACTTTGGAAAAACGTGAGTTGCTGACAGCACAGGGAATACCCTCCGTCGGCGAATGGGACCGGGACAGGTATGTGGACGACATCGACCTGTGGACCAACGGTAAAGGCGTCGATGTGGTCCTCAACTGTCTGCCCTACAGACTGACCGGTAAAGGATTGACGGTCCTTAAAAGCCATGGACGTGTTATACAGCTGAGCGAAAACGAAATGCAACTCCGGGGCCGGTTCAATATCGCTCCTCCTACCCCGAACCTGTCTTTTTCTTTTCTCGATGTCAAGAGCCTGATACAGGAAGGACCCGAACACCTGCAGGAAGTCTTGCATGAGGTAGTTTCCTGGATCGAACAGGGGGCACTCACTCCTCTTGCCACTCGCGTCCTCTCTGTGCGTGACTTTTCCCATGCCCTTGCTTTGAGCGAAGATGAGGCCCTTGGCGATACGACAGTGCTTGTTCTTGACGATCCGCAGCTGCCCATCGCCATGCCTTTGCCTGCGGGAGATGCCCTTAAGGCGGACGGAACCTACCTGATCACAGGCGGGCTCGGCGGGCTCGGGATCGAGCTGGCAATGCAGCTGACTGAAAAAGGTGCGAGGCATCTGGCGCTGCTTTCCAGGAGTGGATGCAAAACCGATCAACAGGCTGCCGCTGTGGCCAAGCTCACCGACGCCGGGGCTCGTGTGCTGGTGTTGAAGACGGACGTGGCCGATCCGGAAATGATGCAGGAGGCCCTTGTTCGAATCCGGGCTGAAATGCCGCCTCTTCGCGGAATAGTGCATGCAGCCGGACTGCTCGACGATGCGCTCATTCCCCGGCAGAACCTGGAACGCCTGCATACAGTGGCGTCTCCGAAAATTTCCGGAGCCTGGAACCTTCATGTGCTGAGTGAAAAAGATCCATTGGACTTTTTCATCCTGTATTCGTCGGTGGCAACAATTGTTGGTCTTCCAGGTCTTGGGAATTATGCAGCCGCCAATGCCTTTCTCGATGCCTTGGCCCATCTGCGCCACAGTCAGGGACGACCTGCCTTAAGCATCAACTGGGGAAACTTTGCCAAAGTCGGCTTGGCGGCCGCCAGCAGCATACGCGGTGAGCGTCTCGTTCACCAAGGTCTGGATACCATCAATCCCGAAGAAGGGACAAAAATCCTGTTGGAGCTTCTCGCCCGGGAAAGGTCCGCCCAGGTATGCGTGACACCTTTGGATGTGCAAAAATGGGTGCAGGCTCATCCGCATGTCGCTTCATCCTCTCTGCTTGCACAGCTGATCGAAGACAAGGCGGGGGAAATGACGACGGGGTCTACCCGTTTTACCGATATCCTGCGTACTGCCTTGCCCCAGGAGCGACAAGGTCTTATGGAGAACTTTGTCCGGGATGAGGTGGCCAAGGTCTTACGCATGCAGCCGTCGCAGATCGGCCCAAATATCCGGTTTAAAAGTCTCGGCATCGATTCCCTTATGGGCCTGGAAATCCGCAATCGGATTGAGACGACCTTGGATCTGCGATTGCCGGCGACCTTGCTTTGGACCCACCCCGATGTCTCCGATCTTGCAAGCTATCTTAATCACAAAATCCAACCGCAAGACGACAATGGATCCGGATTTGGATCAGCTCTTGCGGGAGAGCAGGTGCACATGCGGCTCTTCTGCTTTCCGTACGGTGGTGGAGATGCCTCGATCTTCAACCACTGGACCAACCAGCTTCCTCCCGAAATAGAGGTATTCCCCATCCAGTTGCCGGGGCGGTTTTCAGCGTCCGGATTGGGCGACCCTAAGGATTTTTCCGAACTTGTGAAGGCTGTGGAGCATCTCATCTCCCCGTTGCTGGACGTCCCCTATGCCTTTTACGGACACAGCATGGGCGCTCTTCTGGCCTTCGAAGTCGCACGTAGTCTGCGCCGAAACGATTTTGCCGCCCCGCTGCATCTTTTTCTGTCCGCCTATCCTCCGCCGAATGCACACATGATACAATCGTTGTTGCCGATCAAAGAAAACATGACAGACGAAGACCTGCTGAAGGTTTCGGCCCTGTTGATACCCACCATCGGGAAACTGGAAAACAAGGAGTATGTCAGCCCCATTCTTCCTCTTCTGCGCTCCGACTTCACCCTGGTCAACAGCTATCACTATCTGGCCGAGTCTCCACTCAGCTGCCCGATTACCGCCTTTGGCGGACTCGAAGACGAAGTGGTGAAAAAGGAGCATCTCTTGGCCTGGCAAAACCAGACATTAGGGGCATTCTCCCTCAAAATGATCCCAGGAGACCATCTTTTCCTCCATCCGTCCTGGGAGACGATCGTAACGGCCATAGAGGAGGACCTTGCAACAAACTGATTCTATATTTTTTTCTAATTTACCACTAAAGTACAGCAACGGCTCGCCTGGGAGACTGAATTTCAGGGGTAATCAGGTGCTTTTTTTCAAGATATTAAGAATGGAGAAGCGGATTTCGTTATGTATTGCTTACGAAAAAAAGGCGGAAAGACAAAGAGTCGTCTCCCCTCTTAAAAACAGGTGAAGGGGAGACGACCGGGGAGGTGTTTATATGAAAGCTCTCCGGAAAAGCAGCACGCTTGTCATGCTCAAATGAGGGGCTTTCAAAGTTAGTTGCACCCACAAAGGGGTATGCATGGCTGGTCAATCTGATCCAGCCATGCAGATTTATTAGAAGGTATAGGTCAGACCGAAAGAAGCCAGCAACGCCGAGGCATCTTTGTATTTGCCGTCTGCATGTCCCCCGTCGGCAAGGTTGTTGACCGTTCTGTTCGACTTCATATCATAGAGTATCCCTAAGCCAACACTTACCTGCGATGTAATCTTATACCGGCCGCCTATGGAAAAGAGGTAGGCATCGGAGTCTGGAAGATCAAACCCTAAGGTATCGCTGGGAATCGGGGTTTCGTCGTAGGCAAATCCTGCCATAAGATCGATTGCATTGGTTGCCTTATAGGTCATGCTGATACGGTATGCGTTGGAATCTTTCCAATTCTTAGCAACAGGCGCCCCAAAAATCATCGTATAGGGACTCGTTGTGTCAAAGTTGAGATCAAGGTTCTTATACTTCGACCAGAAGGTCCTGTCCCAGGTCAGCTCAACCGTTAATTTGTCGAAAAACGTATAGGCACCGGAGACAGCCAGGACAGCCGGAGCCGGAATCTTGACCGTACCATCTGCGCTACTTGTTCCATAGGCGCCGCTGAAGTCAGCCGTACCCTCAAGCTTCAGATCAACATTCGATCTATAGGTAACCGAGATGTTTGAATTTGAATCAGGGCGAACCGATACCGCCAGATTATACCCCCAGGCAGTATCGTCACCGTCCATGTTTTGGGCGACCCCTATGAGGTTGCCGCTGGTATTATACTTTGCCGTAGAATAGAGCATTCTGGCCCCGGCTGCCACGGAAACGAAGTTGTTGATCTTGTAGGAAAGAGTTGGATTGAATTCGAATACCTTGAGTTCAAACTTTTTTGCAAAAGTCGAAGGATAGATTCCGTCCCACTGTTTAGCCAGTCCGTAGGGCTCAGTTATGGAAAAACCGATCCGGAAGTTAGCATAATCAGGGGACTCTACAAATAGAGTCGGAAGAAGAAAGTTTTCAGACTTGGTTTTGCCATCATAAAAGGACGACCTGGAATCCGTGTATTTGATAGAAGCCAGATGGATATAGTCCGCATCTACCTCTACCTGCCAGGCATTCTCTCCCCAGGACATATTCGCCGGGTTGAAATAGGATGCATCAGCATGTTGGGCGCTCGCGATATTCGCCCCTGCCTTGGCGGTCGAGTCATAGGATTGCTCAGGAATGCGATATGCCGATGCAAATGCCGAACCCGCAGCAAAAACAGAGGCCAACGCCAATACAGTAATCGTTTTTTTCATATTTCTCTCCCTCAATAGAAATAAACCTTCAGTCTGCCCCTCAACCGAGAGCACATCCCCTTTTTTCTGGCCGCTTGGAGCTATGTAAACATAGCTCGACACCGTTACTTTTACGTATACGTTAAAACAAAACCAATTCCGACTTATATATCACCTTTACGTATAAGTCAACATTAAACTCGCCTGATAATCTATATAAAATATATTTGGCCATAACAGAGCGATTTTTACAACCTCTTTTTACTGCAGAAAAAGTTTTCCAAACTCCTCCCTGATTTCTCCCTCCATGGGCACAGCTTTGCCTGTTGCATCCATGATTACAAAGGTCACCAGGGCATCAGCGGCAATTTCTTTTGATTCCTTAAAAGCAATCTCCTGTTTCAGGACTCCGCTCTTGTTGCCGATCTTATCAAGAACAGTTGAAACCAGCAGGATCTCTCCCACACCCACTGCTTTCCGATAGTTGACATTGATATTGACCACCAGGAAGACAAATCCTTTTGCGGCAAGTTTTGTCAGATCAATTACCGACTCCAGATGCGCCCATCTGTCCTCTTCCAAAAATTCGAGATATCTAGCATTATTGACATGACCGTAAAAGTCCGCATGATTTCCGCGGACTTTGATTTCGGTTAAATATTTCATTTTTCATCCTTCTTACTGGCAAAACCAGATGGTGATTTATGTCTGTCGTTCCAATTTTACACTTCTTTTCCGAAACACCGCAAAAAATCTTTCAGTGCTCCGGGATTGTTTGATTTGATAGCACCGGAAAGAAAATCTTTCATGCCCGGGCGATACCCCTCATTCCAAATCTTGAGAAAAAGTTCTTTGCTTGTCTTGCAGATGCAATCGGCTTTCTCAACCGCCCTCCCGTCTTTAACGGTGCATCCAAGCGGATCGAGGAAAACCGTCTTTTTTATATCTTCCAAAGAGAAATAATAGCTGGCCGACACCTTTACCGAGGAAGTGTCGAACGTTTCAGATAAATTAGTAAAAATTTCCTCTATCATTGCAACACCTGTCGCCCTTACAACGCCTGCAGTTTTTCAGTCAAGACAGGCACGAACTGTTTGAGATCGGCCACCACCAGGACATCGGCCACCTCGCCTATGGGCGCATCGCGGTCGGTATTGACGGCCACCACGAAC
>JBJKRL010000056.1:0-8785 GCA_046704745.1 Desulfocapsaceae bacterium | reverse complement strand
TCACAACAGTTAAAACAAACTGAGGAGGTAGTTTAATGCCAAGTTATGTAGATCCTTCCAAGTGTGATGGTTGCAAGGGTGGAGACAAAACCGCATGCATGTACATCTGTCCCAACGATTTGATGGTTCTGAATGTTGAGGAAATGAAGGCGTATAACCAAGAGCCGGACGCATGCTGGGAGTGTTATTCCTGCGTTAAGATCTGCCCGCAGGGAGCAATCTTTGTTCGTGGTTACGATGACTTCGTACCCATGGGCGGCCAGGTCCATCCGATGCGGTCCTCCAACGACATTATGTGGACCGTTAAATTCCGTAATGGCAACATGAAACGTTTTAAATTCCCCATCCGCACTACGGCTGAGGGTGCTGCCAACGCCTATGTTGGCCAGAAAGGCGCCAGCCTTGATGATGAGAAATTGTTCATGGAGTCTGATATCCCCACTCCTAAAGTCTGATTCAAGGCGTTGAATTTTAATTGAAAATCTTTAGAAATAAGGAGATTTTAATATGGCATTACCAAATAAACCGAAAGGTGAGATAAAAGCCGTAGTAAATCCTGAGGTTGTCGAGAAAGATGTTGACATTCTGATCATCGGCGGTGGTATGGCTGCCTGTGGTGCTGCATTCGAGATCAAGAAATGGGCATCCGACGATATGAAGATCCTGCTGGTTGACAAAGCTGCCCTGCAACGTTCAGGTGCTGTTGCCCAAGGTCTTTCAGCCATTAATACCTACATCGGCGAGAATCCGATCGAAAGCTACGTCAAGATGGTCCGCAACGACCTGATGGGCGTTGTTCGTGAAGACCTGATCTATGACTGTGGCCGTCACGTTGATGAGTCTGTCAAGTTGTTCGAGGAATGGGGTCTGCCGGTCTGGAAGAAAGACGAGAAAGGTGAAAACCTTGACGGTGCCAAGCCTGCAAAAACCCTGCGTGAAGGCGGTGAGCCTGTTCGTACCGGTAAATGGCAGATTATGATCAACGGTGAGTCCTACAAGTGTGTTGTTGCCGAGGCTGCCGCTTCCGCACTCGGTGCCGACAATATCCTTGAGCGTGTTTTCATCGTTAAACTGCTGCTCGACAAAAACAAAGCAAATCAGATCGCCGGTGCTGTCGGTTTCTCCACCCGCGAAAATAAAGTATTCGTCTTCCGTTGCAAAGCAGCTCTGGTTGCCTGTGGTGGTGCTGTTAATATCTTCCGTCCGCGGTCCACCGGTGAAGGTAAGGGACGTGCATGGTATCCGGTATGGAATGCAGGTTCTACCTACACCATGTGTGCTCAGGTAGGCGCAACACTTACCATGATGGAAAACCGCTTCACCCCGGCACGTTTCAAAGACGGTTACGGTCCGGTCGGTGCATGGTTCCTGCTGTTCAAGGCCAAAGTACAGAACGGTCTCGGCGAGTTCTATGCCAATAGTGATTCCGTTAAAGAGGAGCTGTCCCAGTTCATGCCGTACGGTGCTTCCCCGGTCACCCCGACCTGTCTGCGCAACCATCTCATGATCAATGAGATGAGAGCTGGTCGTGGTCCTCTGTACATGGCTACCGACGTTGCTCTGAACGCCTTCCTCGAGGAGCGTAAGGCTGCAGGTATGGACGAAAAATCCTTGAAGAAATTCTGGAAACACCTCGAGTCCGAGGCATGGGAAGACTTCCTGGATATGTCCGTTGGTCAGGCTGGTTTGTGGGCAGGTATGAACGTGGAGCCAGAGAAGGTCGGTTCCGAAATTATGCCGACCGAACCTTACATGCTCGGTTCTCACTCCGGCTGCTGTGGTATCTGGACCTCCGGACCGAGCGAAGACTGGGTTCCGACCATCAACAATCCTTCCCGTGCACATCAGTACAAATGGGGTTACAACCGCATGACCACCGTTGACGGTCTGTTCACCGCCGGTGACGGCGTCGGCGCCTCAGGTCATAAGTTCTCCTCCGGTTCCCATGCAGAGGGACGTATTGCCGCCAAGCAGATGGTTAAATACTGCCGTGACAATGCAAGCTTCAAACCCGAGCTGAAACAGACAGCCCAAGAGCTGGCTGCTGAGATTTATGCACCGGTTAAGCTCTATCAAGAGAATGTCGGTTTGACCACTGCTGCAGATGTCAACCCGGCATACTGTAAACCGGCCGGTTTGATGATGCGTTTGATGAAAGCCACCGATGAGTATGGTGGTGGTGTTGCCACCTATTACATGACCTCCGGCAAAATGCTTAATATCTGTCTGGATCTGCTCAAGCTGCTCCGTGAGGATGCAGAAAAGATGGCAGCCGGCGATCTGCATGAGCTGCTCCGATGTTGGGAGAACTATCACCGCATCTGGTGTGTTGAGGCTCATATTCGTCACATCGAATTCCGTAAAGAGTCCCGTTATCCCGGATTCTACTACAGGTCTGATTTCCCGACCTGTGACGATGATAACTGGAAATGTTTCGTTAACTCCACTTTCAATCCTGATACCAAGGAATGGAAATGTGAGAAGGTGGAGTGTGTCAACATTCTGCCGACCGAACCCTGGCTGTAACAGAGGTCCGGCTGTAATGATGTAAAGAAAATCTCCAGGAGTCGCTTGTGGTTCCTGGAGATTTTTGTTATGTACTCAATTTTGGCTTATATGGGACAGAGTGGGACACTGTTCTGGTCCATATAAGCTAAAAATGTTTACAGTGTTGCAGCAATTTAACCCTACCTGATCGGTTCGAAAAACAAGTACTTCTGAGCCGGAAAAAGGTAGAAAGTATCCAATTTGTTAATGAGTGAAAGGATCACAATATATTTAAGAGCAACAATGGAGGAAAAGTATGACTGACGAGCAAGGCACCTCCGGTGCAATTTTGGTCGTGGGCGGTGGTATCAGCGGGCTGACATCAGCCCTTGAAGCCGCTGAAGTCGGAAATGATGTGTTTCTGATTGAAAAGAGCGCCTCTTTCGGTGGTCGTGTAGCGCAGCTTAACCAATATTTTCCCAAGCTGTGTCCACCGAGCTGCGGTCTGGAGATTAATTTTCGTCGGGTAAAAAATAACCGGAAAATCCGCACGTATACCATGACCACGGTCAAATCAGTGAGTGGGAGCCCGGGCAACTATGAAGTCACCCTCGAAATTGCTCCTCGATATGTGAATAGCAACTGCACGGCATGTGGAGATTGCGCTGAGGCATGTCCGGACACGATAGATAATGAATTCAACTTCGGAATGGATACACGCAAGGCCGCCTACCTTCCCCATGAGATGGCCTATCCAAGAAGGTATGTGATCGCCAAGGACAAATTGTCCGCAGAAGGTGCTGAGGCCGTCAAGGCAGCATGCAAATACAACGCAGTCGATCTCGACATGCAGCCGCAGAAAGTAACCGTGAACGTATCATCCATCGTCTGGGCTACCGGCTGGACTCCCTATGATGCTACCAGGATGGATAACTTGAAGTTCGGGCAATCCAACGCCATTATTACCAACATGATGATGGAGCGCCTGGCTGCACCTAACGGACCTACTGGTGGTGCCATTGTTCGTCCTGGTGATGGTAAGGAAATCGAATCAGTTGCCTTTGTTCAATGCGCCGGATCACGTGATGAGAATCATCTTGAATACTGTTCTCACATCTGCTGCATGGCAACACTGAAACAGATGACCTATGTGAGAGAACGTTACCCTGAAGCCAAGATGTATGTTTTTTATATCGACCTTCGTACCCCAGGAAAATACGAGAAGTTCCGTGATAAGGTGAAAGATGATGCCAATGCCTGGTTTATCAAGGGAAAAGTTGCAGAAATTATACCTGAAAACGATGGTGGAGTGACTGTCGTCGCAGAAAACGCCGTAAACGGTGATAAAGTTCGTCAAAAGGTAGATATGGCCGTTCTGGCAACAGGCATGCAGCCGTCACTGGCTGTTCAAGGTGCGCCTGTCAGTCTGAATATGGATACAAGTGGTTTTGTCATCTCTGATTTCGCAAAGGGTATGATAGCGGCCGGTTGCGCCAAAAAAGCCGCCGATGTCGTCACCACTACTCAATCATCCACCGCAGCTGCCTTGAAGGCAATTCAGATATCCAGGAGGTAATGATCAATGGCTAAGACATATTGCGCATATATATGTACAGGTTGCGGCATTGGTGAGGCGCTCGACATAGAGGCTCTTTCCGAAGTCGTGACTGGTGAAATGTCCATGGAGTGCAAGACCTTTGGCTGCCTCTGTGGAGCTGAGGGGCGTGCCCTCATTGATAAAGACATCAATGACAACGGCGTGAACACGGTGGTAATCGGCGCCTGTTCTCCGCGTGTAATGATTAACGAATTCAATTTCGGTTCCGACAAAATAACCATCCGGGCCAATCTCCGCGAGCAGGTTGTTTGGGCTCAGGGCGTTCCCGCAGAAGGTGAGGAGCCGCATGCGGAAGCAGCTGCATTTTTGCAGGAATCTGCAAGCGATTATATGAGGATGGCATGTGCCCGCGCCAAAAAGACCGAGTTGGCCGAACCCTACAAACTCGAAGAGGGCACCAATAAGACCATCCTGGTAATGGGTGGAGGCATGGCCGGATTGACCGCAGCCCAGGAGGCGTCTGCAGCCGGATACGAAGTCATTCTCGTCGAACAAGAAGCGGTTCTCGGCGGTATGGCAGCATCTTGGCGCAAATCGTTCCCGACCCAGGCTCCCTGGACAGATCTTGAGGATAACCCCGTTCAGGCATTGATTTCTGCAGTTTCTGCCAATGCCAAAATCACCGTTAAGACCGAGACGAGAGTTGCCCGTATCTCCGGAGCACCCGGTAATTTTAATGTTACCTTCAAAAAAACCGGTGAAAAGACCGAGTGGGACGCACCTGCTAAAGTTACGGTCGATGAGAGGGAGAAGATCGAGAAGGGAGAAATGGAAGATCCGAATGCCGGTATGAAGGTCTATACTGAGATTGATCCCAACGCAACCAAAGTCGGAGCTGTTGTTGTTGCGACTGGATGGAAGCCTGCAGATGTCTCTCAGTATGAACATCTGGGGTATGGAAAAATCAAAAATGTTGTAACCAACGTTGAATTCGAGAAATTGGCCAAGGCAGGTAAAGTTCCTGCCAATGTGGCATTTGTTCAGAGCCCCGGTGGTGCAGAAGATGATAAAGATTTCCCGTATTGCAACTCCGTCACCTCTATGGTTGCCTTGAAGCAGGCGCAATATGTATGCCAGGATAATCCTGATGGAAAGGCGTATATCCTCTACCAGCATATGCGTACTCCCGGGCATATGGAACTTTTCTATAAGAGTGCGCAGCAAAACGACGGCGTTTTTCTCACCAAGGGCAATGTGATGAAAGTTGAGGAAAATGGGGGAAAACTTGCAGTAGGCGTCACCGACACGCTGCTTGGTGATGAGATCAACTTAGATGTCGATATGGTCGTTCTTGCAGCCGGTATGGAGCCGACCACCCTGCATGAAAATACTGTCAATCTTGCCTATCGTCAGGGACCGGCATTCTCCGATTTAAGTCTCTTTGACGGCTATGCTGATTCTCATTTTATCTGCTTCCCGTATGAAACGAGAAGGACCGGTGTTTACACCTGTGGCGGTGTTCGCAAGGCTGAAACCATAGATGAGACAGTCGATGATGCAAGCGGTGCCGCTCTCAAGGCTATCCAATGTCTGGAATCAACCGATCGTGGTGTTTCCGTACATCCTCGTTCAGGTGATATGACATACCCTGACTTTTTCTTTCAGAGGTGTACCCAGTGTAAACGATGCACAGAGGAATGTCCGTTCGGAGCTCTGGATGACGATGAGAAAGGAACGCCGCTACCCAATCCGACGCGTTGCCGTCGCTGTGGAACCTGTATGGGAGCGTGTCCTGAAAGGATTATCGGCTTCAAAGATTACAATATCGATATGATCGGATCCATGATCAAAGCCATTGAAGTACCGGAAGACGATGATGACCGGCTCAGGATTCTGGTTCTGGTCTGCGAAAACGACGCCTACCCAGCGCTTGATATGGCAGGCATGAAACATCACAAACTCAACCATATGGTACGTTTCATACCGGTGCGTTGTCTCGGTTCCGTTAACATGGCCTGGATCAGGGATGCCCTCTCTGCCGGTATGGATGGTGCCATGCTGCTCGGATGTACCTACGGCGACGATTATCAGTGCCATTTCGTTAAAGGCTCTGAGATTGCCAATAAGAGGATGGAAAACATCGGCGACACCCTTTCAACCCTTGGTCTTGAGTCTGAGCGTGTAACGGCAAAGCAGGTTGCCATCACCGATTACGATAAAATACCTCAGATCATAGAAGAATTTGTTGAAGAAATCGTCGAGATGGGACCGAATCCGTTCAAAGGATTCTAACCTGACTACTATGGTGCTGCGGCAGAGCGCTCTCCGCCGCAGCTTTTCGCTTTGCATGTAAAGGGTATAATTTTCTTATGATAAATTTTTAATGATATTTTAACTGAGGGAGAAAAATGAACATCCAGCCGGACTTAGAGTTTATCCAGTATCTGAAGGGAGTCGGAGGTGACACTCTGAAAAAGTGTTATCAGTGCGCCACTTGTTCTGTTGTATGCCCGCTTTCGAAAGATCAAAAACCTTTTCCACGCAAAGAAATGATATGGTCCCAGTGGGGACTGAAGGAAAAGCTCATCGCTGATCCCGATGTTTTCCTCTGTCATCAATGCGGTGATTGTACTGAAAAATGTCCACGCGGGGCTAAACCGGGTGATGTAATGGGGGCAATTCGCGCCTATGCCTACACCCATTACGGGTGGCCGTCAGGGCTTGCCAAGCTTGCTTCAACTGCCAAAGGGCTGCCGGTTATGATCGCCATCCCGGTGGTTGTCGTCTTTGTAATGTGGTTGATCTCGGGAGCCATTGGCATTCCAACGCATGCAGATTTTGCCAAACACGGTTACCAGCACTTTTTCGGAGAGTGGAGCTTTGAATGGTATGCCAAAAATACATTCTTCATAGTCGCCTTTATGGTGCCTTCCATGCTGATAGCGCTTGTATCTGTGTATAAAGGAATAAGTAAGATGTGGACGGCAATGGCTGAACATTCTGATTTCAATCCAAACTTCAGACCTTCTGCACCGCAGTTTATAACTCAATATCTTTGGCCGTCTGTGGTTGAGATATTAAAGCATAACAGGTTCCGGGAATGTAAAGTCAACATTGACAGGGTGACAGGACACAGGCCGTTGTTGTATGCGTTCATAGGTCTTTTCATTGTTACCCTCTGGTCGCTTCTTGCCAACGATTTCCTTCGCTTTTGGATTCCGAGCATGGAAGGTCCGATGTATTTCTGGAGCCCGTTCAAACTCTTGGCCAATGTCAGTGCCATTGCCTTCCTCTATGGTATCTGGTCGCTTTGGACCAATAGATCGAAATTGGAGACGGATTCTGGCGTTCAGGGGACCTTTTACGATTGGTTTCTGATCTGGGAGATTGCAGCAGTCGGTGTTACAGGTGTACTGGCAGAGGTCTGCCGTTGGGCCGGACTGCCGGCTGTCGGGTATTGCATCTATTTCCTCCATCTTGTGGCAGTTATGATGCTCTTTCTCTACATGCCGTACACGAAATTTGCCCATATGGTATTCAGGACCTTTGCCATGGCCTTTGAGAAATGCCGTGAAGGTGCTTATGGGAATAATTAATTAGACAGTTTCTTTTATAATTAAACTAAAAAGCCGGATCAGGGATGACCCGGCTTTTTTTTGCCTAATACGTTGTGTCGATTGCTTTTTGAAGAATAAACAAATTGACGCGGTATTTATGGGAAATCCGGGCTGATAATATTATAAAAAAATCTGATTACCCTAATGTTCAGGCAACTGCGCCTGTGAGAGAACTGTTCGTTTCTCGAAACGCCATAAACCAATCCCCGAGGGTAACAATTACGCCTTCAAGGCTGTGCAGAGACAGGAAAAACGAACAGTTCTCTTCCTCATATTCAGATAGGCTGAATTTCAATGGTAATCAGATGAGAAAATCTATTCTGATCACATAAGAGAATTCCCCTGGAATGATAAAAAAATATTGCTTAATAATTATCGAATGAGTATACTCACCTCCTTTGCAGGCTGGCGTAGCTCAATTGGCAGAGCAGCTGATTTGTAATCAGCAGGTTGCGGGTTCAAGTCCCATCGCCAGCTCCAAAGGGAAAAAACTTTACAATGTGTTTTTAATATGTTGTAATGGATGTCGCTTTTTATATCCAACAGGAGGGGTTCCCGAGCGGCCAAAGGGAACAGACTGTAAATCTGTCGGCAGAGCCTTCGGAGGTTCGAATCCTCCCCCCTCCACCAATTTCTTTCCCTCTGCATTACTGTTTTATTGATGTTACAATAAGTTCACTTGCCGGTGCATCAGACTTGTAACTTGTTAATATATCGGTGGTATCCCCTGGGATTTTAAGGGTTGTAACGAAGTTGTCATACTTTGAGAGCGGGAATAGCTCAATTGGTAGAGCATCAGCCTTCCAAGCTGAGGGTCGCGAGTTCGAGCCTCGTTTCCCGCTCCATTTTTTTATTGGGTAAGGGGGCCCACGTAGCTCAGATGGTAGAGCGCATCCTTGGTAAGGATGAGGTCACCGGTTCAATTCCGGTCGTGGGCTCCAGAGTCGGAAAGGCGAAATTTTATAATAAATTTTATAAGGCCTGAGGAGATAAAAAATGTCAAAGGAAAAATTTAACAGGACGAAGCCGCATGTCAATGTAGGAACGGTAGGTCATATTGATCATGGAAAGACCACTTTGACAGCAGCCATAACTCGCGTGTTGTCTCTTAAAGGTCAGGCAA
>JBJKRL010000055.1:0-103540 GCA_046704745.1 Desulfocapsaceae bacterium | reverse complement strand
TTCACGAGTATATCGTGATCAGATGGGTCTGAAGATAATGCAAAGTGGGATTGTTGGGTCTGCAGCTCTTGATGAGCCAACGATGTGCAGGAAGAATCGTGAACTTTTGTTGCTGTAGGCTTACCTATCCCCCCTGAGGGGTATCCCTTGCAATTTATGTACCAAATAATACCTTGAATGAGCGTGCTATTTCGGCCCTGCAAATGTTAGGGATATCTAACATTTGCAGGGCCAGGGCGGATGTACCACAGATATCCATTTGCCTTTTTTCTAATATATTATTCGGAGAACCGATCCGGAAGACCGGAAAATTCCGTATATTCGATCAACCAAGTGCCAGGATATGGGGGCAAGTCTCATTTTGGCTTTTATCCCCGGTTTTGAATACGTAGATCTAGCAAGAGACCCTTCAGGATAGAAAAATCCGATTCCATTATGTGAGAGGAATATATTCATCGGTTCAAAGAGGACACTTTGTAACCGGCTTGTGCAAGGTCCATTTTTTATTGAGTGAAACTGACCCGTCATACGGGAACAATGACCGTTGATATGCCGGACTTATCGTCAAATCAATCGGGGACGGCCGATGACAGTGAAACGAGAGAAAGAAAAAAACTACGGCATAAATAGGAAAAATAGAATATTTAATAGGACTACATGATATTGTCACCAGGAACCTGCAGGGGAGGAAAAAGCGAGGAAAAAGATGTAACAACAACCTGTTTCTCAGGTAACACTAACACTTAACAAGGAGGAGAGCATGTTGAAAAAAACCGTAGCATTCATGTCAATACTGGGTTTGGCACTCTTTGCAGGTGGTACTGCCAATGCGGCAGGTACTTTAAAGGTTGGGGTGCAGGCGCCCATTACCGGAAGTTTCGCCAACGAAGGGCAGGGGATCGATAATGCCGTTCGGCTGCTGGCCGAGCAGATCAACGCCAAGGGAGGTGTCCTGGGCCATAAGATCGAAGTTGTTACCTGCGACGATCAAGGAACGGCCATGAATGCGGCTATCTGTGCCAAGGACCTGGTCAACAAAGGTGTCAAGATGGTTATCGGTACCTATACCTCCACCTGCGCCGAGGCTGCCGAACCCGTCTATTTCCGGGCCGGCGTGTTGCAGACCAGCGACGGCACCAGTGACACCCTGACCAAACACGGCTACTGGACCTTCTTCCGCAACTCATTCCCCAACAGTGCCGAGGCCACCTTTACCGCCCATTACTTCGTCAAGGTAAAGAAATATAAAAGAATCGCCATTCTTTCCGACTTTTCCAGTTATTCCGACGGATTGGCCAATGCAGTCGTCGACTCCATCAAGAAGCTCGGCGGCAATATCGTCGCTCATGAAAAGGTGACGGCCGGATCTCAGAACTTCACTCCGATCCTCACCCAGCTCAAATCAAAAAATCCCGACGTGATCTATTATGCCGGCTACTACTCCGACGGCGGGCTGATCCGTGCCCAGCAGAAGGCTCTGGAAATCAAGGCTGATTTTGTCGGTGGTGACTCCAACGACAATCCGGATTTCATAAAACTCGCAGGCGACGCCGCTCAGGGGGCCTATCTTATAAACGTCCCGACTCCCAACCTGCTTCCGTACGATCTGGCCAAGAATTTCCTCAAGGCGTATCAGGCAAAATACAAGATGATGCCGCCTTCCATCTGGACCCTGCTCAATGCCGACGGCATGCGGGCCTTCATCCACGCCATGGAGGTCAACAAGAGCCTGGATACCAAGAAGGCTGCAGAGTATCTGCACAAGACGATGAAGGGGTATCCCGGGATCACCGGCCCCATCACCTTTGCCGCCGACGGCAACCGGGTGGGCAGTGGGTATATGACCTATGAGATCCAGAAAGACGGCAGTTACAAGATCGTCTTCAAGCAGTAATTATTGACTTGCAGATCTGCCCGAGGACGGTACCGCTTTTGGGTGCCGTCCTCCTTTTCTTCTGCCTCGGGATGCTATGGAAATCTTTTTTCAACAGCTCGTAAACGGGTTGACCATAGGTTCGATGTTTGCCCTGATCGCACTGGGCTACACCATGGTGTACGGTGTGATGAAGCTCATAAATTTCGCCCATGGTGACCTGGTGGCCGCGTCCGCCTTTGTCGGTCTGTTTATCTTCTCCAAATTTTCAAGCGGTTCGACCTCGATTTTTATTGCAGTCGCCGTCTTTCTGCTGACCGCCGTGGTCATCGGCTGCTGCGGCGTTATCCTCGAGCGGCTCGCCTATCGACCGCTGCAGACCGCCCCGCGCCTGTCGGCGGTCGTGTCCGCCCTGGGCGCCTCCATGGTCATCCAGAACGGCATTATGCTGATCTGGGGACCGCAGATGAAGATATTTCCCAATCTCATTCCCCAGGTCTACTGGAATATCAGCGGCGTGGTCATCAGCCAAATCCAGGTGTTGATCATGGTCCTGTCCCTGGTCCTGATGGTCGGTCTCTACTTTTTCATCGAAAAGACCAAAATGGGTGCGGCCATCAGGGCAAGCTCCATCGATCAGGATGCGGCCCGGCTCATGGGGATCAACGTCAACAACATCATTGTTACAATCTTCGTTATCGGCACCTCCCTGGGCGCGGTTGGCGGCATCTTCATCGGCCTTTACTATAAAGGGATCACCTTCAACATGGGCTGGAACTACGGCCTGTACGCCTTCGTGGCCGCTATTATCGGCGGGATCGGCAATATCCCCGGCGCCATGCTCGGCGGGGTCCTGCTCGGTCTGTTCAACGCCTTCATCGCCGGTTATGTCTCCAGTACCTGGGCCGATGCCTTTACATTCATCCTCCTGATCGTGATTCTGATTTTCCGTCCTACCGGGATCCTGGGAGAAAGGGTGGCGGAAAAGGTATGAACAAAAAATTACAACAAGCTGGATACACCCTGTTCTTTCTGATGATGTTGGGCCTGCCCCTGGTGCTCAATGCCCGCTGGCTGACGGTGGCGACCACTTTTGTCATCTTCGTTATCGTGGCGCTGAGCCAGGACGTTGTGCTGGGCAAGGGCGGCATGTTCAACATGGGACAGGCGCTCTTTTTCGGCATCGGCGCCTATGCCAGCGCTATCTTAAACGCCCATCTTGGCTGGCCCCTGTGGGCCACTCTGCCGGTGGCGATCTTGGTTCCGGTGATTTTCGGAATCCTGCTGTCCGGGCCCATCGTCCATCTACGCGGTGATTACCTGCTGGTGGTCACAATCGGGTTCAATATCGTCTTCATCCAGGTCCTGCAAAACAATCTTTTCGGCCTGACAGGCGGCCCCAACGGCATCTTCGGGCTTTCTACCATCAATTTGCCGGGTCTTTTCAACCACCCCGAGAAAGGCGCCTACTATACGGCCATGCTCGGCCTGATCGTCACCCTTCTGGTGATGTACAACCTGGAAAAAAGCAAGATCGGCCGAGCCCTGCATTATCTGCGGGAAGATGAACTGGCGGCGTCGAGCATCGGCATCAACACCAGAATCTACAAGATCTTCGCCTTTGCCCTGGGCGCCGGTATCGCCGGCATGGCGGGTACTATCTACGCCAACCAGTACTCGGCGGTCAGTCCAGAGGCCTTTGACTTCATCCAATCGGTGCTGTTCTTCACCATCGTCATCGTCGGCGGTTCGTCGGTTCCCGGAATTATGCTGGGCGTTTTCGTAATGTTCGTTCTGCCGGAGATCTTCAGGGACTTTGCCACCTGGCGCTACTTCATCTTCGGTTTTGCCATGATCGGCACCATGATCGTGCGGCCGCGCGGAATCTGGCCCGCAAAATTCGGGAAGATTCCCAAGAGATTGATAAAGGAAGGGAACCATGGCCGCTAATGATCTCATCCTTAAAGATGTCACCAAACGCTTTGGGGGACTGGTGGCCGTCGACGACCTGAGCTTTCATGTCCAGGAAGGCCAGATCTACGGCATCATTGGCCCCAACGGCGCCGGCAAGACCACCGTCTTCAACTGCATCACCGGCATTCACGCCTGCGAGGAAGGCTCTATTCACTGGCGCGGCGAGGATATCACCCTGCTGCCACCGCACGAGGTCGTCCGGCGAGGCATTGTCCGGACCTTTCAGACCATCCGTCTGTTTTCCCAGATGAGTGTGGCCGAAAACGTAATGAGCGGCCGGCATATCAAGAGCCGGCAGAATCTGTTGCACGGCATCTGCCACAGCCCGGGCTCCCGGCGGGACGAAAAGGAAAACTGGGACAAGGTCGGAGAGATCATGGATTTTTTCAATCTCTCCGCCCACGCCGTAAGCCCGGTCCGCTCCCTGCCTTATGGGATCCAGAGACGGGTGGAGATGGCCCGGGCAATGGCTACGGAACCATCGCTTCTCATTCTCGACGAGCCGGCTGCCGGTCTAAACGACAAAGAAACGCTGGCGCTCATCGAGACCATCCACCAGATCCGCAACCAGGGAATCACCATCCTGCTCATCGAACATGACATGGATCTGGTCATGGAGGTGACCGAATATCTGACGGTTATCAACTTCGGACGCAAGATTGCCGAGGGTACACCGGCCGATGTCCAGGCCGATCCGGCGGTCATCGAGGCATATCTCGGGAGTGAAGATGACGAATTCTAACGACATCCTGTTTGCGATCAACGACCTCGAGGTCTTTTACGGCTCGATTGCCGCCATTAAGGGGATTTCCCTTGAGGTCAGACGCGGCGAGATCGTCACCATCCTTGGTTCCAACGGCGCCGGCAAAACCACCACCATGCGGACCATCAGTCAACTGATCAAGGCCAAAAAGGGCTCGATCAGGTTTCAAGGCATCGAACTGACCGAACTGCCGGCGCACAAGGTGGTCGCTTTAGGCATCACCCAGGCCCCGGAAGGCCGGCGAGTCTTCGGAATCTTGACGGTCGAGGAAAATCTGCTGCTCGGCTCCTACACCCAGAAGAAGATGGACCAGGAGGTACTCGATTGGGTGTATAAGCTGTTCCCGAGACTCAAGGAACGAAGGACCCAGCTTGCGGGTACCCTATCAGGCGGCGAACAGCAGATGCTGGCCATCGGCCGGGCGCTCATGTCCAAGCCGTCCATGCTGCTGCTCGACGAACCGAGCCTGGGGATCGCTCCCATCCTGGTTAAAGCGATATTTGCCCAGATCAGAAAGATCGCCGAAAGCGGCGTCACAGTGCTGCTGGTGGAACAAAACGCCCGGGCCGCTCTGAAACTGGCGGATAGGGGTTATGTGTTAGAGGTGGGTAAAATCGTCTTTTCGGGCTCGTCTGCCGAGTTGCTCGCTTCGGAGAAAATCCAGGAAGCCTATCTGGGCAAAAAGCGGCAGTGACCGGAGTTTTCCCATGACATCACCTGAATTGATGAGAACTTCGAGCTAAAATCCAACCTGCCTGATGCAGGCCAACCTATCCGGAACCGTCATATGACAAGACAGGGGAAGGCTTATTTCCTCGGATGCACAACCGTCGGCCTGTGGTCGACGGTGGCAACGGCCTGCAAGTTGTCGCTTGGCCATATCTCGCCTGCGGAGCTGGTGCTCTACAGCGCCCTGACCTCATGTTGTGTTCTGGCTGCGGCCCTGGTCTGGCAACGCAAGTTGGACCTGTTGAAGGCGGCGACCGGTAAGGACTGGCTGCTGTCCCTGCAGCTTGGGGCGATTAACCCGCTCTTCTATTATCTGGTGCTGTTCAAGGCCTACGCTCTGTTGCCGGCCCAGCAGGCCCAACCACTTAACTACACCTGGGCCATCACCCTGTCTCTTCTGTCGGTACCGATGCTCGGCCAGCGCCTGGTAAAGATGCAGATGGTGGCCATTGGCATCAGCTACTTCGGGGTGCTTGTCATTTCCACCAACGGCAATGTGCTGGCCCTGCGTTTCCAGAATCCGTACGGGGTCTTTCTGGCACTGCTGTCCACGGTGTTCTGGTCGTTTTACTGGATCTTCAATACCCGTGACCGCCGCGATCCTGTTCTTGGCCTGTTCATGAATTTTTTGTGCGCTCTCCCCTGTATCCTCGTCTATATTCTCATCTTCCACGGGTTTCATCCGGTGGATCCCAAAGGGCTGGCCGGGGCCGTCTACCTCGGCCTGTTTGAAATGGGCTTTTCCTATCTCTTATGGCTGACTGCCATGAAACTGACCGACAGTACCGCAAGCCTTGTCAACCTGATCTTTCTCTCTCCTTTTGTTTCTCTCATATTTATTCATTTCCTGGTCGGCGAAAAAATCCTGCCCTCCACCGTGATCGGATTGATCTGCATCATCATCGGCCTGGTGATCCAGAGCCGGAGCCGGCCTGCCCGGGCCGCCTGATTAATGGGCTATGGCCGAATTCTCTCATTTATTCGCAAAACCCTATGGTCAATAGGCTTAGACATACCTTTTTACAACAAAACATATGTTATGGGGAATCGTTGGTACAAAATACTTTCTCCATATGATTAGCCTAGTTTCCATCCGAAAACGGCGCTTTTCACCTAACTCGTCGTTGCACTCAAAATTTTATCCCCGGAGGTAAGCACCCTGCGGGTATAAACACCCTCCGGGCATAAACTCTGACTCCGATATCAATTATATGCCTGCGGTAAAATTCTTCGCGCGTCTAGATTTAGAAGAGGTAAGCGAAGACTCCGAAATCCCTCGTTTCGGGATGGTAACTAAATAAGTACGCTTCAGTGAGTCGGATGAACCACATTTATATTCCTTGAGGGTATTTATGCCCCTTGGGTACAACAAGAAAAGAGAACCGGATCTTAGGTTATTTATTGTCGCGAACGTAACGATATCTTAAAAAATATCTTCTGCTGTTAGAGATGTTTCCTCTCTTGCGGTATTCTTGACATGGGATTCAAGAGCCTTATTTTTGCACAAACGACAGAGATGTAGGTAAGCAGACGAATCGCAATGAACTGAGGAATAGAGAAGAGGTCTTGCGACCGGGAATCGATGCCTTTAGCGGTTGCTTCTACAACCCTCACAATTCCGGAACGGTCGGCTGAATTTTTGGGGTGCGGATTTGACTATGGCATGAATAGCATGTTTAATAGGGTTATATGGTTGAATGGCCCTTTTTTATAGCGAATTCAGGGAAGAACAGGAATTATTACTGGTTGAGTGTTGAATTACCATCGATTGGATGTTGGTAACCGTGTTCATTCATTATGACTAGAAAATCCCGGTTAGATGTATGACGATTAAACCGACCTACGAGGAATTGTTGGAAAAGACCAGGCGACTGGAACAGGAAAATAAGGCCTTGTCGGACCGTCAATGGAAACTGAAGATTATCTCTGAGAATTCCTATGACTGGGAATATTGGATCACTCCTGAACATAAATTGAATTTTATATCTCCTTCCTGCGAAAGAATTACAGGGTATAAAGCCGACGAGTTCGAGTCCAATCCCTTTTTGCTGGTAGATATCACCCGGGAAAATGAAAAAAAAACAATTTCCCGGCATTTGAAGGAAGAATTCTCTACCTCGGAAATTTGTCATATGGATTTCTGTATAACCACGCGACAGGGAGAAGAACGCATTATCTCGCATTACTGCCAGCCGGTATACGGGAAAGACGGCATTTTTCTTGGGAGATTTGCCAGCAACCGGGATATTACAGAGAGGAAAGAAATAGAAAAGACCCTCGAAGCGCATATCGAAAAGCTGGAGCAAAGCAATAAGGATCTGCAGGCCTTCGGCTATATGGCGTCCCATGATTTACGGGAATCTCTCTTTCTCGTGCAGGCTTTCAGTAAGCGCCTTCGGACCAAATTTTTTCAGGATCGGAATGATGAGGGGAGTATCTATCTGCAGCAGATAGAAAAGGCTTCTAAGCATATGCAGATGCTTTTGGACAGCATGCTCAGCTATTCCAGGATTGCCACTCAACCGAAAGCGGTCACTATCATCGATCTCAATGACATTGCCAAGGAAGTTATTCTGGATATGGACTTTTTCTTACGAAAGAAAAGTGCTGTCGTTACCTTGGATTCGCTACCGTCGATTCATGCCGATTACGGCCAGATGTATCAATTGTTGAAAAACCTCATCGGCAATGCTTTGAAATTTCATAAACCTGATGAAGTTCCAACTATTCATATTTATAGTCGTCAGAAAGTTTCCTCTGAAAATATCCACCTTTGGGAAGTCATTGTCGAAGATAAGGGCATTGGGTTTGAAGAGAAGGAAGCGAAAAAGATCTTCAATCTCTTTGAACGGCTTCACTCTAAGGATCATTACGAAGGAACCGGAATCGGGCTTTCCATTTGTCAGCGAATTGCCGAACGCCATGGAGGAGATATCCAGGCTACCAGTATTCCGGGGAAGGGTTCAAAATTTATAATCCGCTTTCCTACGATCAAATCTGAAAATGAATAGATTCTTTTGAGCCGCCGATCTGATCCTTTTTGTGGTCGGCGGTGAAAATGTATTGACAGGAGAGTTGCGGGCTTTTATAGTTCATACTATGAACAATAAAGAGACTACAATTCAAATTCCTGATCGTACGATTCTTGAATTTCAAGGGCTGATTGATTCGCTGTTTCAGTGTTGCCAAGAACGCATGCAGTATCAGAGTGAGCGCTTCAGTCTACCTGAAGCGGAACTCCGGTGTCTGCTGCAGTTTCAAAACGAACGGTATCTGACGGCCAAAGCGATCGCTTTTAGACTGAATGTCGCAAAGAGCAGAGTGACGAAGGTCGTAGACGGATTATTGCGAAAAAAATTGATAGAGCGTACCGGTGATCCTGAGGATTCAAGGATCAAATTGCTTAAGCTGACATCAGCCGGAGACAGGCTTGTGGTTGAGATTGTCTCCTTTCGTCGGGAGTTGCACACCAAGGTTCTCGATCAGTTTTCATTGGAACAACGGTCGGCGCTTTTAAACAGCCTCTCACAGCTTAAGCGATCTATGGAAGCAGTTCGGGATATGTTGATCTAGCCCAGGCGAGGTATTTTTTTAGATGAACTGTTCATAGTATGAACAAAAAAGGAGAAAAGTATGTCGGAAAACCAAAAAAAGAGATACCAGTTTATCTGTTCGCGAGGGACACTTGACGGCGCCTATCCTTCCCTGGTTCTTGCCTTGAACACTGTTCGGCTTGGACATGAGGCCACGGTTTTTTATACCTTTTTCGGTTTGGAGGTAATTAAAAAGGGCGGAGCTGAGAAATTAAAGTTCTATCCAGCCGGACCGATGGGAGCCATTCCCGGAATGCCTCAACTGGCTTCTTCGATGATGCGTAAACAAGTGGAAGAGGCAAATATTCCTGATATTCCGACTTTGTTGGAGCTTTGCGACCTTGAAGGAGTGAAATTTGTGGCCTGCCATATGACCATGGAGATGATGAAGATTAAAAAAGAGGATTTGATCGACGGGATAACCGTCATGACAGCTGAACAATTCCTGAAGGAGGCTGCCGATTGCCAGATCAATATGTTTACATGACAAGGAGTTGTAATTAAAATCTTTTAATGGTATCCTCCTTTCACCTTCAGAGTAGTAGGTCGTAAGGCCTCCTGTTCTCTTACTGGTGTGGTCAGGAGGCATCGTGAGTGAATGCTTGGAGAAAAACCGAAATTTTAAATGTGATAGCATCGATTGATTTGTCGGTTGTTATACCTATTAATCACCACTATACAATCGGATAGCATGCCTGAAATCTCCAGAAATGATCGAGGTATGTTAACAATTCGCCCGACTCGGATTGATGATGCTTTCAGCGTCTCCGTTTGTATATCCCATGTTGCCCGGGAGCGGCATTTTATTACCGCTATCTCGGGATTCAATCCTCTATCCACCCGTAATTACCTTCAATTTATACAAAAAAAGGGCGGGATCCATTTTGTCGCCCTGGATGGGAATGCCATTGTCGGCTGGTGTGATGTGATCCCCGGCATGTTCGAGGATCTCGTCAATGTGGGACGTCTGAGTATCGGCCTTCTTCCGGAGTATCGGCGAAAAGGTCTCGGAAAGCTGCTTCTGAGTCAGGTCATTGAGACGACGTTTAAGAGCTTTATCGAACGAATTGAACTAGAAGTCTTTGCCTCGAACCTGGCGGCGATAGGTCTCTATCGAAGCACTGGCTTCCGTGAAGTAAGAAAGAAAACGAATGGGCGCAAAACCCACAACCAGGTTGAGGATATTCTTCTTTTCGGACTTTTCCGTGAAGAGTGGCAAGCCCATGAAGCAATGGTTTATTAAATATCGTTCAGACTGGTGAAGGAATCGGTGAGGTTTCGGAAAATGTTGCCCAGGGCGCAACCGTTGCAAGCCATATTTCGCAAGATATCTCGGGAGTAAACCGGGCGGTAAAAGAGATTTCAAACGATACCGGTGATGTGAGGCAAAACGCTGAAGAGTTTCGTGCCCTGTCTCAAAGCTTGAGAGAACGTATTGATAATTTTAAGGTGTAATGAAAACCAGTGAATGACTCGCGGGAATTATTGCTAACTAGTTTCCATCCGAAAACGGCGCTTTTCACCTAACTCGTCGTTGCGCTCAAAATTTTATCCTCGGAGGTAGGCACCCTCCGGGCATAAACTCTGACTCCGATATCAATTGTATGCCTGCGGTAAAATTCTTCGCGCGCCTAGATTTAGAAGAGGTAAGCGAAGACTCCGAAATCCCTCGTTTCGGGATCGAAACTAACTACTTAATTCCTCCAGTATGTATCCGTTGGGCAAAAGAGGGCACTTTGTACCTGCATTCTCCTTCTCATCTCTTGGTTATTTTCCGTTTTTCAGGCAAGAGAAATAAAAAAAGGGATACCGCGAAAAGCTTCGGTATCCCTTTTTCTTATAATTTAAAAGACCAAAAGGGCCTCGTCGGGACTATCCTGCCGGGGTTGCCCGAACCGTGGTGTACTTGTCCATGACCCATCCGTGCACACCTGCTGGTGTTCTCACGTAGAGCCAGCCGGGATTTTCACCGATTACATCGAGGACCTGCCCTTTTTTTACCTGATCGACAACTGTGGTTTCCAGGCCGGGTCCCGAGCGAACGTTTAAGAGGGGAGTCGTAATTCCCACCTGGCTGATGATCATTTCACTGGTCTGGGCAGGCGGCTCAGGCGTAGAGGTATAGTACTGAACCGGCGGAGGTGATGTTACCACCACGGCCGGCGGTGGTGATGTTACCACCACAGGAGGCTGCTGGTAGACGACTGTCGGTGGTGGTGGGATAAATGCACTGCCAACGATTGCGCCGGCAAGCAGACCGAATTCCAGAGGAGCAAAGATATCAAAGCCATGTGCAACACGGGGGGCAGGACCGAAATGCCGGAAATGCGCAAAAGATGCCGATGATGAACAGAGTAGAAACACTGAGGAAAACAGAACAATTGCGATTGATCGTAGGATTGTTTTTTTCATGGTGCGGCCTCCTGTGAGCAGGCTCATCGTTTACGGAAAAAAAACATGCTTCTCTAACAGTAATAGTATAATACAACATAAAATACTTGGCAAGCGTCCCGTGGCCTGGTATTCAGGGGAATATATAAAAAAACATTATGTTTTCGAAGTGTTATTAGACAAGTATACCGTCGCTCAAAGTCAAGATGGTATCCATTCTTTCAGCCAGCGCCATGTTGTGGGTGACCATAAGCGTTGCCAATTCCCGCTCTTTGCACAGTCTATGCAAAAGATCGAAGGCCAGATTTCCTGCCCGGCTATCAAGGTTGCCGGTCGGTTCATCGGCCAGCAGCAGAGCAGGCTGCATAATCAGGGCCCTTGCCAGTGCCGTCCTTTGCTGTTCTCCTCCCGAGAGTTCTTGTACCCGGTGGTCGAAACGTTCTTCGAGTTCCACCTGGGTCAACAGCTCGCGAGCGTAGTCTTCCATTTCCCTTCTACTCTTTCCGGCAATTAAGCCGGGCATCATCACGTTTTCCAGAGCGGAAAATTCCGGCAACAGGTGGTGGAACTGGAAAATGAATCCCAGCGAGCGATTACGGAAAAGGGCGAGGGACTCATCTGATTTTTTGCTCAGGTTCTCGTTCTGGAAAAGGATATCGCCCGCTGTCGGGCTCTCCAGTGTACCAAGGATTTTTAAGAGAGTGGATTTGCCGGAACCTGAGGCGCCGATGATGGCTGTCATCTGGCCGGGTTCAATGGCCAGGTTGATCCCTTTCAAGACCTCGATGGCCTTTGATCCCTGCCGAAAGGTTTTTGTAATATTGCGAACTTCAAGAAGTGGCATCAGGACAGGACCTCCGCCGGTTTGACCTTTGATGCCTTCCACGACGGGTACAAGGTTGCTCCCAGTGTTATGATAATGGCGCTGACGGCAACAATTGTAACATCTGAGGGAAGGACCTTTATGGGCAGGGTGGTCATCGGGTACACGTTGGACGGCAGCTTGATGAACTTATAACGAGCCAACAGGTCGCAGAGGGTGAGCCCTCCTATCACTCCGAGTGCGGTTCCCGAGACAGCGACGATAAGGCCCTGGAAAAAAAAGATCCTCATGATCGAGGATGATGTGGCGCCCATGGATTTCAAGATGGCGATATCCCGGCCCTTTTCCATAACCAGCATGATCAGAGCGCTGATAATGTTCAATGCTGCAACCAAGATGATAAGTGCCAGACAGATGAACATGCCGATTTTTTCCAACTTGAAGGCGGCAAAGAGGTTCCGGTTCATGGACATCCAGTCTTTGGCGATATAACCGGGTGGCAATTTGGCGACGATCCTTTTGGCAATGACATCGGCTTGGTTGATATCCCGCCTGGGAACCGAGACTTCGATGCCATGAACAACGTCACCGATATCAAGAAAACTCTGCACCTCATAGAGATTCATATAGGCAAGGGCTGCGTCGTATTGCGGCATGCCGGTTTCAAAGATGCCCGAGACCCGGCAGGTCTTGATCTTGGGGATGACTCCCATCGGGGTAAGCGGGCCCGATGGTGAAATCAGCCGGACCTTGTCGCCGACCGTAACCCTCAAATCCTCTGCGAGGTCTTTACCCAGGATTATATTTGGAATGGGTATTCTCTCTCCTTTTATTTCTATTATATCAGACACTTTCCCCTTGATCATTTTTTTTGACAGGTCGACGACATCTCCTGCGGTGGTTGGATCCATGCCGCGCAGCACGACGCCGCTGCCGCCTGTGGCGCTGCTCAAAAGGGTTTGAGCGTAAAGATAAGGGGTTGCGCCCTTGACTTGGTCGGCGGTCAGGACCTGCTCTCGAACAAGCTCATAGTTGTCGATGGGGCCGCCAATACGCTGGACGATGATCTGGGAGTTGACCCCAAGGATCTGGTCACGGAAGCCGTCGGTAAAGCCTGAATAGACGGCCAGCACCACGATAAGGGCGATGACGCCCAAGGTGATGCCGGCTACCGAGATCAGGGAAATCAGAGAGATAAAACCCTGCCGGTGTTTGGCCCGCAGATAGCGGAAACTGATAAACCATTCAAACATGAAGACCTCGTAAAAACCCTGCAAAAATGCATGAGAAACACGATAAAGCAATTAGAGACGACGCGTAATCTTCGGCTGGCAGACCTCTTGCGAAGCCCTTAAACATATCAGCTGGATGATCCGGACTTATCCGTTGATGTGTTCTTTTTTGCTGCATCCTGTCCTTTGGCTTCCGGTTTCAGATGCGGGAAGAGGATGACGTCGCGAATGGATGGAGAGTCGGTGAGCAGCATGACCAGACGATCGATGCCTATTCCTTCACCTGCCGCTGCCGGCATCCCGTATTCCAGAGCCCGAACATAGTCGTCATCGAGGACCGGATGGATCTCTTCGTCCTCTCCGCGCTCTGCGATCTGTTTTTCAAAACGCTGCCGTTGGTCAACGGGGTCGTTGAGTTCACTAAAGGCATTGGCAATCTCCCGGCCGGTGATAAAGAGTTCGAATCTGTCCGTTATTTCTGGATTTTCCGCGTTCTTTCTGGCCAGTGGTGAGGTCTCCGTCGGATAAGAAGTGATAAAGGTCGGATCGACCAGATTCTCTTCGACCAGGAGTTCGAAAAGCTCGGTCTTGGCCTTGCCCGGTCCGGCCTTTTCCTCCAATTTTATTCCTTTTTCCTTGGCCAGGGCTATGATCTTCGGCCCGTCATGTAGGATCTCCCGGTCTATACCGCCGATTCGGCTCAACGCCTCATCCATGGTCAGGCGGCTCCACGGCGGAGTTAGATTAACTTTGGTGTCTTGATAGGTGATCTCCATGGTGCCGTTTATCTCTTGGCACAGCCAGGAGATAAGTTCTTCCGTCAACTCCATGAGATCATTATAGTCGGCATAGGCCTGGTAGAATTCGAGCATGGTGAACTCGGGATTATGCCGGGTGGATAAACCCTCGTTTCTGAAATTTCTATTGATTTCAAAGACCTTCTCAAAGCCACCCACCAGAAGCCTTTTCAGATACAGCTCCGGGGCGATACGCAGATAAAGATCCATATCCAGGGCATTATGATGTGTTTTGAAAGGTTTGGCGGTGGCTCCACCCGGAACCGTCTGCATCATCGGGGTTTCAACCTCCATGAAGCCGCGGTCGTTTAAGTATTCACGGATGAGACGAATAATTTCCACCCGTTTCCGAAAGGTTTCTTTTACCTCCGGAGTGACGATCAGATCCACATAGCGCTGACGGTAACGAGTCTCGACATCGGTAAGTCCATGCCATTTTTCCGGCAGAGGTCTGAGGGATTTGGTGATCATGACAAGAGAATCCGCCTGGACGGAGAGTTCACCTGTCTGGGTCTTGAAGAGCTTTCCGGCAATACCGACTATATCGCCAATATCCCACTTTTTAAAAGCGGCGAAATGCTCAGGTCCCACGGTATCAAGTTTCACATAGATCTGGATACGAGCGGAGCTGTCCACAATATGGCAGAAGGCTGCTTTGCCGAACTTGCGCATGGAGATGATGCGGCCGGCAATGGTATAAGTGAAGCGGGTCTCTTCAAAAGTCTCGGCTGCAAGATGTTTCCCCTTTGGGAGGAGGTCTTTGATGGCATTGGCCGGTTTGAAGGAGTTGTTGTAGAGATTTACGCCTAAAGCGGCCAGGGTCTCGGCCTTTTCCCGTCGTTGTTTCAGGATCTGAGTATCTTTGTTCATCGTAATTCTATATTTGCCTTGCTGATTGTCTGTTGCCGCCTGAACTGATGAGAAATTCGGGCAAGACACAATAAAAAAAGCGGCAGGAATTGCCGCCGTATAAATAGCATCACCCAATCGTTTAACGGGAATCAGCCGTTCTGTCAATTCTTTTCCAGTACAACCACGGTTTCGATATGATGCGTTTGGGGAAACATGTCGAAAGGTTGAATATGGACAAGAGTCAGGCCATGTTGGCAAAGCGCCTGGAGATCTCGGAACAAGGTTGCCGGATCGCATGAGATATAAACCATTTTGTGACCGGTGAGTGCGGCAAGCTCGCCTGCCAGCCCCGGAACCCCTTGTCTTGGCGGATCGACGACCAGACAATCGAAGACCTTGTTTTGACCGGCAAGCTCCCGGCAGGCTTCATGGATCGGGGACTTATGAAAACTCGTGTTGGTAAGACCTGCAGCCCTGCTGTTTCTTACGGCGCTGCGAACGGCCGAGCCCTGCCCTTCGACACCGACAAGAGAGTGGGCCCGCATGGCCACCGGGATGGAAAAATTTCCCATGCCGCAGAAGAGATCAAGTACCGATTCTCTTCCTTTCAGATCGCAAAGCTTGCGCACATGCCTGATCAGTCGATCATTCTGTTCCAGGTTTACCTGGCAGAAACCCATCACCTCCCAGCCCAGCTCAAGCGTCCGGTCTTTATCCGGACAAAATTTGAGCCGCATTTTTAAGGTGAAATCGGATTGTTCCGAGTCGTGTCCAATGGGACCGGTGAGTGCGAAACCGTCTCCTGTGAAAAAGACAGCCTCGATTTGAGCGGCTCTGCCGGCCAGGTCCCGGGCCTGCCGGATGTCGGCAGGCCGAGGTGGACGTTGGAGATGAAAAAGGCAGACGACTCTAGACGAGATCGGATTAAAAAGGAGCTCGACCGCCCGGCATTGGGCAAGAAGCTTTGTGCCGTCGTCATCTTTTTGCAGATTTTCCAAGGCCATGTTCAGCTCATCATGGGCAACAAGGCAGCGCTGAATTGGGACCAGGCTATGAGAGTGGTATTTTGCAAAACCAAGCCTGCCGTCTCTATCCACCTGCAGTCGAATCCTCTGCCGATATCCAAAGGCGGCAGGTGAGGCAAGGGTTGTTCGGACGGGAATTGGAAATTCGGATGGATTTTGTGTGAACTGTCGTTGGAAAAGATCTTCAACGATGGCCGTCTTTATCCGAAGCTGGAGATCGTACGTGCAATGCTGGAGATCGCAACCGCCGCATTGCCCGTACCAGGGGCATGGGGCATGGATTCTTTCCGGGTGAGCTTTTTCAACGGAAACAATTTCCCCGTAAAGAAACTTTTTCTTTTCCTGCCATATTTTGATGCGCACCTCTTCTGCCGGGAGCGCCTTGTCGACGAGA
The DNA here is from genome assembly GCA_046704745.1 of Desulfocapsaceae bacterium. GTDB lineage: Bacteria > Desulfobacterota > Desulfobulbia > Desulfobulbales > Desulfocapsaceae > CAWGGS01. The sequence goes on along the minus strand of JBJKRL010000055.1, from coordinate 87,094 downwards.
ACGACCCGGCCGTCTTGCAACCGGCCAAGTCCCAGGCCGCCATTGACTATCTTTTCTATGACAACCGACTGTGTATTCTTCAACGTGTCATATTTTTTATGATTGTCGCTAATGTTCAGCCTAAATACCTCCAGCCTGCATTTTGCTCATATCTCCTCAAACCTGTTCTTATCCAGGTTCTTCCTGACTTTTTCATGAGGGAAAATAGCGCCGTTCATGGCGATATAGACTCCAGGGTCAAGCGTCTGTACGGCTCCCAGCGCACAGCCGATATTGAAGAGGGCATCGGTGGTTTTGAAGAGTGCCGGGGTCAGCGCTCCGGTCAGGACAATGGTTTTTCCGCGGGCTTTGGCCAGGTATTTTGCCGTTTGCACCATGGTGTCGGTTCCATGGGTGATGAGAATACACTCTTCGTCGGCATCGACAACCGCCTCCAGGATGAGTTCACGGTCGTGATCCGTTATATCAAGGCTATCCTTCTTTAGAAGAGAACGGACCGAATAGTCGATGACCAGATCCATCTCACCCAGGACTATTTTAATGTTCGGTTCACCGACTTCATAGGTGCTTTTGGCATCAAAATACACCTTGTCGATGGTGCCTCCGGTAGTTAGAATTAATATCTTTTTCATGTCGTATTAAATCAGCATGGCCGGACCTGGCTGTCCAGCCTTTATAAATTATGAAAGCTTGTGATGCAGGTAGGACATAAGCCCAGTTTCCTGGGTGCCTTCATAGAAAATGAGGATCGGTTGTAATGAACAGCTTAAACTATACCCGGTACCACCGTCACCGTCATTATTTTTTCCATTGCTTTTTTTTATAGAAATACTCATTGTTCCGCTTTGAGGAAAACGACTTGCCCTTGTTGCTTGATGCAGTTTATAGTTCCTTAAGGCTGTCTTAAAAGAAAATCATTTAAATCAACTTTACATATCATTTCCGCCGGAAGCGGTTGGATTCAATAGGAGAAAGTTGTACACTGTTGCAACGGCTGACGCCTAGCGGGGGGCGGGCAAAGCCTGCGGACAACGGTCTGGTCTGCTGAAATTTTAGGGAGGAGAAAATTATGAAGGTTGTGGCTTTTTCCGGGAGTGCAAGAAAGAACGGTAACACGGTGCTCTTGCTGAAAACCGTGTTGGAGTCCATAGCCGAAGCCGGTATAGAGACCGAACTGGTCCAGCTGGCGGGCAGGGATGTTCATGGTTGTCGGGCGTGTTTCGGCTGTTTTAAGAACAAGGATGGGAAATGTGTCTTTGATGATGATATCGTCAATGAATGTATGGAGAAGATGAAAGAGGCCGATGCCGTCATCCTCGGTTCTCCGACCTATTTTGCCGATATCTCTCCCGAAATGAAGGCCTTGATCGATCGCTGCGGTATGGTAAGCAGGGCCAATGACGATTTGCTCAAACGCAAACTGGGTGCTGCCGTGGTGGCGGTGAGAAGGGCAGGGGCCATGCATGCCTTTCAGAGTATGAACAGTTTCTTTTTGATCAACCAGATGATTGTTGTCGGATCCAAGTACTGGAATATCGGGATCGGCAGGGAAAAAGGAGAGGTTGCCAAGGACGAGGAAGGGATGAGCACCATGCAGGTTTTGGGCGAGAACATGACCTGGCTGCTGAAAAAGGTCAATACAGATTGATGTGTACGTACTAGGTTGGACCCAATAAAACTCAGGTGAGGAACAACAGTGGCGAGATCGGATAAACAGGTTACCATCCTTGTGGTGGACGACGAACAGGTTCATCGGTTTATGCTCTGTTCCATGTTCAAAGAGTGGGGGTGGAGATGCGTGGAGGCCGATGATGGCGAGACCGCGGTTGAGGCGGTTAAAAAGAACACGTATAATGCAGTACTCATGGATGTCAGGATGGCGAAAATGAACGGTCATGAGGCCTTTCGGAAAATCCATGATATTCAGCCGGCTTTACCGGTGATCATCATGACAGCTTACTCATCTGTAGATGATGCGGTGGAGGCCATCAAACACGGGGCCCATGACTATCTGACCAAGCCATTGGATTTCGACCGCTTGCGCCTTACCCTCAACCGGGCTCTTGAACATCGGCAGGTTGAGGAAAAGAAACGGGAGGCGCCGGACGTCATTCCCGATTTGATCAGCTCCATAATCGGGACAGCCCCGCCCATGTTAGAACTTTTGGAAATGATCCGGTATGTAGCCCCCACCGAAGCAACCGTTTTGGTTGCCGGGGAATCGGGTACCGGCAAGGAACTGGTAGCTGAATGTCTTTACCGGAACAGTGAAAGACGGACCGGCCCCTTTATCAAAGTCAACTGTGCTGCTCTGGCCGAAACGCTGCTTGAATCGGAGTTGTTCGGTCATGAAAAAGGAGCCTTTACCGGTGCGGACAAAAGGCGTGAAGGCAAGTTCGTCCAGGCCGACGGCGGCACGCTTTTTCTCGATGAAATCGGCGAGACCAGCCAGGCCATGCAGGTAAAACTTCTGCGGGTTCTTCAGGAGCAGGAACTGCAACGGGTCGGCGGCGAAGAAACCTTGAAAGTGGATGTCCGGATCATTGCCGCCACCAACAGAAATTTGGAGGAAGAGGTTAAAAAAGGCACCTTTAGAGAAGATCTTTATTACCGGTTGAATGTGGTGATGCTCATTGTCCCGCCGCTTCGGGAAAGAAAAGAAGATATTCCGCTATTGGTTGAGCATTTCGTTAAAAAATTTGCTGAAAAAAACAGACGTACAGTGGAGTCCATCACCTCTGCCTGCATGAATATGCTCTGCCGTTATCCATGGCCCGGAAATGTCAGGGAGTTGGAAAATGCCATCGAACGCGGCGTTATCTTGATGCGCGGCGATCAGTTGACGGAAAAAAGCCTGCCGTTGACCATCCAGAGGCAGGATGAAAATATCACCGACAACTCAGAGGAGAGGCCCGCCTCCCTTTTCGAGGCAGAAAAAAATATGATTCTCCAGACCCTGGCAGAAACCAGCGGCAACAAGAGTGAGGCGGCCAGACGGCTCGGCATAACCAGAAAGACCCTGCAGAACAAACTGCATAAATATGATGAATCATGACGAAGTCGTGACAGTTTATCCACCCGTATTGACTTGCATTTTATGCCATGGTAAGCCCATAGTCGTCGTAGGGGTATGAATGTGCGGCATAGTCGATAGGTGGAGGGAACATGAGAACGGACATCGTTCACAAAGGTGCAGGCGAGCTGACCTACGAGATTCGCAATATCGTAAGTGTCGGCACGAAGTTGGAAAAACTTGGCGTTACGGTCCACTGGGAGAATATCGGCGATCCTGTTGCCAAGGGCGAAACCATTCCCGGCTGGATGAAAGAAATCGTCTCCGAGGCGGTTAAGGATGACTTGAGCTACGGCTATTGCCCGACGCGTGGCGTGCTGTCCACCCGCGAATTTCTCGCAGAGAAGACCAACAGGCGGGGAGGGGCGCAGATAGGCGTCGACGATATCCTGTTTTTCAACGGCCTTGGGGATGCCATCTCCAAGGTTTTCGGCTTTCTACGGCGCACCGCAAGGGTCCTCGTGCCGACACCCAGCTATACCACGCACTCCTCGGCAGAGGCGGCGCATGCCGAGGACAGTCCATTGACCTATATCCTGGATCCGAACAATCACTGGTATCCGGATATCGATGATATCGAAAAGCACGTCAAATATAACCCGGCGGTAGCCGGAATCCTGATCATCAATCCCGACAACCCCACCGGAGCAGTCTATCCGACGAAGGTTCTCAAACAGATTGTCGAGATAGCCAATCGTTACGATCTGTTTTTGATCTGTGATGAAATCTATCAGAATATCGTTTACAACGGAATGGCAACTTCGCCCTTGTCCGATGTGATCGGCAAAGTCCCCGGCATGGCGATGAAAGGCATCTCCAAGGAGATGCCGTGGCCCGGTTCGCGCTGCGGTTGGATCGAGGTATACAACGGCGGCAGAGATCCGATGTTTGCCAAATATATCCAATCGATCCTGGACGCCAAAATGGTCGAGGTCTGCTCAACCACCCTGCCGCAGTTGGTCCTGCCCAAAGTCCTGCAGCATCCTGAATACGAGTGGTATCTGGCCGAGCGAATCGACAGGTATGAGAGGTTTTCCAATATCGCGTATGAATGCCTCAAAGATGTGAAAGGAGTGCTGGTCAACCGGCCCAACGGCGCCTTTTATATGAGTGTCTGTTTTGAGGATGGTGCCTTGAATCATAAACAGACGCTGCCCATCGATAGTGTCGAGGTCAAAAAGCTGATTGAAGAGCTGGTCCGCAATCCGGGTACGGCCTGTGATAAACGTTTTGTCTATTATCTTCTCGGAGCCACCGGTATCTGCGTCGTGCCGCTGACGTCTTTTGCCACGGAACTTAAGGGATTTCGCATTACTTTGCTGGAAAGAGACGAAAAGGAATTCGTTCGCATCCTAAAAACCATAGCAGAGGCAATCCGCAGATACCTGAAGAGTTGAGGCAAAGGACGTTAAAATCCGAATGAACCAAAATCATGACCAAGCTGAAAAAAGAACTTGATTCGGCGCCGTGAATAGTAAAATAGTAGAGTCCGGACTTTGGGCTTCTAATTTCTGAAGGAAAAACCTATCGGAGATGCGGGCGAATCGGTCGGGAGTATTGATATCTGGCCCAATGCCGCGGGGAGGGAACGGTATGGATCGGCGTCTGAATTTTTTGGTAGAACCCGTCAAGGCTCAATTTATCGCCCCGGACGGGGAGCAGGTAGAGACGGTTATCGAGGTACGGACAAACCCGATAACCGGGAGGACCTGCAGGGTAACGCTGTCCCGCAAGGGTGAGAAAGAAAGGGGAACGGAGAGTCTTCCGGCTCCTCCCCCAGATGCTGACGACAAAAGTGGTTGCCCATTCTGCCGGCCGCAGCTGACAGCCATGACGCCGCAGTGTATCAATTCCCTGACACCTTCCGGCAGGCTGGTTCATGGTGAGTCGGTTCTTTTTCCCAACCTCTTTCCCTATGGCTCCTATTCTGCTGTGAGCCTTTTCGATGACCGACATTTTGTCGAGATCGGCAAGGCCAGCGCCGACTCCTATAGGGACAGTTTTCTTAACTGCGCCGATTATCTTGAAAGAATCCTGCGGACCGACCCGCAGGCCGTCTATATGGCCATAACCCAGAATCATCTGCCCTCTGCAGGAGGATCACTTCTTCATCCTCATCTCCAGATTAACGCCGACAGAGTCGCCTCCAATCATCACCGTTTTTTACGTCGGCGGGCTACCGGGTATTTTCAAGATAAGGGTTCTCTGATCTTTACAGATTATCTCCGCCATGAAAAAAAAGACGGCAGGCGCTATATCGGCAGTACAGGGGAGTGGGAGTGGATGACCGCTTTCGCCCCGGAGGGGTTTTATGAGATATGGGGTGTTCTGCCTGGAAAAATCTCATTTCGCGACATTGGTGAACAAGACTGGCAGGATCTGGCCGAGGGGGTTATCAAAACACAGAAATTTTACCGGAGCCTGTGCCGCAACGGATATAATCTCGGTCTGATGCTGGTAGAGGACGGAAATACCTGTCTGGAGATGCGGGTGATTATCCTGGCCCGGTCAAATTTTGCCCCCTGGGTGCGAAACGATCACACCGGCTTCGAGATCATGCTGGGAGATATGGCCACTTTCGAGCCGCCGGAACAAATAGCGCGATTGGCAAGGGATTTCTGGGGGTAGCCTGGACTTCTCCTTGTTTCCTCATACCTATTATCTTCACTTATCTCAAACCTCCGGCTTGCAAGCGATATATTCTCTCTTTTCTGGTCTCCTGATCCATAACCTTTCTTTTTTCTATTGATAAGGCCATTTCAGGCTCTTCCCGCTCCCTGGATTTATGACAGAATTCGACAGTCGGTCTGATTTTTCCGGCTCCTATCTTGACAAGAAAAAAATGCCTCCTTATTGTTCGCAACAGTTTTGAATAGTAAAAAAACAATGCATTCATGAGGCGTTGGCAGAAGACCTCGTACTATGAAAAACAACTCAGTTGCATATGTGGAGGAATTGTGAGTAGAGAAAAGAAAAAGGAAGAGATCAAAGAAGAGACGGGGACCGCGGCGGACGCGGCCGTAACTTCTGAAAAGGTCGAAGAAAGTAAACAAAATGAGGGACAGGAGGAAGTCAAAGAAGAAACTCCTCGAGATCTGGAGAAGGAACTTGCCGAAGCTGTACAGGCGGCGGCGGAAAACCGAGACAAATTATTGCGGGTGGCCGCGGATTTTGAGAATTTCAAAAAACGAATGGAGCGTGAGCGTGCCACAATGATGAAATATGCGGGAGAATACATCCTGCGAGAGATGTTGCCGGTGGTCGATAATCTGGAACGGGCCGTTGAACATGGAACGAACAATGAAGGGCCTGATGCGGAAAAAGGCTTTACCGCTCTTTTTGAAGGAGTGGAGCTGACTTTAAAGAGTTTACGCAACAGCTTGGAGAAGTTTGAAGTGAAGCCCGTTGAAAGCGTCGGACAACCTTTTGATCCCAATCATATGGAGGCCATGACCATGGAGGCCAGCGACACTGTGCCGGCCAATCATGTTATTATTGAGTTCGAAAAGGGATATTTTTATAAGGATCGTTTGTTAAGAGCGGCCAAGGTTATAGTTTCTTCCGGAAAAGCAGAGTCTTAATGTCGTCTGAGGAGTGCAAAATGAAAGCCCTGACACTTGACAAATCAGGGAAGATGACAACTGTAAAGTGAGTTGCAAACCTCAGGAATACTAAATGTGATCACAATGCGGATCTGGAGAACAAAGTTACCACCCGAGTATTTGATATAAGGAGAGAGGACATATGGGTAAGATTATTGGAATAGATCTGGGGACCACCAATTCATGTGTAGCGGTCATGGAAGGTGGCGAACCAAAGGTGATCGCGAATCTTGAAGGAAACAGGACGACTCCATCGGTTGTCGCCTTTACCGACAGCGGGGAAAGACTGGTCGGACAGGTCGCAAAACGCCAGGCGGTCACCAATCCTGAGCGGACATTGTACGCGATCAAGCGTCTGATCGGCCGGAAATTCAGCGATGCTGAGGTTGCAAAATCCATCAAGGTCAGTCCATTCAAGATTGTTGAGGGAACCAGTGGTAGCGTTTCGGTCGAGGTGTCCGGAAAGGTCTATCGACCTGCCGAGATCTCGGCAATGGTGCTCGGCAAGATGAAACAGACGGCGGAAGAATACCTTGGTGAAGAGGTCACCGATGCCGTGGTCACTGTTCCCGCCTATTTCAATGATGCCCAGCGTCAGGCAACTAAAGATGCCGGCAAGATTGCCGGTCTCAACGTCCAGAGAATCATCAATGAACCCACCGCTGCATCTCTGGCCTACGGTCTTGATAAAAAAGGTGAAGAAAAGATCGCCGTCTTTGATCTGGGCGGCGGTACGTTCGATATTTCAATTCTGGAGATCGGTGACGGTGTCTTTGAGGTTAAATCCACCAATGGCGATACGTTCCTTGGGGGTGAGGATTTCGATATGCGCATCGTCAACTGGTTGGCCGATGAGTTTAATCGTTCCCAAGGCATTGATCTGCGCAAAGACAAAATGGCGCTGCAGCGTTTGAAGGAAGAGGCGGAAAAGGCCAAGATGGAACTCTCCACCACCATGGAAACCGATATAAATCTGCCCTTCATCACCGCCGATGCCTCCGGGCCCAAGCACCTGAACATGAAGCTCAGCCGTGCCAAGCTCGAAAGCCTGGTGGACGATCTCATTGAGCGGACCGATGGACCTTGCCGTACCGCTTTGAAAGACGCCGGCATGAAACCTGCGGAGATTGATGAGGTAATCCTGGTGGGCGGCATGACCAGAATGCCGAAGGTTCAGGAAAAGGTACGCGAGATTTTTGGAAAAGAACCGCATAAAGGTGTTAATCCCGACGAGGTGGTTGCCATCGGTGCCGCCATCCAAGGCGGTGTTCTTCAAGGCGATGTCAAGGATGTCCTACTTCTTGATGTTACGCCGCTGTCGCTGGGTATCGAGACCCTGGGCGGTGTTATGACCAAGCTGATCGACAAAAACACCACCGTTCCGACCAAGAAGAGCCAGATTTTTTCCACAGCCGCCGACAACCAGCCGGCCGTGTCCATCCATGTTCTCCAAGGTGAAAGGGATATGGCCCAGGACAACAAGACCATCGGCCGCTTTGAATTGACGGACATTCCACCAGCGCCGCGCGGTGTTCCTCAGATCGAGGTCGCCTTCGATCTCGATGCCAACGGCATTCTGCATGTCTCGGCCAAGGACCTGGGAACCGGCAAGGAGCAATCTATCCGGATCACAGCCTCCTCCGGTCTCTCCGACGCCGAGATCGAACGGATGACCAAGGATGCCGAGATGCATAAGGAAGAGGACAAAAAGCGAAGAGAATTGGTGGAAACACGGAATCAGGCCGATGCTTTGGTCCATGCCACGGAAAAGAGTTTGAAGGATTTGAAGGACAAGGTTGATGCCGAAACCAAGGCCAATGTGGAAAGAGAAATCGCCAATGTGAAAGAAGTGGTGAAAACAGATGATGTGACTGCAATCAAGTCCGCCGTCGAAGCGCTGACCAACGCCTCCCACAAGCTTGCCGAGCTGATGTATGCCCAGGCGGCCAAAGAGACCCCTGGCGGCCCGCAAGACACTGGCGGTGCAGGCGGAGCCGGAAAATCCGGCGGCAAGGATGATGACGACATCGTCGATGCCGACTTCGAGGAAGTGAAGTAGTATCTCATTGCCTCGGCAATGAGGCACCATATAAAAAACCTTGAGGGAGTGCGGAAAATGTGTTTTCCGCACTCCCTTTTTTTTGTGTTTTACGGTATGGTGCTACCCTGCGTCGTTTTTTAACCCGGATTTCTCATGAACACTGTGTCAATTTGTCTTTTTTCAAGACAGACAAGACTTTTAGGGCAAACAATTGTGATGTTAATTTGCACAGTGTTCACCAAAGGTCAGTCCAGGAAGCGCCATCTTCTACAGTCTTTTGTCAATGAACATAGATTACTATAGCTCTTTGCCAAAAACTTTGAATCTGACGCCGCCTGAACTGATGAGAAATCCGGGTTTTTAAAAGATTCGGCTGATGACACCAGTGTATTTAAAATGTTAACTTTCAACCCAATTTGTGCACGATGAAAATTCTATCCGGAATCCAACCTTCTGGCCAACTCCATATCGGCAACTATTTCGGCATGATGAAGACGATGATAAGCCATATGGAAAACTCGGAACTCTATGTCTTTATCGTCGATCTCCATGCCTTGACCTCGGTGCATGACCGCGAGCGACTTTCTCAAGGTACGCTTGAAGCCGCTGCTGATTTTCTGGCCCTGGGGCTCGATCCCGACCGATGCATTTTCTGGGTCCAATCCGATGTTCCCGAGGTCTGTGAGTTGACCTGGGTTTTGTCGACCATTGCCCCCATGGGGCTTATCGAGCGGTGCCATTCATATAAAGACAAGGTGGCCAAAGGCATAGCCGCCACTCACGGACTCTTTTCCTATCCGGTCCTGATGGCCGCCGATATTCTTCTCTACCAGGCCGACCAGGTTCCCGTAGGCAAGGACCAGAAACAGCATCTCGAGGTCGCCCGCGACCTGGCCCAGAAGTTTAATCTGGAGTTCGGAGAGACATTTGTGGTCCCTGAGCCGGCCATCTCCCAGGAGACGGCCATCGTTCCGGGCTTGGACGGCCAGAAGATGTCAAAATCCTACGGCAATACCATCCCCATCTTCCTGGAGGGGAAAGAGCTGAAAAAAAAGGTTATGGCCATCCAGACCGATGCCACGCCGGTGGAAGAACCGAAAAATCCGGACACCTGCAACCTCTACAACATCTTCAAACTTTTCGCCCCACCTGAGCGTCTGCAGGAAGTAAAAAACCTGTATTTAGGCGGCGGGGCGGCCTACGGCTATATCAAGCTGGAGCTTTTCGAGCTTATCAGCGAGCAGTTTGCCCAGGCCCGCAGGAAGAAGGCCCAATTTCTTGCAGATCCCGGACAGATTAGAGACATCCTGCACAAAGGGGCCAAGAAGGCAAGGGAAAAGGCGGTAGTCACTCTGGATTTGGTGCGAGATCGTGTAGGTTTGAAGTATTGATTTAGGTGGCTGTCCATAAAAGGCTATTTTGCTCTATATCTTCGTTGCTCTCAAAATTTAATCCTCAGTATGTTGTTTATATGCTTGTTGTTAAATTTATAGAACGTATCCGGTTCAAGAAGTAGTTTGGAATGACGATTGCAACCACCGTAAAGTCATTAATGAGTTGCAATCTCAATGTATTGCAATGCGAAACTTTCATATGGTGCCCCTCAGCTCTGGCCGATTTTCAGATAAACATCAGGTTAAAAAGGCTTTTATCATGCCAGTCTGGCAATACCAAGGCTGGGTAAAGAGTTACGGCTATTGACCTAACAGAGGTCTACGTCATTTCAGCCCGGATTCCTCATCCCGTCTAGACTTTTAACCTGTTAATTTTTCTTTACCGTGGAGTTTGCAATGTCTTATGGAATAACCCGTGAAAAAGCCCTGGATCTGGTCAACAGCCATATACAAAACGAAAATCTGATAAAACACTGCCTGGCCACAGAAGCCGTGCTACGGGCGATGGCCGTGCATCTTGGTCAGGATGAGCAAAAATGGGGACTGGCCGGGCTCCTGCATGATCTCGACGCGGAGAGTCATGCCGATCTTGACAACCATACCCAAGAGACGGCCAGAATCTTAAGAGATGAAGGTGTTGATGCGGAAATCATCGAGGCCATTCGTCTGCACAACCTGCAGGCCCATCCCGGAGAAGCGCGTACCACCGTCTTTCAGCATGCGCTGGCGGCAGGAGAAACCATAACCGGACTGGTGATTGCCACCGCCCTGGTCCAGCCTGACAAGAAGCTTGCCTCCGTCAAACCAAAGTCCGTTAAAAAGAGGATGAAAGAAAAAGCCTTTGCCCGCGGCGCCAACCGTGAGATCATTATGGAATGCGAAGTGATCGGCATTCCCATTGCCGAGTTCTGTGAGTTAAGTGTCAAGGCGATGCAGGAGATAGCCGAGCAATTGGGGCTTTGATAAAAGCGAATCTGATTACCACCAAATTTCAGGTAAAAACAAGGGGTTGTAGCCACCCTTTTCACGGGACGCCATAAACCCGTCCATCGGGGCCCCACTGTGCCCATCCAGGGCACAGACACCTGTGAAAAGGGTGGCCATAACCCCTCTTTACGGACAAAGTTGAGTTCCAGTGGTAATCAATAAAACGAATCACCAGGGAGGGGCTATTGGATCCCCTCCCTGGTGATTACAGCCGTAACAAGTGATTTTAAATTCGAGCCGGAAGGCTGTTAAAAATCCACCAGCTCCACATCGAAGACCATGACGGCGTTGGGCGGGATAGGGCCGCGGCCGCTGGGACCGTACCCCAGGTCCGGCGGTATGATCAGAATCCGTTTCTCACCACGTTTCATGGACAGGAAGGCTTCGTCCCAGCCCTTGATGACCCGTCCCATACCCACCGGGAACTCGATGGGCTGTCCACGATCATATGAGGAATCAAATTTCATGCCGTTCAGCAACTTGCCGGTGTAATGGGCCTTGACCAGGGTTCCTTTATTGGGAGTCTCGTCGCCTGTCCCTTCCTGGACCACCACATACTTCAGACCGGAAGCGGTGGTAATTGCGTTCGGCCACTGCGCTTTAATCTTCTTTTCCTCTTCGGCCATGGCAGCCTTCTCTTTGTCTTTGGCACTTTGTTCAGCAGACGCCAGAAGGGCGTCAAAGGCAGCCTGGTCGCTTTTGAAGGCCTCAGCTTCCGCTCCCACGCGGACGATCTCCTCGGAGATGATCTTATCTCCCTGCTTGATTTTGTCGACGACATCCTGGCCGCTTACCACGTGGCCAAACACCGTATGCTTGCCATCCAGCCAGGGAGTGGCCACATGGGTGATAAAAAATTGACTGCCATTAGTGCCCGGGCCGGCATTGGCCATGGAAAGAATTCCGGGGCCCGAATGTTTTAATGTTGGATCGATTTCATCGGGAAAGGTATAACCTGGGCCCCCAGTGCCGGTTCCCAGCGGACACCCGCCTTGGATCATGAAATCGGGAATGACCCGATGGAAGGTCAGACCGTCGTAAAATTTCTGGCCCTGGGTTCCGGCGCCGCCGCCGAGATTTTTGGTTCCTTCTGCCAGACCTATGAAGTTGGCGACAGTTAGAGGGGTTTTCTTATACTCAAGTATACAGAGGATGTCCCCTTTGTCCGTTGATATTTTCGCGTATATTCCGTCATGAAGCTTTTGTTCAGCCATGCCTGTTTCTCCAAAGAAAAATAATAATAAAAATGCGACGATGAAAAGGTGCATAATTCGATGCATAGAAATCCTCCAACAAAAGGAAGAGAGCCGCAAAAAGTATTTGAATACAAAAGGACAGACGACTTGTCAACCCGAAAAGGTTCCGGTGGAATGTGGGCGTGTTGCCACAACCTCTACCTTCCATCAATGGGTTTTGCTTTCATGTCGACTGTGGAAAGGGAAGTTTCTTATCCTATTATCTTTAAGGGGAAAATATCAGGTTGAAAAATAAAATGGAGCAATTCGATGGAAAATGCCTATCGTTTTGCTAACCCGGATTCTCAATTTTCTCATAGTGGAGGTCGCCAGATGGATGATAAGATGCGAGTTATGTCGGAAAAGCCGTTGAATGCCGAGACTTCTGTGGCCCATCTGCAATCGTGGACTACCAGCAATGCCGTCTTCTTTAAACGAAATCAGGGTCAGATTATGGAATCTCCAGTGGATCTCGACTCATGGTGCCTGTCGGTCGAGGGTCTGGTGGAGAAACAGCTGGATCTTTGTTTTGCGGATATTCTTGCTCTTCCCAAGGTCGAGATGGCCGTCACATTGGAGTGTTCGGGCAACGGCCGCTCACTTTTGGTTGAGAGGGCTTCGGGTAATCCCTGGACAATCGGTGGGGTCGGCAATGCCGTTTGGGGTGGCGTACGTCTTGCGGATATCCTTGAGCAGGCCGGGATTGCAAATGCGGCCCATCATGTGGGTTTCGAAGGTTTGGATAAACCGCTTGGCGCTGCAGGTATAAAATTTATCCGCAGCATCCCGCTGGCAAAAGCTCTGGATTCGACGATTCTGGCCTATGAGATGAACGGTGAGCCTCTACCGGTGGAACATGGATTTCCTCTTCGAGCCATAGCCCTGGGTTGGACAGGGGCGAACTGCATAAAATGGCTAAGTAAAATTACCCTATTGGAAAAACCCTACCAGGGATTTTTCATGGATAAAGTATACCGGGTCTTTCAAAAGGGGCAAGATCCGGCAACAGGTGAAGTGGTCACCGCCCTTCAGTTGAAATCCATCATCACCGCACCGGGAAACCATGCTAAAATAGTCGTGGGCAGAGTGGCGGTGCACGGGGCCGCCTATGCAGGAGATGCCGAGGTCGACAAGGTCGAGGTTAGTGTCGATAACGGAGGCACCTGGCAGGAGGCCAGATTTATAGGTCCGCATGAACGCTGGGCCTGGCGCCGCTGGGAATACCTGTGGCAGGCGGCAACGCCTGGCCAATACAGGATTCTGGCCCGCGCAACAGACAGTCATGGACAGGTCCAGCCCATGACTGCTCAATGGAATGTGCTGGGGTATGGCAACAACGGTGTCCGGGAGCATGGGATTGTCGTCACCGTGGAGGGGTGACAAGAAGACTCAGCGGGAGAAAATGCCTTTCCAGCCTCCTGAGATACGCCGGGCAATGGCCATAAGAATGAAAGGCGCGGCAAGACCTGCCGGTGCAGCCAGATAGCGGGGCTTCCATTCAGGGTCGAATTTGGCCTTGTAGGCATACAAGCCTTCAAAATTATAAAATTCTTCGCCGAGAGCAAAAATGGCGGTGCCGATCTTATGCCATAATGGCGCTAACGGATGACGCTCCAGACCGGCAAGCGGTACCATGCCCAGGGAAAACCATTTGTAACCGGCGTCCTTTCCCCACATCATCAACTCGACGAAGAGGTACTCCATGATGCCATTCGGGCTATCCGGGTCGTACCGCATCAGGTCAACCGAGAGTTCCTCAAGTCCTTCTGTATTCCAGACGTTGGCAAAGGCCATAATACGTCCAGTCTGGTCGTAGATGACTGCAACCAACGTGCGTCGGAAGTAGTCTTCGCTGAAAAATCCCAGAGAAAACCCCTTCTCGTGGGTTTTCTTTTTCTTAAGCCATTGATCCGAGATTGTTTTCAACTCTTCCAGGCTGGTCTGCAGCTCGTCTTGACTGAGCAGTGCGAACCGAAAACCGTTTTTTACAAACTTGTTCCGGGCGCTGCGTTGGGAGCTGAATCTGCCGCCTTGTAGGGAGAAATTCGGGAGATAGACACGGGCCTCCTCGCCTATCTTTAAAAGAGAGAGACCGAGATCAAGATAATACGGCAGATACCTGTCGCTCACCTGGTAGAAAACAGCCTTGGCGTTATAGAGATCCACCTGTTCGCGAAATTGCCAGAGCAGGCTGTCGGCGGATTTTGCATCCCCCACCGGATCCCCCATGACAATCCAGTACTTGGGGGTAACGTCAAACATCAAAAAGGCCTTTCTGTCCTCGCTCCAGGCAAGATACTTGTCGCCCAGAAGAGCAAGGGCGCCACGGCTATCATGGCTTGTGGCTATGAGTTTTGCTGCCTCGTCCAATTCCGCGGAATCCGGTTTTTTTAAAGTCTTGGGGTTGGCCACGGCCAAGAGGTAGTAGAAGGCATAGCCGCTGGCGAAAACCGTGGTGATCAACATGGCCCGCAGAAAACGGGGGGCATCTCCCTTATATGAAAACTGCCACCACAGCTCATCGGCATAACGGACATTATGGTAGGCGAAAAAGCCGAGCCAGCCTGCACCGATCAGGACTATGGCAATCATCATGATCCATGGCGGGGAAAAGGGCATGGCGAAAAGTGACGATTTACGCCTGAAGTAATCTCTGGCAGGCAGCAACAGAAGCACCATGCCCACCAAGGCAAGAGAGGCCTGCCATTCAAAACCTTTGAGCAGTGAGACCAAGGCTCCGGTAGTCAGCAGGATGAGGCTGCCGTACCAGGCTGCATCGATGCGCAGGCGGATGCCTCTGGCCAGAAAAAGGAGGAAGAGTCCTGTGATGCTGCCGATGAGATGGGATATCTCCAATACCGGGAGAGGGATGAAATCGTGCAACAGGTTCACCGTCGAGGTTTTGGTGGGAACAGCCCCGGATATCAGCAGCATACCGCCGGCAAAGAGCAGCAGAATGGAATAGATCTGCGGAATAATAAGGACAAGCAGCTTCCTGACTGCCTTACTGGTTTTGATGACGGCTCCGCGCCTGGTAAAGGCCTCATACCCCAACAGTCCTATCCCGGCCAGGGTCAGCGGCAGAAAATAATAGACAATCCGGAAGAGAAACAGAGCACCCAGCAACCAGAGATGCGGGGTTGCCGGATAAATGTCAGTCATCAGCCAGAGAAAAGTGCTTTCAAAAATGCCGATACCTCCGGGAATCTGGCTGATGACGCCAAAGGCCTGGGCCATGACAAAAACCAGGAGAAAGGTCAAAAAACCTATCTTGATTTGGCCGACCAGGATAACCCACAGAACCAGCGAAGAAAGAATGATATCGACGGCGGCAATGGCTGTTTGCCCCAACGTAATGCCGGTGGAAGGCAATCGGAATTCCAAGCCTTTTATCACAAGAGGCTTTTTCCATAGGAACACTGTCAGCCAGTAGGCGGCCAACGAAAGAAAGCAGATCACTGAAAGCAGCCGGATCAAATGGAGATTTTTAAGCGGGTGGTGCAGGTAGACAGGGAGAAACAGACTGCCGCTCAAGCCCAGGGTTAGAACGCCCAGGATATATGTGAGGGTCAGAAAGAGGGAGATCTTGACCACGTCCCAGCCCGGAATCCCCCAGGCGGAATAGAAGCGGTAGCGGACAGATCCGCCGGCCGCCCAGGAATGACCGGTGTTGTTGCTGATCGGATAGCTGATAAGAGAGGCGATCAGTATTTTACCGACCGGTATGCCGGTATGCCCGGTATAGCGCAACGCCAGATAATCGTAGCCGGCCAAAACGATATAATTAACGATGGTCAAGGCGATGGCTGCAGCAAGAATAAGCAATGGAACCGCCCGGATGGAGACGAGGATCTGGTTGAATTGATAAGGCCCGATTTCTCTGTGGACAATAAAGAGCGCAATGCCGAACAACAGCAGCGGCAGAAAATAAGACAGTTTATGGGCAACAGATTGGAAGGACTCGTATTTCATAACGATGGTTTAACAATGGCTTTTTTCATTCAGCTGTTTTGCCGGGTTTAAATGCGGTTATAGACTCTATAAGCCGCTGGGTGAGTTTCTGGTAGTCATGGTGGAAGTGATGTCCTCCCGGGAGCTCAATGATTGTGGCTTTTGGATCGGACAGCTCCGGACAGGCAGAATCGTCTTTTTCTTCCTGACCGTAAATGCAGAGGATTTTTTTGCCCGGAACCTGCTGCAACTCAGGCAGGATCGGCAGGTTTCCGACGTTTTTTTCAATCCAGCCCGAGACATGGATCTCAAAATCGGCAGTTTTCCCCAGAGCCAGAAGGACCAGCAGTTTTACATCTTTTTTATCCTTTGCCGGCAGGTGGTTGTAAACGGCAGGGAGAATATCGGCGCCAAAGGAATAGCCTGCCAGCACGAAGTGTTTGGCCTTCCACGCAGATCTATATTGCTGCATCAGGGAGGAGAGATCTGCTGCCACCCGGTCGGCCTTCTTGCTGCTCCAGAAATAGCGCAGGGTATCGATCCCGACCACCGGATAGCCTTGTTTGGCCATTATCCCCCCGATATCGCGGTCCAGATCTCGCCAGCCTCCGTCTCCTGAGTAGAAAAAGGTGACCGTGGCGTTGGGTCTGTCTGCCGGCAATGCCACCGTGGGTACGGCGTTGGCAAGAGACTGCTGTTGCCGGGTTATGATCTTTTGGATCTCGTTTGACGCCACAATATCAAGCGGCGTATCATAGGGAGCAATATCGGTTTCAGCACCCTTTATCCCGCGAACGAATATGGCTGTGTCGTCATCGGGCTGGTCGGTCCATGCTGCAAGCCATTTTCCCTTAAGGACAGGTGCTGACGTCAGCTGCCGATGACCGTCTGCCGAAACCATAGTGAACGGTTGACAGACACCGGTTTGTTTCGGCACGTCAACAGTGAAATTTACCGAGAGGTTGATGGATGCCCCGTTGGGATTTGCCACAGCGGAGACCAGGGACAACAAGGCGCCCTCCCCGATTCCGGAGAGGATCGTAAAGGTTCCTTTCGGGGCTTTGGCCCATTTGCCCAGGATGGCCGGCAGGTCGATTATTTGTTCTGAGTGCAGGCAGCGGGTTTTTGCATCGGTGAGGGCCTTAATGGTCCGGGAGCTGTCAAATACTGCTGCAGCGACACCGCTGCCGGCTAAATGTTTTGCCAGGTTTTTGGCATTGAACTTTTCGGTGTCCATAACGATCACTGCCAAAGCCTGGTAGGATATCAATGGGCGGGCCATTGTTATGCGGCCGTAGGTTGGATTGGTGAGGACGTCGCTGATGACAGGAAAATGTTTGTACGCTGCATAGCGGATTATACCGAGAAATGTGGCGAAAATCGTCAAAGCCGCTAGAAAGCGGACGATGAATTGATGTCTGGATCGCATGTAAAATTATCTCTTCTATGGTAGATGCAATTCGCTGATTGGTGAGGGATCGTACCGGACTTTGTCAGAGACGATCTGCTGTCTCGGTCCCTTGGGAGATGGCCCGTTTGGCGTCCAATTCTCCGGCCTTCTGAGCTCCGCCGATAAGATGGTAGGGTAGGCCTTCGGCTTCTAGTTGCTTTGCCAATGTCAGCTCGGAGACCTGGCCGGCACATATGACGATGTCGTCCACCTCTAAGAGCCGTACTTCTTCATTCTGCCTGATGAGCAGACCCCCACTGTTGATGGCCAGGTATTCAACTCCTGCAAGCATCTTGACTCCGTTCTTTTTCAGAGCCAACCGGTGGATCCAGCCGGTGGTCTTGCCCAGTCCTGCACCAGGCTTGGATTTTTTTCTCTGGAGCAGGTAGATCTTTCTGTCCGGCGCTTTCGGGAGGGTCTCTCCCAGGCCGCCTTCGCCGGCATACGACATATCCACACCCCATTGAACCAAAAAATTCTCGATACTCTCTTGAACCGGAGGGTCATGCAGCAGATAATCTGCAATGTCAAAGCCGATGCCCCCGGCACCAATGATTGCAACTCCGGCTCCGATCTTTTTTTTCTTCGTCAGCACCTCGTTGTAGAAACAGACATTATCTCCGTTTATACCTTCGAGCTCTATCGTCCTGGGTTTGACCCCGGTACTGATGACGATTTCATCAAACATTTTGAGATCGGCGGCTGACGGCGAACAATGCAGCCGCAGGTCAACACCATGGTGTCGGACCTGGCAGCGGAAATACCTCAGTGTTTCCTCGAACTCCTCTTTCCCCGGGATTTTTTTGGCAATAAGAAACTGCCCGCCAATCTCGCTTCCTGCTTCGAAAAGGGTAACCGCATGCCCTCTGGCGGCGGCGGTTGTGCTGCAGGCAAGTCCTGCCGGTCCGGCGCCTATGACGGCAACTTTTTTTACCTGTTCCGTTTTGATCAAAGGCATCAAGGTTTCCCGGCAGGCCCTGGGATTGACCAGGCAGGTGGCAGTCTGGCGTGAAAAGATATGATCGAGGCAGGCCTGGTTGCAGCCGATGCAGGTATTGATTTCCTCGGTTCGTCCTTCTTCTGCCTTATTGACCCAATCGGGATCGGCAAGAAAGGGTCTTGCCATACTGACCATATCTGCACAACCTTCGGCCAGAAGATTCTCGGCCACCTCGGGCATATTGATCCTGTTGGTTGTGACCAGCGGAATGCCGACTTCACCCATAAGACGTTTGGTTACCCAGGAGAAAGCGGCCCTCGGTACCATGGTAGCGATTGTGGGCACTCTGGCCTCATGCCAGCCGATTCCGGTGTTGATCATTGTAGCGCCGGCTTTTTCGATCAGTTTTCCCAGACTGACCACCTCGTCCCAGATACTGCCTCCTTTGACCAGATCCAGCATGGAGAGTCGATAGATAATGATAAAGTTCCGGCCTACGGCCTCTCTGATGCCCCCTACGATTTCCAACGGAAAGCGGGTGCGGTTGTCAAACGATCCGCCCCATCCATCGGTCCTGAGATTCGTCTTTCGGGCAATAAACTGATTAATCAGATAGCCTTCGGAACCCATGATTTCCACTCCGTCGTAACCCGCCTCCTTTGCCAGTGTCGCACAGCGTATAAAATCATTTATGGTCGACCTGACACCACGGGTGCTCAACTCCTTTGGCCTGAATCTGTTGATCGGCGCTTTGATCGGAGACGGTGCTACACATAGTGGATGATAGCCGTATCGTCCGGCATGGAGAATCTGCATGCAGATTCTGCCGCCAGCCTGGTGAACGGCATTGGTAACCAGCCGATGATTTTTGAGCTGGGAAGGGCTTGTCAGCCTTATTGAGAAGGGGGCTATCCACCCGGCCCTGTTCGGAGCTACTCCGCCGGTGATGATTAAACCCACACCTCCTCTGGCGCGAGCCGCATAAAAGGCGGCCATCCGGTGGAATCCGTTTTTTTCCTCTTCAAGCCCGGTATGCATGGAACCCATCAGAATTCGGTTTCTAAGTGTGATAAAACCAAGATCTAAAGGTCGCAGCAAAAAGGGGTAGGAAGGGTGCGTAGACATTTTATTCCAATGAAACCAGCAAAAATAATAATCTTGTAAGAACCATTCATTTGGAAATGGTAAAATAAAAAATCTCCATATGCAAGAAGCGTAAACTAGTAATCGTTTCGGCTTACTATGAGGTACGTCGAAACGATTACTAATTTGCCTCGCCCTTCAGGAAGTGCCCGTAACGTGCAACAAAGCTGATGGGAAGTGTTCGCGAGGCTATCAAAAATAGGAGTCGAAATGAAGCGTATACTCCTTTATTCCGGAAATTGCATCCAGAATCGACCGTACCCGGTCGTTGATGATCGCACGTTGTTCTTCAGGTACCTTGAGAGTGATTCGCACCTGACCGTTTTGGGTGGAGACACTGGCATTGGGAAAATCAAACAGTTTTCTGGTGATCAGGGCGCTGAGGGCCGCATCGGCCAATTTACTAATTGATTCTTCCGTTTCCTGGAAAGATGGGAGAAGGGCCGCATCGGCAATGATGTCCACAGCATCGTCTTCCGAGAGATGACCGATGCGAATGACCATGTTGTAATCTTCGGGGCCGGCGAGGTCTATACCATAAAGAAACATGGCCCATTTACGACGCTCTTCGTCATCTTTCTTTAGGATATAACGCGCCTTTTCCTCGGAGATGTTTTCCCTTTCCATCTCGCCTTCCACCCTGCTTTCGGTGTCGGCGATGATTCTCACCTTGAGGACATGGACAATGTCGCGGACAAAATGGTGCCCGACAAGGCCGTGATATACGACATTCCCGGCAAGAAATTGGTCCAGGAGGGCCGAACGGATGGCGGTAATGAAACGTTGCTTGCCGTGGGGAAATCGGTCGAGGACGGAAAAGGCATCATTGAGCCCTCGCATCAACTTGATTTCCGGCAGATGAAATTCGTCGAGGTTGTCGATGATCTCATCCCGGGATATACAGGTGTACTTGAGCTTTTTTGCCAACTTTTCGGCAATGGATTTTCCATGAAAGTAGCTGCCTCTGGAAATGGTGATAATCGGCATCTGAACCTCCCTTGAATAGATTGCCCCATCTGGTCGAAACGACCGATACAGGCTCTGCTGATGGAATGTGATAAAAGGTTACTATCGGTCTTGTTCTTATTCTAGAGTAGATGTTTTTTTTTGATATAGCAATATGAAGGGAAAGAAAAATCTTGAAGAACTACCAACGGTGAGATAGGCTTTTACTCAGCTGGATTGATTCTTAGGTATGGAAGTGAAAACGCTATTTGCCTGAGGTTGATTCCATTTTGTGAGGTTCATCCGAATCAGAAGCACTTTTTTATAGTTCGAAAGACGATGAACTTCGCCTGGATGCTGCTTTGAGCTTTACCTGGATATGTACAATCCGGAAGAACCCATGTATAGCTACTGGGATGGGATTATCACCCAGTGGGGAGATGAGATGTCAAAATCCAGAACGTTTCGTGTTCAGGATGGGCGAGCGTTGTTCGTCTGCCCATCCTGTCGATCAAGAAAGATGATTGCCGTAGGAGCAAATCTTAGGCGCAGAATGGTCCGGTGTCAAAAATGCGGGGAAAAGACCAACTGTGTTTTCAACAGGAGACAATGGGAGAGGGTGAACCAGAAAGGACGGGTGCTTTTGTTGCTAGACGGCAATCAGATCGAAGTGGATTTGTGCGATATTTCCGAAAGAGGTGTTGGTTTTGAGCTCGGTGTTCGATCCGGGATCAAGATCGCCGTAGGCCGGGAGATAGAGTTCAGATGCAGCTGGAATCCCCGGCTGTTCAAACACGGACGCTATGTGGTCAGATCCGTCAGGGGTTTAAAAGTCGGCGCTGAGTACCGGAAATAATTTCCTCTGCTTTCTGTCTCATCGTCAAAAGGTAACTTTTTCGGCTTGGGCTGCCAACAGGCTAAATTCGTTCGACCAATCTTCTCCGCCCAGAATTTCTGCCAGAACCACGGCAATATGTTTCGGTGTAACGCCCATTTCCCGGTTACGGCCGAGGCCCGAGAGACAGGATGGACAGTTTGTCGCGATTACTGTGGCATTTTTTCCGGCCATGGCAGTGCTTAGTGATTCCCGTTTGCGTTCCAACATGGCATGCGAGATATCCGGCCTGGACATGGCCAAGGTGCCGGCCTCTGAACAGCAGTCGGGTATGCTGTGCACATCGCCACAGAGTCTTGCCAACAGCTGAGGGGCGCTGCCGTCAAGTGAGTCGTGACAGGGTCTGTGATAGAGAAGAGGCTGCGGGTGTTTGGCAACAAAGCAACTCCCTGCGTTGTCTAAAATAAAACGGGAAATATCTTCAATGCCGCAACCGAATATTTCACCGCATCCCATGTCAAGTAAGGCTTCCCGGCAGGTACCGCAGCTGATCAACAGTGCATCGAACACCAAATGACCCAACATTTCTCTGATCTGGGTGAGGATGATTGTATCCCGTAAGGTGATGACACCCGCCATCCTCTTTTTTGCGTTGGCCTTGGCGGGAAAGCCGCAACAGAGAAAAGGCGGCGGCAAAACAACCCGGATATTGTTTTTTACCAGCAGGTAGATACCGGCCATGGCGATATCGGCATACAGCCGTTCCGACCCGCAACCCGGGAAATAGAAGACTGTTTTCTTCACCTCATGCTCAGGATTTATCATTAACGCTTCACGTTCCGAATGTTCCGGCAGCACGGCACTCAAGGTTGTTTTGGAGGCCGGCATCATCGGTGACTTAAGCATGTGGAGAATTCGTTGATTTTTCCTCTTGAACATCTCAGGGGTTTTTTTATAGGTCCTGGCACCAATATGCTGGAGGGCTGTGCCCCATTCCAGAACTCCCTTTCTGAATAGGAAATTGATCCGTCTGCTTCTGTTTTTTAGATAAAAAAGAGAAAGACGGGTGGCGCATGCAGTATGTTTGTATCCGAGATCACTTAATATTTCTCTTTCAATTATTGAAACATCGGAGGTGTCGATATCCACCGGACACGGTGTCAGGCACTTACCGCACAAGGTGCAGTGGTCGGCTATCTCCTCCAGATTTTTGAGCTGATTAAAACGTGGCAGATGAGAACGTTGCATATCGTAGAGCAGGGCTTCGATCAATGAGCCGATGACCATGTTCTTGTTGCGCGGGTGGAAGAAGATGTTGCTCCCTGGATGATAGACGCAGCAGACAGGCATGCATTTGCCACAGCGGACGCATTTGGAGATCATGGACGAAAGACTCGCAAGCGATCCGTATTGGAGGATCTTGGCCTCCAGTTCAAGAAGATTGAACGAGGGTGTGAAGACCTTATTGATGATTGCCGGATCGTTCAGCATTCCCGGGTTCATGAGGCCTTGCGGATCGATCTCCTGCCGGTAGTTTCGTAATTCGTCCAGGCGCATCTTGTCCAAGAATTTCATTTTGGTAATGCCGATGCCGTGTTCGCCGCTCACTGCTCCGCCCAGCTCCACCGCCTTGGTCATGACGTCTTCTGCCGTTTTTTCCGCCCGCTTCATCATCTCCCGGTCGTTGGAGAAGACCGGGATGTTGACATGGATATTGCCATCGCCGGCGTGCATATGGGTGGCGATGATGATCCGTCTTGAGCGTATCTGGCTATAGATGGACTCAAGACTTGAACAGACCTTGTTATAGCCGCTGAAGAGTTCCAACAGCTCGTCCAGCAGTTTTTTGATATCGGCCTCGTGGCGGATTGTCTTGCCCGGTTGGTTGAGTGTTTTCAGGGCCGTCCGGCAGAGTTCGTCCGCTTTCGGCATTTTAGCCTCAAGCCAGTCTGGATCTTCTATGGGTTCGGCGGTCTGCAGATAGTCGATGATCCTATGGATGAACTGCTCTTTGTTGTAGATATCTTCCCCAACGTTATATTCGTCGGCAAAACGGGCAAACTCGGCCAAGGCTGGAAGAGGGAGGACAATATCCTCATTGAGCTTGAACGCATTGGTGCGGGCGGCAATCGCCCCCAACCGTTTGCGGTCACGCCAGAAACGGGCCGCCTCATCGGCGTCCTGAGCAGTGAACAATTCCGTGTTTTTGTGCGGCTCCAAAAGCGTTTCCAAGCGTTTTTTGCCACGTAGTACCTGGGCACTAGTATGACCGACCATATCAATGAGCAGGACCGCCTTGGGCCGTTCGCTTCTGGCGGCCTTGAACTTATATTTAATGGCGCGGATATACTCTTCGTCAAAGTGCTCAAGGGCCATCAAAGCTTCTTCTCCATTGTTGACAAACTCGCGGGAAATTTCAACAATGACCCGGCTGGCTTCATCCATGTCCTCGCCGTAAAATTCGAGACAGAAGGTGATCTTCTTTTCATAGTCCCCATGCAAAACAAATTCGCCGGAGGTGATGACACCGTCGGTCCCTTCTTTTTGGAAACCCGGCAGACCCTTCAAGGCCTTGTTGGTGATATCCTTCCACAGACCTTTTTTCCGGATTTCAACTCCGGCAAGCTGTACCTCGCGCAAGACCTTTCCGGCGTGGTCGGTTACCTGGAAGCGGACAGTATCATCCGGCAGGATTTTACGCATGGGATGCTCGACCCGTCTGACGGTGAGCAGCCCCTTGCCGGGCATGGCGATGGTATAGGAGAGGATGTTGTCGATGGCCGTGCCCCAGAGTACTGCTGTCTTGCCGCCGGCATTTTCGGCAATATTGCCTCCGATGGTGGATGCCCAGGAACTGGTTGGGTCGGTGGCAAAAACAAGGTTCCGGGCAGAGGCACAGGCCATGGCGTCTGAGGTGACAACACCGGCCTCGACCTTCAATACCGGCACCTTGACACCCAGATGAGGAAAATCATGATAGACGATATCATGGATACGGGTCAGCCGTTCGGTGTTCATAACCACGCAGTTGCCGATTACCGGGACACTCCCGCCGGTAAGCCCGGTGCCGCCCCCGCGCGGGATGATCTTCATCCCGAGTTTGGCTACGGCTGCCATCAGGCGGGGGACCTGCTCCTCGGTGGTCGGTCTGAGAACGGCAAGCGGCAGAAAGAGGCGCCAGTCGGTGGCATCGGTGGCATGCGCGATCAGAGTAAAAGGGTCGAATCGTACATTTTCTTTGCCGATTACAGCACCCAGTTTTTTCTGCATCCGGGCACGGATGGCGGGTGTATCAGTTATTTGTTTTTTGAGTTCGTAGAGCCGGTCACGACACAATTTTACAAGACGCAGCACCTTGCTGCTGCGTTCCTTTCCTACCCTGCCGATTCTGGCAGCCTCTTCGATAATATCAAGGTCTTCTGTTGCCGTCTTGATAAACTTCCGGCGCCTGAGCGGAGAATCGATGAGTTCCTGAAACAGAAAAGGATTTCTCCTGAGAATGAAAAGATCGCCCATGAGCCGCATGACAAGACGGGCCGACCGGCCGGTTATGCGTTGGCTGAGCAATTCTTCCAGATCTTCCCAGACCTCTGATCCGAAAAGTAAACTGACAATCTGTTTGTCATCTGCTGACGTGAAATTATAGGGGATTTCGCGGTAATCTATCTTGTTCATTGTATGATTTTTTCGTACAGGAAGTGTACTAAAGGAACTAATTAGCTAAAACCTTTCGCGAGAAATTCTGATTGGGAGCAACGGGCAAACAGATATTATAAGAATGGTCTTTGCAATATGTCAAGGTAAGCTTGAAAAGTTTGTCTGAAAATCATTGCTGGCGCAAGGGCCGGTTTTGAAGATTCGATACCCATATTCTTGCTGTACCCACAAGGGGCATAAATACCCACAAGGGCATAAACACTCTCAAGGGGTATAATAGGCCGGCCGGTCTTTTCCAATCGTTCTGGTTTGATCAGAAAAGGCCGTAGAGGAGAAGCGTTCTCTGTCAGGGCAGGTTGGCGTGCTCATCATAGAGGAATCGTTTTATCTTGTGGGTTGCTGTCTTGACAAAGGGTTCCCGGCGTTCGAAAATCTTGGAGATTCTCGATGACTTGGACAACTGGCTGTTAATTTCATTGCGCATTTCTTCCATCAGGGTGTTCAGGTATTCGCGGCGCTTGTTTTTTGATTGATCGGCGGTCTGTTCGTCGATCAATTCATAGTCGGGATAGACCCAGGCATCGAGCTTGCCGTTATGTTCCGCCACCAGGGACTCGGTCACCCAATGATAGGCATTCAGCTTATGTTCGATGGCCTCAGGGTAGATATTTTCACCATTGGCCAGAACGATGACGTTCTTTGAGCGACCGCGAATATGGAGGTTGCCGTTATCGTCTAACAAACCGATATCACCTGTTATTAGCCAGCCGTCTTCAGTGATGGTCTCCTTTGTCTTTTCCGGATCGTTATAATAGCCTTTCATAATATTCGGACCGCGGGCCAGTATCTCTCCAATTCCGGTTGTCGGATCAGGATCCACGATCTTGACCTGTACACCCGGAATTGGTTTGCCGGCCGAACCGATGGCAATGGTTTTATCCCCCACCGGACCTCCTGAGATCAATGGCGCAGATTCGGTCAGGCCGTAACCGATGACGTAAGGGAATTTCGCCTCAAAAAGAAACTGTTCGACCTCAGGGTTCAGCGCTGCCCCACCTATCCCCATAAGCTTCAGGTTGCCGCCGAAAAATTCCGTAAGTTTGACCCCGATCCGCTTATGAATGAAGCGTCTGCCGATAGATGATTTGCAGATTGTTGATATAAGTAAGCTTTTTTGAGTTTTAGGCAGTACGCGTTTTTTATAAATCTTCTCAAAGACCAGCGGTACGGCAAAAATTGCAAAAGGTTTCTCGTGTCGGCAGAGCTTTTGCAGGATGGCCGGTGTCGGAGTCTGGCCGGCATAGGCAATCCGGCATCCCTTCAGCAACGGCAGGACAAAGCCGCAGGTAAATTCGTAGGTGTGGGACATGGGGAGGATGGACAAAAAGACATCACCTGGATTGATCTCGGTAAGATTCACTGCTGAATAGGCGTTGGAGGTCATGTTCTTGTGGGTCAGCATAACCGCTTTTGAATACCCTGAAGTCCCCGAGGTATAGAGGATGGATGCCAGGTCGTCTTCACCCACGTCGGGGAAATCATTTCCCTGCCCATGTTCCTGGGCAAAGGTGAGAGCCCCTTCCATGTACTCGGAAAATCGTCGAACTTCAACAACTCCTTCTATCCCCGTATAATCGTCCAGGGTGATGATCGGTCCGAGCAGGACCTTCTTTAACTCATAAATCTTTTCAATCTGGCGTTGGGTGGTGAAGAGGGCTTTGACCTTCATCTCGTTGAGTATATGATGAACATCCATTTCCGGAAAATCAGGCAGGATCGGAACAGCCACGGCTCCGAGACGTACGATGGCGAAATAGGCGATGCCCCAGTTAGGGGAATTTTCAGCCAGGATTGCCACGTGGTCGTCCTTACTGATTCCCTCTTTCCGCAAGCGGGCTGCAAGAGCAAAGACCTGATCCTTAAAATCCTTGTAGGTCAAGGCCTCTTCCATAGCCATGCCAATGGCCGGAAGATCGGCGTATTTCGAACAGCTTGAGTCCATTATATAATTCAAGGTCATCCGCACTTCTGCTGTTTCCGCCATTCAATTACCTCAAAATATCTTAGCCGGAGAAATGTGGGCAAGTATCAACCCACGCAATTCAGGAAGCCGTAATCTGTAATGATGTTGATTTTACACAAAAGGGTATTGTTGGTCAATTAAAAGGAGATATTCTTTTGAAACAGATAGATATGTTCTCTGGCGGGGAACAGGTGACACAGTGCGGAAGAATGCATGCTCGTCTATGGCAGCCGCTTCCTATACCTCATAAGAATCGGGAAACGGATCCGGATTGATCATCTTATAGACCGTGTCCACAATATCTTTTCTTCTGAAAGGTTTTGGCAGGGTGGTGATATCCCCGAGGTATTGGGCCAGAGTCAGGTAGCGTTCTTTTGGGATGGCGCCGCCTGCGGAAATGGCGATAATCGGCAGCTCCGGTTTTTCACGTCTCAGCTCCATGATGGTCCGCAGACCATCTTTGACCGGCATGACCAAATCGGTTATCACCAAATCGATTGGCATCTGATGAAATATATCAATCCCTTCTTGCCCATTGAACGCTGTAACTACTTCATATCCTTCTATTTCAAGCATTCTTTTCAGGACGTCAAGGGTCAAAAAATCATCATCTATAACAAGAATCCGTTTCACCCTGCACCTTTTGTTGTTAAAACAATTCTCCCTATTGTATGACAACATAATACAAATAAGATATTTTACCGGTTTTGGAAACCAAAAATTGTCTGTAATTTTATTTCCCAAGAATCTCAACAGTGTCGACGGTCAGCGTTATGACCCCGAAGTCTGCTTCTACGAGGCCGATAAGCAGATACGGCCGTCCCGACGAGAGTAGATGGGCGTACCGCCGATAAGCTCCTGGGAAGAATGTGGTCTCGACCATTCCGGTTTCATCCTCAAACGTCAGAAACTCCATGGCCTCACCGGTTTTGGTGGAAACAAGCTTCCCGGTGAGCAGCCACCCGGCGAACCGTACCCGGCGTCCGATGCACTCAATTAAGGAGCGGGCCTTGGTCAATCCCTTGTCGTGGCGTCTGACCAGGGTCAGCGGATGAATGCGGCAGAGAAACCCCAGCACCTCGTATTCCCGTCTGAGCTGCGCGCGCGGATCGGGGGGCGGCAGCAGGGGCGCTGTGGGGAGATCGACGGCGAACAACGATGCCTGGCCGGATGATGCCTGGATGCGGTGAAAGGCCGCCAATTCCCAGAGCAGCATGGCCCTGTTGCAGGCAATGCCAAGTGAATCCAAAGCTCCGGCATGGATAAGCGCCTGCGCCTCGTCTTCTGCCGGACGGACCCGGGTAAAAAAATCGGTTGTCGTGGTAAACGGCCGTTGCCCGCGGCAGTGAACCATGCGGTCTATGCATGTCTTAGACAGGCCGCGGATTGCCTGCAGGCCCACCCGCATCTGCCGTCCCATTCCTTGCCAGGCTTTGTCGCTTGTGTTGATATCCGGCGGCAGGATCTCAAGGCCGAGGCGTTTGGCCTCCGAGACATAGGCAAAGGTGGAGTAATATCCGCCGCAGTTGGAGATCACAGCAGCCATGAACTCGGCCGGGTAATGGGTCTTCAGATAGGCTGCCTGGAAGGAGACCTTGGCATAGGAGGCCGAGTGCGGTTTGCAGAAAGAGTAGCCGTCGAAACTCATCATCATTTTCCAGATGGCCTCGATGGCCGAAGGCTCCACCCCGCGGCGGCTGCAACCGGAAAAGAACTCCTGTTTGTAATCGCGCAGCCGCAAATCCCGGTCCTTTTTCGACAGAACCTTGCGCAGGCCGTCGGCGCGGGCGTGAGTGAAGCCGGCCAGGCTGACCGCCACTTTGGAGACATCTTCCTGATAGACCATCAGGCCAAACGTCTCATCGAGCACGTCACCGATCTTTTCGTGCAGGGGTTGCCAGGCGCCGCCGTGCAACCGGCGGACGTACTCGCGGACGAATTCGTTGGCCGCCGGCCGGATGATGGAGGACTGCAGCACCAGCTGCTCAAAATCGCCGCTGCCCGCCTTCTTCTGCAACAGCCGCATGGCCGGACTCTCGATATAAAAGCAGCCCATTGTCAACCCTTGGGAGACGACGTTTTTCGTCCTGCTGTCGTCTTCGGGGTGCCAGTGGTTCTCATCGATGGCGATGTCTTGGGATCTGACGGAGGTAATGCAGTCCCTGATCACTCCGAGGCTGCGGTTGCCGAGAAGATCGATTTTTACCAGGCCCGCCTCCTCGGTGCCGTCTTTTTCCCACTGGATGATCGGTACTCCCTTGGCCGCGGTCTCCACCGGGACATAGTCGCAGATCGGTCCCGGGGTGATGACCACCCCGCCGGGATGGACCGAGAGATAACGGGGGATGCCCAGCAGCCGCCCGGCCAAGGCAATGATTTCCGGCCACGGTCCGCTCAGGTCATGGCCTTTGAGCGCCGGCAACTCGGCCAGGCGAGCCTGCAGATCGCCGCTGGAGGACAGCCACGGAATCCGTTTTGTAAGACGTCCGATTTCGTAGTCCGGCAGTCCGTAAACCTTGGCGGCCTCCCGAATGGCCATCCGGGGCTTAAAGCCGATGTGGTTGCAGACCATGGCGGCATGTCCTTGGTTTTCTTTAAGGACATTGGCGATTACCTCGTCGCGTTCATCCCAGGAAAAATCGATGTCGATATCGGGTGGGTCGGTCCGGCCCGGATTTAAAAAGCGCTCGAAATACAGATTGTGCTTGATCGGACAGACATTGGTGATCTGCAGGCAATAGGCGACAAGAGAGGCCGCTCCCGAACCGCGGCCGCAGATCCGCCGTCTTTTGCGGCTGCCGTCCGGCTGCAGGCGGCAAACAATGTCCCGGACCACCAGAAAGTAGGAGGAAAAGTCCATGGCGGCAATTACCCCGAGTTCGTGTTCCAGGCGCTCCACCACCGGCTCCCCCAGGTCGTCGCCGTATCGCAGCCGGGCACCCATGTAGGCTGCAGCACGCAAGGATGCGGTTGCCTCGGACCCGCCCTTCCAGGTCGGCATCACCGTACCGAAAGAAGGGCCGGTAAACGAGCAGGTCTTTGCCAGGGCCGTGCTGGCGGCAACAACCTCGGGCCAGACGACAAAACGCCTTTGATAGACCTCGGGTGGGGCAAAGGGGTTTTCTTCCGTATCTTCTTGAGCGAGGTGGGACAAGGTGGTGTTGCCGGCGATGGCCCGCAGCAGGCGGTAGAGGGAATTGTCGCCTTGCTCTAGGATCCCGCAGTCGGGGGTGGCCACGGCAATAACCCCTGCCGTCTGCGCCCATTTTCTGAGCCTGCCTGCGGCCTGGGTCGGCCGGGCACCCAGGTCTGCCGCCACCTTTACCCCGAAGGAGAGCAGGTCGGCCAGAAGCGATTGGTCTTGGGCCAGGATGACCAGTCCGCGGTGCAGATCGGCGATTGCCTCATGAAGATTAAAGGGGCCTTTGCTGTGCCGTCTGGTGATCAGATTGCACAGTGTCGCATACCCGTCCTTGTCCTGGACCAGGCAGACCGCCCGGCGCTTGGTATCCGGCTCGGTGATCTCGGCCCCGATTACCGGTCTGAGACCTTGCCGCCGGCAGGCGGCAAGAAAGGGCCAGAGCCCGTAGAGGTTGTCTGTATCGGTTATGGCCAGGCCGGTATACCCGTAGCGCTTGGCGGCAGCGCAAAGTGCGGCCGGGGAGGCCGTGCCGCGCAACAGGGAGAAATGAGAGCGGATGTGCAGGGGAAACATGTCAGAAATCAGAAGTCAGAGGACAGAAAAAAAGACAAGACGCAATCTTCCTATACACGGGAGGTGAAGATCATCGCTTCCGGACGGACTTTTTTTTCGTGATTGCGTTATCATATGCCTGGATAAAGCTGAGTTGAGCAGCGTGCCTGCTCGTACGAAACTTATGCCCTTGTGGTATAAGTAGCTGCACATTAGTGGTAATCAGAAATTGTTTTTACTGATAGTTACAGGAACCCAGGACGTGGCAGAGAGCCTTCTGTCCTCTGTCTTCTGGTTTCTGTCTTCTGATTCGCGGTGCCCCGGCACGGATCAAGTCGGGGCCGAAACGGGTGGTGATCGTGTCCAGCGCCCGGCAGGTTTTCTCCTGCCGGATCTCGGGACCTGCGGTTTCGGGAAAGAGCAGAAGCTGGGGAGACTCTTTTTGCAAACGGCTGCAGAGAAGGTGGCAGCTGCGCACCCGGATGCGGCGGGTTAAGGCCCGTTGCAAGGCTTGCCGGGCCAGTTGTTTAAGAACGAAATCGCTGCCGCTTCCCCGACGGCTTGCGGCCCGGCCGGATGAGCGGACGCCGTCGGCATAGGTAAGGCGGATTTCAACCTGCCGGGCAACCTGTCTTTTGGCCCGCAGTTCCCGGCCTGCCTTGGCGGCCAGGTTTGCAGCCGTGCCTGCCAGTTCTTTTTTGTCGTTGGTGTCGTCGGCGAAGAAATGTTCAAAGGCAAGGGGACTTGTTCTGGGAGTTTCGGTCGTGATGGCGCTGGTGTCAATGCCATGGCTGGCCGCATGCAGAAAGTCGGACCGTCTGCCGAAGGGCACCATCAGCTGCTCCCTGGTCAAATTCGCCAACTGGCCGATTTTGACCAGATTGAAGGCGCGCAGCCTGTTAACCTCCTCGGGAAAAAGACCCGGCAGCAGGGGCAGGGGCAGGGGGGCGAGAAAGTCCTCCTCTTCGCCCGGTCCGACGATGTACTCTCCCGCCGGTTTAACCAGGCGGGAGGCCACTTTGGCCACCAGTTTGTTGCCGGCAAGACTCCAGATTGGATTGATGCCCAGGCCGTCACGCACCCGTTTGCGCACCTTGAGGCCGATATCGGGAGCGGGCCCGAAAAGCCTGTGCGTGCCGGTGACGTCGACAAAGATATGGCCGTCCACCGCTCCGTGTTCGACCCGCGGTGAATAGTCCCGGACCTGGCCTAAAAAGGCCTGCATCGCCCGCCGGTAAATACCGGGGCGGGGAGGCAGAATTGTGGCTCTGCGGCAGAGGCGGGCGGCCCGGGAGAGCGGCATTCCTTTCTGCACCCCGCAGCAAAAGGCCTCCTCGCTCATATCGTAGACTACCGCTCGTGCGGCCTGCAGGGGGGCGATGATCACTGCTCTTTTACACAGGGCGCTGTCGACGATCCGCTCCACCGCCACGGCAAAATCGGCGACATTGAAATGGATGATGGCTCTTTCCATGGTAACCGCTTTTGTCTATTTAATAATATCAATGAGTTGTCTGGCGTTATTGGGCGCCTGGGCTCGGACGTGGTTGTTGAAGAAGATAATACCCCTTTCCGCATGCGAGGCGAGCGTCTGCAGACGGGTTGATGTCCACTGCCGCAGCTCGTCTGCCGAGTAGCCGTAGTCGAATTTTTTCTGCATATTGGCAGTA
This sequence comes from Desulfocapsaceae bacterium, assembly GCA_046704745.1. GTDB lineage: Bacteria > Desulfobacterota > Desulfobulbia > Desulfobulbales > Desulfocapsaceae > CAWGGS01. Next base: position 54,454 of record JBJKRL010000055.1, on the reverse strand, counting down.
CGCCAGCCGGAGAGGTTGCGGCCATGGAAGCGGACATAGAAGAGACCGGGGTTGGTGACCACATCCAGGGGCGGGAACAGGCCGGGAATCTGCGGGATGTCGACAGTGACCAGGCTTACCCGCCGGCGTTCCATCTCGGCAAAGACCGGATCGACGGCCCAGGAGGCATGACGGAACTCCACGGCTGTGGGTAGGGGCGCAAGGCCATCGAGTAAGGCGGCGAGATAGCGGCGGTTGCCGGTGGTCCGGGTGAAGTTCGGGGGTAACTGGATGAGGACTGCGGCCAGGCGTGAGCCTAAGGGGGCGATACCTTCCCGGTAAAGCCGGAGCTGTTCTTGCAGGTTGCCTTCCCGTTCATGGGTGAGCGTCCTGGTCAGTTTGGCGGCAAAGAGAAGGTGTTCCGGGGCCTTGGACATCATCCTTGCCATTGCCTCGGCTCTGGCCATCTGGTACCAGGTGTAGTTCAGCTCGACAATGGAAAACGAGCGGGCATAAAGGCCCAGCATATCGGCCGTCTTGGTGCCCGCCGGGTAAAAACCGCTGTCCACCCACTCCGTGTACGAATAGCCGCAGGTACCGACAAGGATCGGACAGCCTCGTACTAAAACCGGTACCGGGGGGTCGCTGAGTTTTTCTGGATGATCTAGCATTTCTCTTCTTTGTCCGGCATTGAAAATTCGTAAGCGTTCACCGGATATGCAAAGAGGTCACATTATCCGATGTCTGTAAGCGTTTACCAGTGCTCCATATGTGTATAAGCGGGCTGACGGGCTATAGCCCATCTATGCACGGAAGCCCGATCGTGCACAGATGGAGTGCTGGCGCACGCTTACGAAAATTCGGGGTTTCGGCCCCTGATTACGCCGATCACCTTGCCTTGGACCAGGATGTCGGCAAATGGGTAGCGCATGACCGGGAAGGCAACGTTTTCCGGGCGCAGTTCGATATGATCGGCGCGCAGGAAAAAGCGTTTGACTGTGGCCTCGTCGCCGTGGAGCAGGACGGCGACGATCTCGCCGTTTTCGGCGTATTGCCGGGGTTCGCAGACCACCAGGTCGCCGTCGAGGATACCGGCACCGCGCATGGACTGGCCGCTGACCCGCAGACAGAAGAGGTTGTCGCCGGCAAACAGGTCGGGGTCGACTACCACCGTCTCGTCCCATTCCTGCTGGGCATACATGGGCAGGCCGGCGGTGATCCGGCCGATGACGGGCAGTGTCCGGCCTGCTGCGGCAGTGGGGACTTCATTCTCTTCCGGCAGCAGACGAATGGTTCGGCTGTAATGACCGCCCCGTTCCAGCAGCCCTTTTTTTTCCAGTTGACCCAGTATCTGGGCCACGGCGGTATGGCTGATCCCCAGATCACGGGCAGCCCGGCGCAGGCTGGGTGTCCGGCCGTCTTCTTCGAGCCTTTGTTTCAGATAGTGGAGAAAGCTGTCCTGCTTATCGGTAAGTTCCATATCTTTTTCCCGCTGGCCCGGATTTCTCACGAGCTGAGAAATCCGGGCCAGGCGTTTATTTACATTTGCTGTACATTTATTTACATTATGCCGATTTTCGACAAATGTCAATATACATTTATGACAGACGGTATTGTTTTATGGCTCTTCCGGATGAAGTGCTTTTTGGTAAAACTGAAAGGAATAACCCGGCGGAGGGCGTCGCTTCCGGCCGCTACTCTGCGGCCTTATCGCCGGTACACCACGGCTGACAGACAGGCCGTTCCTGGCCTGCTGTCAATTGCGGACGTCCTGTCCGCAACCCTTCGGGCCTGATGTGGGTTTCCCGGCAGCGAAAACCCTTGCTAAACCTCAAGGGAAAAGATAGCTTGAGATGGGAGCATTGTTGTCGATGCCCGTTGTTATCAGGACAACTGTTCTGTAGTATACAATATTTCTACTGATGGGTCAGATTGAGATGCCAAGGAAAGAGAGAAAAACAAGCAGTGGGGCCCTGCAGGAAATCAGTACCCTGACCCAAAGTCTGTTTGCCGATACGCCGAAAGGTTCGCTGTATCATTACACGACCTTGAACGGTTTGCTGGGAATTGTGAGGAGCAGGAAGCTCTGGGCAAGCGATATCCGGTATATGAATGACTCCGCCGAACTCAAACATGCGGCGGATCTCATCAGGCTGGAGGTGCAGGAGCGGATTACGGGGGGGCACGGGAAGGCGGATCTGCTGGGGCAGTTCATGGACTGGATTACCCACCGGATTACCAACGGACATATGCTCTTTGCCACCTCTTTCCGATCTGAGGGCAACCTGCTCAGCCAGTGGCGGGGGTACAGCACCCACGGCAAAGGAGTAAGTATCGGTTTTTCATCCGATTATATTCTGCAATGTGCCCAAAGACAGAAATTTCAGATCGGCAAATGCATTTACGAACCGGCCATGCAGCGTAAACTCATCCGGCAGGTAGTGGATGCCGTCGAAGCCCATGTGGAAAGTCACATCGACGAGACAACACCGCGTGAGCGGATTCCTGCGATCTACCATGAGGTGTTTGCCCATATCGAGATCGATCTTTTGCGTATAGCAGCGGTCCTGAAGCATCCGTCTTTTCGGGAGGAAAAGGAATGGCGGATCGTCTCTCCGGTATTTATCGATTGCGCGGATTCCAAAGTGCTTTTCCGGGAGGCAAACGCCATGCTCGTGCCCTATGTGGAGTTTGATCTCCGGTTTGAAAAAGGACGTTCAATGATACTCGATCACCTCTATTTGGGACCGACCTCGAATATCAACATCTCCATGAACTCGCTGAAGATGTTTCTGGCTCAGAACGGCATTGTACCGTCACACGGTATTGATTACTGCCAGATCCCTTATCGACAACGGTAATCTGGCCTGGATGTAACCCGGAGCAGTTCGTGAGAAACCTGGTTATAGCTGTTTGAGAATGCGACGATAAATGCTCCATAGCGCCGTCTGCTTTTTACTGCCGGGCTCGATATCGAGAAAGGTCGCTGCACTTTGCAATACCTTATTTCCCTTTCGAATAACAACGACTCCCAGACTGCCTTCGCTGACGCTCATAAGCCCTTCATCACCAAGGTCGGTTATTTTTACCAATTTCACTGATGGCGATAAATTTTTGTTGAAATAGGAGCGAAGGGGTTGGTCGGTCTCCAGGATACGGATGTCCAGATCCGCCATTGCCCCCGGCTTTTCACTCCAGAAACAGCCGTTTGTTTCGGCTGTGGGGTAGAGCGGCTTGCGGGAAAGAGCAGCTAACTGTTCAGCTGTGGCCTGACGGCAGATATCGAGGTTATCCTCGGCGCTGCGAGCTGCAATCGGTAAGAGTATGAAAAAAAGACTGAGGCAAACGATTGCCGGTATCAGTCGTCTGAAAATTACGTGTATCATGGCAGCTCCTCCATACAGTGTGGACAAAAAACTCAAGTGCAAAAAAGGCCTTTTCTGTTTGCTCATCCGGAGGTGGTTTTGGGACGTGATGTAGGATTGCTCCGGGTCTTACGCGATGTATTTTGAGTATCCCCATCAATCGCCTTTCCAAGTTGGCTGAGGATTAGTGGTAATCATATTTATTATAGTACAACACCTTGAGTTTATTCAAACACCATGGAGTGGAAAATAACGTAAATCTAATAAAACCTTTAAAATGTTTTAGTAACTTCCGGTTATATGGCAATTTGTCAATTGTTTTTGAAGTTTGTGGTTGGTGGCCGAGGGGCTCTTCCTCTGAGCCTGAGAAGGATTGGTTCGGAAAAACAGGAGGAAAGCAAGAACACTCAAAAGAAAAACACTTGCTAAAATCGGGAGAAAACGATAGGTTGGGGTGGCAAAATCTGTTGGAACCGAGGCAGCCGCCAGTGTTGTTATCGGGTCCCCAAAGATTTGCCGGCCGATTTTTCAGTGTTGTAACTCGTTGATTTATCGTTCTACTCATGATGTTTCAGGGGTTTTTACGAGATCAACATTTTTGAGACTTCACTTCATGACGATGTTGAATCACTCAACCAGCAAAGATGCCGTTTTTGCCAAAATCCAGGAAACTGGAAATCTTCCTACTCTTCCCGAAATCCTGATAAAATTATTGGAGGCCTGTGACGACGAGAACACGCCTCTTATAGACATTGCCGACCTTATCAGCAAAGACCCGGTACTCAGTTTAAAAGTTTTGCAATTAGTCAATTCCGCCTACTACGGGATCCGGCAAAAATTTACGGGCATTGAACAGGCAGTGGTGTATCTCGGAGCCGACAGTATAAGAAATGTTGCCATAACGACATCTATTCATCAAGTTTTTGACCATAAGCGTCTCAAACGAATAACACAGTTCAGTCTCAGTGATTTTTGGTGGCATTCCCTGATGTGCGCCACTCTGGCAAAGCGCATTGCCATAAGAACGAATTTCAGTAATCGGGATGAGGCCTATCTCTCCGGATTGCTGCATGATATCGGCCGATTGGTCCTGGTTTCCACTTTTCCCAAAGAGCATGAATATATTCTTCTCAAAACCGAAGACGCCCGCAATACAGTATGGGCTGAAACACAGTTGATCGGCGTCGATCACGGCGAAGTCGGGGCCTGGGTGGTAGAAAAATGGAAACTGAATTCCCTGATGGGTGAAGCAATTAAATACCATCACGAATCACTGGAACAGATAGCAGAGAGCTTTCCATTGGTGAAGATCGTTTATCTGTCCAATCTGCTCTGCCAAGAGAAGCCGGGAGAAATAAGCGGGGGAGAGGCTGCCGATATGTTTTTCAATTTGAACGAATCCGATGTCGGCGAGATCATTCAGGGCGCAAAAGAGGAAGTGACCAGTATTGCTGAAAGTCTGGGCATCCACGCAAAACCGGTAACGCTCGTCGAGACAAAAGTAGCGGAAAAAAAACAGCCAAAGGTTGATGGGGGGGCGGATGCCGCTGAAACGGTGGAGATAAACACACCCGACTCCTCTGATACCAAACTGGCGCCGGGTGATTCAACGGCGCAGAAGGCGCTAATTTCGCGTATAAAAAATGTCAGTCTGCTTTCCACTTTTTTAGAAGATATTATCAAAGCCGGCAAATTGGGATCGGTTATCGAGACCTTCGAAAAGTGCCTTCGGGTCATGTTTGAAATAGAAAAGATACTTTTCTTTCTTCCCGACAGAGATGGTGTTCTGCTTAAAGGAATGACATCGTCCTCCAACGCTCTGTCGGAAATGAGCAATGGACTCTCTCTGCCGGTGCAGCGCAGTTCGAGCCGTATCGTCCAAGCCTATCTCGGAATGAAGCCTTTAACTTTGACGACCCAGGATACGGTGGCCACTCTTATCGATAGACAGCTGCTTTCCACCTTGAAATGCCAAACGATTTTTTTGATTCCTATTATCGCGGAAAAGAAACCGATAGGGATCGTCCTACTGGGGCTACCGGATTCGGTGACGGACTTTCCCCTCAGCGACCGCAAGGTTTTGGACCTCATTGTTCGTCAGGCAGGGTTGTGTCTACACCTTGATAGGGTAAAGGCCAGACAGGCCAGTGAAATTGAAGCCCAGCGGATGGCGGCGATTTCGATGACGGCAAAAAAATTTGCCCACGAGATCAACAATCCTCTGGGTATCCTGAGTAACTATATGGCTTCGTTAAAAATGAAACTTCCTGACGGAGATGATTTCCATAAGGAATTTTCCATCATTGATGAGGAGCTGAACCGGATTTCGCTGATGGTAAATCAGCTGGATTTCTTTTCCCAACCTGCTTTTAGGACCGCCGAACCGACCGATGTCAACGGTATTATTTCCAATATCATTCAACTTTTAAAATCGTCCCTCTTTGTCCGTACCGAGACTTCCGTCTCGTTCATTGCCGATCCACTCCTGCCACACATCAATACATCAAAAGACGTTTTGAAACAAATAGTTATAAACCTAATGAAAAATGGGGCTGAGGCGATGACGGAAGGGGGACGTCTTGAAGTCAAGACTCGGATGATTTTGCAAAATCGGGGTGGTGAAAAACGAGAAGGGATTGAAATCCTCATAAAAGACAATGGGCCGGGTTTGCCGGACAAAGTGAAAAAAAATCTCTTCAAACCTTTTATTTCCACAAAAGGGCAGGGACATGCCGGACTTGGGCTGTCCATAGTTGCCAAGGCGGTCAAAGATATCGGCGGCACCATCTCCTGTAAAGACGCAGAACCAAATGGAACGGTATTTACTGTCTATCTGCCAAACATGAAAGATCTGAAGGCGTAAAAGGGGAAAGATATGAAACCAAGAACCAGAATACTCTTGGTCGACGACGAGCCCAGGTTTATAAACAGCCTCAAAGAGATTTTAGGGCACTATGATTTTGAATGTATCGCGGCGACGAACGGCCGACAGGCCATTGAACTCTTGAAACAGACCCACTTCGATGTCGGCTTGCTTGACGTGGGACTGCCGGATATGTCGGGGTTGGACATAGTCGCCTTCATCAAAGAAACACGTATTCAGACAACGGTTATCATGCTTACGGGTCTGAATACCGTAGAAACTGCAGTTCAAGCGATGAAGCAGGGTGCCTATGATTTTCTCAATAAGCCTGTCAATCATGATCTTCTGTTACGTACTCTTGACAGAGCGGTAGATCATAACAGGCTGCAAAGAGAGCTGGACGAGAGCAATATCCGCTTTAAAACACTTGCTGAAGCTGCCTGGGAAGGGATTGCGATTCATCAGAACGGAAGGCTTATCGAGGCCAATGAACAATTTTTCAATTTGTTCGGCTTCTCTCGAGAGGAGTTCGAGGCGGATGGTTTTTTGGAACGGATCATAAGCGTCGAGGATCATAAAATCTTGATCCAAACCTTGAACGAAAACAGCAACCTGAACAATTTTGAGTTCACTGGTTTTCGTAAGGATAAGAGTACCTTTCAGATAGAGGCAAAATCCAATACCTTGGATTATTTCGGCAGAAAGGCACACGTTTTGATCATGCGAGATATTTCCGAGCGGATCAAGGCTGAGGAGGAAAAGCTTTCATTGCAGAAAAAGCTGGCGACAGCGAGTAAATTCAATGCGTTAGGCATGATGGCCGGTTCAGTGGCCCATGATCTGAACAACATCCTTACCGCTATTGTCAGCTATCCGGGGTTCCTGCTGATGCAGATGAATGAGTCTGATCGCTACTACAAGGAGATCAAAAAAATACAGGATGCCGGCATGCGCGCCGCCGCAGTCGTTGACGATCTGGTTTCCATAGCGCGGGGCGGGACATCCAAAACAACGGTCTCAAACCTCAATGATATTATTCTCAATCATCTGGAGTCCATTGAATACAGCGAACGTCTGTTGCGATTCCCAGATGTGGTTGTTCAGACAGATCTGCAGGAAAATCTGTGTCTTATCGAATGCTCATCGTCGCATATCAACAAGATCCTGTTAAACTTGATCGGTAATGCATTGGAAGCCGTGCAGCGAAAAGGGACTGTCCTCCTGACCACCAGAAACTGCCGTCTTTCACATCGAATAGAGAATAAATATGCAACCCTTGCACCCGGAAGGTATGTTAAATTAACAGTGGCTGACAATGGTCTGGGAATCAACCCCAAAGACCTTGACAATATCTTTAACCCATTCTTTACCACTAAGAAATCAGGGAGAAGCGGTACCGGACTCGGCTTGACCATCGTCTGGAATATCGTCCGTGATCACAACGGCTGGATCGAGGCAAAAAATACCGATGACGGCGCTCTCTTTGAGGTTTATCTGCCGACAACGGACAAACAGCCTCCCCGTTGTGCCCAGTCAAAACTGAAGGGTTTAAACATCGGTCAGGGTGAGATGATTCTTCTTGTTGACGACGAGTGGGAGCAGAATTTGATTTTACAACAGATGCTCGATGTTTTGGGGTACAAAACCCACTCAGTTGCCAGTGGAGAAGAGGGCATCGAATATATCCGCAGGCAGTCCGTCGATCTTATCCTGCTCGACATGATTATGGGTGACGGTTTGAACGGTCGTGAAACGTATGAAAAAATCCTGCGGGTACGTCCGGAGCAAAAGGCCATTATCATCAGCGGCTATCTTGATAAAGAGGAAGTCAAAAAAGCCAAAGATCTCGGTATATCGATATTTTTGGAGAAACCGGTAACACTTCCGGCCATGAGTCAGGCGATCAGACAAACATTGAGGGAACCGAAAATAGAAAGGGTGTCCGCTTAATAAAAAATAGCTGGAAGGTCCCTCTTCGAGTCTATAGGTGACGGAAAAAACACACATTCAAGGTTGACCGTCGGCGGGAGGATTTTGGATAAATGCCTGAAAAACAAAAGGGCGTGGGAGACTCTTCCCGCGCCCTTTTCCCTTTGCTTCTTTCGTTAAGTTTTAAAGAGCGGCTTTATAGATGGCCACGACATCTTTATTGGAAGGAGTGCGCGGGTTGGTGAGTCCGCAGGCATCTTTTTGCGCGTTGGCGGTCATAACTTCGATATCCTCGGCTTTCACCTCCTTGCCGTAGCGTTTGCCGAGTTCAATGAGTCCTGCCGGGATGCCGATATCGGCAGACAGTTTCTTGATGGCTTCGATGGCGCAATCGGCGGCGTCGCGTGTGGACATTCCATCGGTGTTTTCTCCCAGCAGCCGAGCTATTTTCGCAAAACGATCCATTTTGGAAATCAGATTGAACTTGCTGACATGCGGCAGCAGAATGGCATTGCATTCACCATGCGGCAGGTCATAGAAACCGCCAAGCTGATGAGCCATGGCATGGACGTGGCCCAGACTTGCATTGTTAAAGGCCATGCCTGCGAGATACTGGGCATAGCACATACCTTCACGGGCGACGATATCCTGTCCGTTGGCAACTGCCGGACGCAGAGAGGTAGCGATAAGTTCGATGGCCTTTTCCGCCGCCGAATCGGTCATTGGAGTGGCGATGGTGGAGACATACGCCTCAACAGCATGGGTCAAGGCATCCATACCGGTGGCTGCAGTAAGTGCCGGCGGCATCCCCATCATCAATACCGGATCGTCAATGGCGACACCCGGGGTGACCCGCCAGTCAACAATGGCCATTTTGACCTTCCTTGAGGTATCGGTGATGATACAGAACCGGGTCATTTCCGAAGCGGTCCCCGCCGTGGTGTTGACGGCAACGTAGGGAGGCATGGGATTGGCTGATTTATCCACGCCTTCATAATCATGGATTTTGCCCCCGTTGGCGATAACCAATCCGACTCCTTTGCCGCAGTCGTGGGAAGATCCGCCGCCCAGGGTGATGAGGCTGTCGCAGGATTTTCTCTTGTAGATTTCAACGCCGTCGTGGACATTGGCATCGGTGGGATTAGGAACTGTTTCGTCATAAACGACATAGTCCATCCCTGCCTCACTCAACAGGTCGGTAACCTGCTTGGTGATTCCGGCACCGGTAATTCCTTTGTCGGTTACGATAAGAGGTTTGCTGCCGCCGAGGGCTTTGATTTTGGCTGGTATTTCTTTTGCCGCGCCTATGCCGATCAAAGTTACACTGGGGATGAAATAACCGTAGACTTCTTCTCGAACTGCCATAGTAGCACCTTCCTTTTTTACGTTGAGATTGTTCTGATGTGTCCTTCAGCCTAGCCTGGACCTTACATGTCTCTTTTTAAGCAAAGGGTGTGCCAATGTTGAAATACTAGTAATATCAATTTGATAACATCGTTCTGGAGATACGCGAGAAGACTGTTTGTCTTGAGGAGGGTGGCTGCCGCACGAGGAATCTTTGGCGCGACCGGGAATAGTTGTGTCTTAACTTGTACGAAATACTGAATAAATTCGTTGTGGGTCAAAATGCTACATTTAGGGGCTGGTGTTGAGTCAGAATGTCCAAGGAAAAAAGACCGCTGTAGTGGTGAAAGAAGAAACAGGGTGTCCCACGGGTCACAGCATGGAATATTGAGCCAGCTTCCGATAGAGCGTTTTTCTGCTGATCCCCAATGCTTCGGAAGTCTTTTGCCGGTTGCCGTCAAAGAAATTCAAGATCTTCAAGATGTGGTTTTTCTCCACCGAATCCAAACTCAAAGGCGCTTGTCCGTCTTCGGATCCCGAAACCAACTCCCGCGGTAGACAACGCGGGGTGATGATATTGTTTTCAGCCAGGATGATGGAGCGCTCGATCACGTTTCGAAGTTCCCGGATATTACCCGGCCAGTCATAGCGGAGCAGGCAATCCATGGCGCTGTCGACGATACTGTAGGCAGTGTTGTCGGGGCTTAGCCGGGTTAGAAAATAGTCGACCAGTAAGGAAAGATCTTCCTTGCGATCCTTAAGGGACGGGATGCGGATGGTAAAGGCATTGATCCTGTGGAAAAAGGCCTCGTTAAACCGACCTTCTTCGACCTCTTCAACCAGATTACGGTTGGTGGCAAAAAGAAAACGGATATTGACTTTATGCTCTTCTTTTTCCCCGACCCTCCGGAATGTCTGAGTTTCCAAGGCGCGCAACAGGGAAGCCTGGACTTCCAGGGGCAGATCGCCTATTTCATCGAGAAAAAGAGTGCTGTCATGGGCATAGGTCATGAGACCATCCCTGGTCTCAGTGGCGCCGGTAAACGAGCCCTTCATGTGGCCGAACAGTTCACTGCGCGCCAGATCCTTCTGCAGGGACGCACAGTTTTTGACAACCATCGGCCTGGCTGCGCACTGTGACTGCCGATGAATCAATCTGGCGACGACGTCTTTGCCGACTCCTGATTCTCCGGTAATGAGTACGGGTATCTTGGCAGGAGCCACCTTGTTGATTAAGAATTTGATCTCCCGTACCGCCTCTGAATTGCCGATGAATTGTACCGACTCACGGGTCAGATTATTGTTGCGGAGAATAGTATTTTCGCGGGAGAGTACTGTCCGCTGGTGGGCCTTTTCCACCAGGAGATCAAGATGGTCAAGGTTGAACGGCTTGCGAATGAAATCATAGGCTCCCAGTTTCATCGCTTTTACTGCAGTATCGATATCACCATGGCCGGTGATCATAATGACCTCGGTATGGGGAACCGACTCCTTGATTTCGATTAACAAATCGAGATCATGGGTATCCGGCAGCCGCAGATCCATAATAATGACATCGAACCAGTGGCTCCGGACAATTTCGCGGGCTGTTGCGGCATCGGATGCATTCATTACCTTCCGATGGCCTGTTGAGAGCTCCTTCTGCATGAGCCTTCTAATCGATTGTTCATCGTCGATCACCAGAATTTCATATGCTTCTTGTTCCATTATGATGTAATTCCCGGTAAAGAAACTTTGAATGACGACCCATGCCCTTCCTCACTGTCCACGGTGATTTCTCCGTGGTGGTTGCTGACAATGGAATAACAGGTCGACAGACCGATACCGATGCCTTTCCCCACAGGCTTGGTGGTAAAAAACGGTTCAAAGAGTTTATTCTTAAGACCTGTCGGTATTCCGCAGCCGGTATCTTCGACCAGAAGCTCGGCGCCGCTGTTTTTGCCTGCCCGGGTAATGATGCGGATTTCATCGCCTTCCCCGGTTGCGTCCAGCGCATTGGTAAAGAGATTGATGATGACCTGCTTGAGCTGCGATTCGTCCCCCATGATCGCCGGCAGATTCGAGGCCAGATCCGTTTTGACGGAGATCTTGAGGTGCTCTTTGAGATGATGCTTTAAGATGAACAGGGAATCGTTGACACAGTGGTTCAGATTGACCGGATTGAGGCTTGAGGTGACCGGACGGCTGAAGGTCAGAAGCGTTTGCACAATGTCACGACAGCGCAGGCATTCCTTGATGATGGTTTCGGTATACTCTTTGAAGTCATCGGCCATTTCTGGTGCCACCAGTTTTTCGATATGGCCGACCCTGCGCTTGAGCCCTTCGGCAAAACCGCTTATTGCCGTCAATGGATTGTTTATCTCATGTGCCACCCCGGCGGCCAGCGCGCCGATGGTGGCCATCTTTTCCGCCTGGTAGAATTTGGCCTGGAATTCCTTTTCCAAGGTTACGTCGCGCTTGAACAGGAGTACGCTCCGTTCGCCGGTAGGACTGGTTTTCAACGGCGAGGCAATGATTTCAAAATGGCGGTATTGGTCGTCCAACTTATAGGAGGAATGATCCTTTACGATCTCGTCCAGGTCCAACGCCCTCAGAGCCGGACAGTCTTCGCATCTTTCATGGCAGCCGCGGAAAACTTCACAGCAGCGGCGTCCTATGGGGTCTACACCCGGGAACCATTGTTGAAACACGTGATTGACACGCTGAATTTTCAAGTCTTCCGACAAAACGACCATGAGATCGGTTATCCCGTCAAGCAGTGCTTGAATCTCTTTGCGTTTTTTTTCCAGTTCCTGATTCGAAGTCTTCAGTTGTTCGACCTTCTGCTGCAGGTCCTGATAGAAGCCCAGCTTACAGTGTTCGATTCCTACCAGATCGTCCAGGGTGGGTGCGGATTTCATTACCATACTTCTTCACATATTTTGAGAAAATCCTGCCAGGTAGCCGGACGTGGGTTAGTCAAGTTGCAGGCATCGTTCACAGCTGTCTTGCAGATGGCTCCCATACGGTCTTTTTCTTTGGCCTCCACGACCTGACTGAGTCGTATCGGCACATTGAAGGAGGAAAAAAAATCTTCCAGTCTGGCAATGCCGGCAAGTGCCGTTTCCCGTGGAGTACCCAGGTTCCGATCCAGGATGACCCGGCCGATGTTGGCAAACTTTGCCTCGGCGGAGTCGAGATTAAACCGCATCACAGCGGTAAGAAGAATCGGATGGACCACTCCGTGGCGCAGATCGAAATATCCTCCGAGAGAATGGGCCAGGGCATGCTCGGCACCGAGACTGGCGTTGCTGAAGGCCATGGAGGCTGCCACCGAGGCTATACTTAAATTCTCCAGTGAATCGAGCGACTTGGTTTCAACAGCCCGGGGAAGATTGCGGATAATGAGATCGATGGCCTTTAAGGATTGCATCTCGGTGAAGGGTGAGGAAATGGTCGAGATATAGGCTTCAACGGCGTGGGCCAGTGCGTCGATGGCTGAGTGGATGATAAGCGTTTCGGTCTTGGTTCGCAGGATGAGCGGGTCGACAATCGAGATATTGGGAACCAGGGTACGGGTTATAATAGACATCTTTACCGCCCGCTTCACGTCGGTTATGATGCAGAATTGGGAAATATCCGAGCCGCTGCCGGCAGTGGTGGTGATCAATACCATGGGCGGCAACGGCCGGTTGACTCTGTTAGCGCCTTCGTAGTCGCTGATTCTGCCGCCGTTGCTGGCAATGATGGCAATCCCTTTGGCGGTATCCATTGAACTGCCGCCGCCGATGGCGATTATAACATCGGCATGATTTTTCAGGTAGAATTCGGCTCCTTGCTCCACTTGATAGTCGCGGGGATTGGGGGTGACGCCTGGATAATAAATCCATTCGATGCCCTCTTTCTTGAGGATATCCATTAACTTCTGCAACCAACCCGCTTCCTCAATACCTGCATCGCTGACCAAAAACACCTTTTTGGCCCCCAGTCGCAGGGCACATTGGCCGACATAGTTCAGACTTCCACGTCCGAAGATAATCTCGGGAATGGCAAATTTGGTGATTTCCATAGATCATTCTCCGTGTTGTTGTGTGTTTTATATGAGCCGGACGGGTGTGAAAAGTCGGAGAACTGCAGTTTATGGACCGCATGAACTGATGAGAAATGCGGGCTAATCCCCCATCTCCGACTTGATTATACGATTTCTGGACAATAAAAGAAAACTTTTGTCTCCTCCTGTCAATGCACTTTCTGTCAGAGTGTAATGCGAGTTAAGGGGATTTTGTGTGCTTTGTTTTGTGGTGGCTGCCTGCCAAAGTAATATCCGGGTCGTAGGCCTTCAATATGTCGTTTCGGCACAGAACGCCAAGGGTACCGGTTGCTGCATCCTGCCTGGAAAGGACCACCAGCTCATCATGATGGTTATTGGCCATAAGAGTGAGCGCCGTTCCCAAAGAGTCTCCCGGATAGACGGTCTCACATTTTTGTGCCAGATCCTGCGCCGTTGTTTTCTCATCCGGATGTGGTATGGTACAGGCTTTTTTGGCCTCGGCCGTATTGATCAGGCCGATACATTTTCCATCCTTATTGACCACCGTATAAAAATCCTGCGGATTTTCCCCAATTAATTTACTTAAATCCTTCAGTGACAGATCAGGATCGACCGTTTTGGGTGTTGCCACCTGAGCTCTGTTCAGTATATCTCCCACCGTCAGTTTACCCAGCAACCCTTGCAAGAAGTCGGCATGATGAATTGGGCTGTCATGACGGGTAATACGCTGTTTTTCATAGATTCCCTTGCGGGAGCGAAAGAGAAAGGCCAGGGTCGTTACCCAGACGGCGGGAAGAAGCAATTCGTAGCTCCCGGTCATCTCACTGACCATAATGATGGTAGAGAAGGGGGTCGAGGCAGCTGAGGCAAAAAAACCGGCCATGCCCACGATGATGTAAGTATGAGGATCTGGTACCAATGATGGCATGATTTCCTTGAGGATTAAACCGATTGCCCCGCCTAGAGCCCCTCCGATAACCACCGACGGTCCGAATACGCCGCCGCTGCCGCCCGAGGCGATACTGAAGGCGGTGGTAAACATTTTAGCAAAAGCCACTGCGAGAAGAAAGGCTATGGCCAGATGGCCGTTAAAGGCCTGTTGCAAGAGCCCGTACCCAGTATAGATGGAGGCTGGGAGGAAAAACCCTATTGCTCCGGTCAACAGACCACCAATGGCCGGTTTGAAATGGGGAAGGATCGGCAAGGCCTCAAACATATCCCTCACTTTATAAAACATAGTTGAGTAAAATCCGGCTGCTACGGCAACCACCAGGGCAAGAATGGTGTACGGAAGTATTTCCCCTGTGCTGGTAAAGGTCATATTCGGGGTTATAAAGAGGTGGTCGAAGCCGAAAAAAAGGGCAAAGACACAGTAGGCGACAACCGAGGTTATGGCGGAAGGGACCAGAAGTTCATATTCCATATCGATATCCCGGTAAAGGATTTCCGCAGCAAAAATTGCGCCGGCGAGAGGGGCATGGAAAATAGAACCGATTCCGGCGCTCATTCCCGCCATCATCAGTATCCGACGTTCAGCTTCGCTCAGATCGAGTTTCTGGGCGATGATGGAGCCGAAGCCGGCGCCTATTTGGGCGATAGGGCCTTCCCGGCCGCCTGAGCCGCCGGATCCGATGGTAATTGCCGAGGCAATGGTCTTAATGAGTGGAATCCTGCCCCGGATGATGGCATGTCTGAAGTGATAGCTGTCCAGGGCGGCATCGGTACCGTGTCCCTCGGCTTCAGGGGCAAAGGCATAAATAAGCCAACCGGCCAGCAGGCCTCCTACGGTGGGAACCACAAAAAACATCCAGCGAATCATCTCCTTTGAAGGGACATGAACTAGTGAATGCTCGCCGCCCGGCCCGGGAGGGAAATACCCGGTGAGGTATTCCAGGAAAAAACTATGGGACACGTCCAGAAGAGTGAAAAAAATTACTGAGCCTAACCCGGCAATGATTCCTGTGGGGATGGCAAGCAAAAGGACCCTTTTGAGTCGTATCCAGCTTTTGATATTGGCAATAGTAGTTGAAAGTGACTTCGGCATAATAATTTCGATGCACCAAACGGTAATCAGAAAAACAACGATTCAATATGAGCCACTTGCAAAAAGGTCTTCTCGGAGTCTCGCCGGCTCGCTTACCGGCCCAAACTCCGCGTTATGCTCGAAATTTTATCCTCGGAATATCAGATATATGCCTGCGGTAAAATTTTTCGCATGCCTTGATTTTTAACGAAAATCCTCATTTTGCAAGAGGTTCAATTTCAACTTTCCGGCTTGGTATTTTTGTTGCAATTTCGAGGTGATCAACAGACAAGTTGTCTGCTGGAAAGAATTCAGGAGCCAGGAGCCAGAATCCAGATTACTTGATTTTAAAGAGTTTTCTCATGAATTCTGACTCCTGGATTCTGGCTCCTTCTGAACTAACTGCAGGAAGACCCCAAAATTGGATAGTATTCCAAATTATTACCACAACCCGGAAAGTTGAGGTTCAATATAATAATAATTTAAGAATAACTTTTAAATTTGCTTGATTATGGGTGATTTTTTTTATTTTACGCTTTTAGTATTAAATACCCCATGTACAAACCGTAGCAGACGAGTAATACAGCGCCGTGGATACGGCTTAAGGTATGTTTCTTGCGCATCATGAAAAAGGGCAGACTGCTCACAGCTATCATTACCAGATAATCGATCCAAAGTCCGGAATTGAAAAAACCGCCGGGGATGGTAATGGGACGCAGAAACGCGGATAACCCCAATACGCTTAAGATATTGAAAACGTTGCTGCCGACGAGATTGCCGATACTGATGTCCATCTCCTTGCGCATGGCAGCCACCACCGAGGTGGCAAGCTCCGGCAGAGATGAGCCGAAAGCAACGATAGTCAAGCCGATGAATTTTTCTTCCACACCCAGAGCCGACATAATGACAACCGCTGCATCGACTAAGAGTTGCGCCCCGAAGACTACACCGGTAATCCCCAAACTGATCATGACCAGCTGCCGGGGGCGCGATGGTATATAGCCGACCCCTTGGACCTCTTGTTCAATCTCCGCAGCATGTATTGCTTCCTCTTTTCCTTGACGTGCCCGAAAGTAATTTAAGTAGGTATAGCCAATAAGACCGACAACCAGAGAAAGACCCTCCAGCCGACCCAGGTGGGAGTTGACAGACAACAACAGGAGGTAGAACGATACGCCGATCATTATCGGAATATCGCGGCGGACAACCTTTGTATGGCTGCGGATGGGTTGTATCAGGGCGGAGATACCAAGTATCAGGCCGATATTGCAGATATTGCTACCGATGACATTACCCACAGCTATCATACTTTTGCCCTTGAAAACCGAAACAAGACTTACCACCAGCTCGGGGGCGGAGGTCCCGAAAGCGACCACGGTCAGGCCGATGACAAGGGGGGGAATACTGAGGCTTCGGGCAAGACTGGAAGAACCTTTTACCAGAAAATCGGCTCCGTAGTACAAAAGAGCGAAGCCTATCAGACAGAAGATGAGTTGCACACCCATGAACGATTCCTTTTAGGCAACATTGAAAAATTGCCTTCTCGGAGTCTCGCCGGCTCGTTTACCGGTCCGATCTCTGCGTTGTACAGAAAATTTTATCCTCGTAATATTAAGTAGATATCTCTGATGCAATTTTCCCGCGCGTCTTGGTCTTGATCAGGTACGGAAAGTCAAATTTTTCAAAGCAGCCTTGATTTTTAATAATTGAATACTTTTTCACCTGGAATTTTTCCGATGTTATAAGAATCGGCTTCGTAATAAGGTAACCAGCCGACGGTTGAGTAACCGAGAAATTATTTCCTCATTCTGTTTAAAGCAAGAAAAGAATTGAAGGCATGTTCTTTTAGCGGGGGCATCAGTATCGCGCATTATTAGTCTATCGTGTTGCCTTAGCCGTCTTCCCTAGTCTTCATGAAGTTATGGACAAGGATATCCTGGCAAAGAGGTACAGGGTACTTATAGTAAAATCAAATTATCTCAAATAGCCTTCAGCTTCAGAGTGGGAAAAGAAAACAATTGGAGGAGTTGCGATGGCCTATCGTAATTTGCCCATACCGGCTCATTTTCTGCCGGAAAATGTGGGTAAAGTGTGGCGTGTCCCATATCAGGAAAGGGCTGATGAGGCTGTCCATTGGGCACGAAATCAGCATATCGCGACCGTATCTTCCGACGAGACTCGAATTGCGCTGCTCCTGGTCGATGTCCAGAACACCTTCTGCATCCCGGGCTTTGAACTCTATGTCGGCGGACGATCCGGTACGGGGGCGGTGGACGATAACCGCCGCTTATGCGAGTTTATTTACCATAACCTCAGTTCCATCAGCCATATCATCGCCACCATGGATACCCACCAGGCCTTGCAGATTTTTCATGCAGCCTTTTTGGTAAACGCCGATGGTGAACACCCTGATGCCTTTTCTCAGATCTCCCTGGACGAGATCGAAAACGGACGTTGGCGGCCTGATCCCAACACCCTGAAATATCTCGGCATCGATTTCGAATACGGTCAACATTATCTGCTGCACTATGCAAAGGCTTTAAAAAAAAGCGGCAAATACGACTTGACGGTCTGGCCCTATCACGCAATGCTGGGCGGAATAGGGCACGCCATGGTGTCATCCGTGGAAGAAGCCGTCTTTTTCCATTCCTTGAGCCGGGCCTGCCAACCGGAGTTTCGTATCAAGGGGGGCAACCCGTTGACGGAGCATTATTCCGTATTCGGACCGGAGGTGACAAAAGGCCCCAAGGGCGAAAACGTAGCCCAAAAGGACGACGATTTGGTCGAGAAGCTCCTAGACTTCGATGCAATCATGATCGCCGGGCAGGCCAAAAGCCATTGCGTGGCCTGGACCATAGAGGATCTGTTCTCAGACCTCAAACAGCGAGAGAAGACCTCGGATCTTGCCGGGAAAATCTATCTCCTGGAAGATTGCACCTCGCCGGTGGTCATACCTGGTGGTCCGGATTTCACCGAGACTGCAGACGATGCTTTTAGACGTTTTGCCGAGGCCGGCATGCATGTGGTCCGCTCTACCGATGCAATGGCTCAATGGGCCGGTATGCCGGGGGCCTGATTCTCTTCCGACAGGGCCTGCTCCTCCACGGAGACGAAGGTCTTGTCAATCTGTCCTTTATTGAAAAACAGGATGTAGAGCAATCCGATATAGGCGATGACAGCCACCACCGCAAAAGGTGCATAATAATAGCCTAACGGGCAGAGTACCAGTACGGTCAGCCAGTGGAAGAAGATGACGCGCTGCGAATGCAGACGAATGGGAAAATCGCGGCGGCGGATGATGACCGCAAGACCGCTCAGGTTCCAGCCGTAGAGGGCTGTGAAGGCATGGAGGTTAAGGAGCCAATGGATATTCTGGGGAGTACGAGTTGCTGAAAAGGTAAGCAGAATATAGGCGATTCCGGTGATTGATGTAATCATTAAAAAAAGGATGCCTGAGCTTAAAAAGGATTTCTGTTGCAGGTGGATGCCCTGATGCCAGTATAGATCGAAGATTATGCCCACGGTCAGGAAGAGGACGACAGCGATAATAACCTGAGGCAGGAGCAGTCTGTCGATGATGAAGAGGAAAAAGATGATCACACCGAGGTTGATAATCCAAAAGGCGGATTCCTGGAGGACCGTCATCAGCGGCGACATTTCTTCCTTCATCAGAGCGAAGATGACCGACATGCCGATCAGGGTCAATGGAAAGGAAAAGCAGAGAAAGAACGTATCCAACTGCAGTTTTCCCAGGGGCATCCAGCGCAGGTAAACATTGTTCAAGACAACCAGAGAAGCCTGAATCAGGCTCAGAGACAGACAGAACAGCGCAGCCTGATGAAATTTGCGGGGAATGCTCTCTGTTTTGGCAAAGAGCCCCCTGGGCAGGACGCTGCCGAAGCGGGCTACCCGGACTCGTTCGACAATGCCTGTGAGAACCAGCGGCATGATTACCGTGGGACCATACGACTTCATGAAGGCGCAGATACTGAAGACAAGCGAGAGACACAGAAAAAGGACTCCCTGTAAGGAAAGAGCTGGGAGGTCTTCCGTGAAATAGATGAGGATGGTGCCGCCAGCGCAGAGATTGAAGAGAAAAATATGAAGCCGCTCAAAATCCGCAACCTCTCTGGAAACAAGGTGATGCATAAAACCAAAGGCCAAAGCCATCCCCATGATCACCAGTAATGTTGCTTTGAGACTACGACTCACATCTCTCTCCCTCTTGTGCTACAGGCGTAATCTGTACTTCACAGCCCATTTGACTACGGAGCAGCCCTTTCAGCGGGGGATGCCGGGAACAAAAGCCGAAATCCGTGAGTCTTGAAACGGAAACATCGCAATCGCGATAATAGTATCTCCGACCTCATCTGTCCATAGATTGTCTTGAATAATCCAGAGGAGGGAAGAATAAAAGAGGGTGCGGGCTATAGAGGCTATCGGCCAAGAATCTCCTGCATGGCTGGTTGAAGCTCGGGGTAGATAAACTGGTACCCCTGCTGTAACAGTGCTTTGGGAACGACCTTTTGTCCTTGGATCAGCGACTTTCCGAATTCTCCAAGGGTGAGTTTCATGAGCCACGACGGGGCAGGCATTATGGCTGGCCGACGCAGGAACCGTCCCAGGGTTGCGGCGAACTCTTTTTGCCTAACCATACCGGGGGCAACAAAGTTATAGACACCCTGACATCCTTGTTTGGCGAGGAGAAAAAGAAGGGCTTGAATCAGATCTTCCAGATGGATCCAGGGGAACCACTGACGACCGTTGCCGATGGGACCACCCAGACCCATTTCAAACGGCATCTTCATGGAGGCAATGGCCCCGCCGTTTGTCCCTAGAACAACTCCAAAGCGCATCACTACCACTTGTACGCCTTTTCGATCAGCCTTCTTTGCTTCCCTTTCCCATTCCCTGCAGACTTCCGCCAGAAATCCGTTCCCGGAAGGAGCCGACTCATCCTTTTCCGAATCACCGCCATCTCCGTAGAAGCCCACGGCCGAGGCATTCAGCAGCACCTGTTTGCTGTTTTCGGGGATGGCCTCGACAAGATTGCGGGTCGTGAGGATCCGGCTGTTTCTGATCTCTTCCTTGTAGCGTGTTGTCCAGAGATGGAAAATGGAACGTCCGGCCAGGTTGACCAAGACATCCTGTTCGGCAACCAGTTTTTGCCAGTTTCCCTGCTTGCTGGTATCGGCGACCAGGTAGGTGAGGGAAGGATGTAGGTCCGGATTGGATGACTCCCGACTGCTGGTTACTGTTACCTGGTGCCCCTTAGCAAGCAGACGGCCTGCCAAGGCGGTGCCTACAAAACCTGTTCCCCCGGTGATTAGGATTTTCATAGAGACATCGTCCTCACAAGTCTCCCAAAGCCACCCGGAATCGTTCCGGATGACCAAAAGGTGCGGCCATGTTTGTAGTCGACAAACCAGTAACCTCCGGGACTTCTTCTAGCAGCTACAAAAATAAAAGGCTGTTCTTTGGAAAAACAAGGGTGAAGATGGATCCCTTTGGCGTTTGGAACCGGCTCCAGCAGCGACATTGCCTCTTCCAGAGTCGGTAGACGCCAATCGTTGAAGCCGGCATATTTTTCTTTGTTCATCTCCTCGATTTGCTGATGTATTCTGCGAATCGAGGTAATATCCAGGCCATCCCTTTGCCACATCAGTGCGGTCTTAGCATCGATAACCAGGCGATCGTTATCGGTGCGGAACAGGGCGTTGGGGAAATTCCCTCCGGGATTGAGAGCAGAGTCAAAAAAATTCCATCCGGTAATGATATCGACGAGGTCTTCCTCAATAATGACGGCAGGTTCGGGCGGAAAACGGCATGGGGCTTCAGTGTAACCAGCCGTGCTAAACAAGGGTAAGGCCTTTCCCATATCTTCCTTTATTTTCTCTTCCCGAATGGGAAAGATTAACGAGTTGTCTCCTCCATCGAGTACGGTGTCGATAAGCCACTGTTTTAGGACTTCGTTTATGGCAAAACTTCGATCAAAGCGGGCCGTCTGTCCCTGTTGCTCGACGCATTGGCGGACGATATCCTCCGGCGCATCAATCTCAGCTAGAATCTTGGCATGTTTTATTCCTCGTTCCATCAGACATACCTTGGGCTTTTCTCCCCAGGCATCGACGAAGAAATAATAAATACGCTCATTGTTATTCCGGACTCTTTCCCGTCCACCCCATGATTCAAATGTTCCAAAACTCAAATCCGGGGTCATCTCCCAGTCAATGGGAGTGATGATTCTGTCGCCAATCGTCAATTTTTCATACATGTCCGTCTCCTCATTCTCCGGCAATCGTATTTTTCCCTTCTAGATTCTTAAAACCTGCTATAAACTGGAGAAGCCGGGTAAAACCGAAACATCTCCACAAAAAATATTGTTAACCTTTACTTTTTTGATTATAGTAATCATTATCATATATGTCCAAGACAATTCCACAAATCAGACAAAAAAGAGGGTGTTCGCTGCCTCTGGGAGTGACGGTGATGCCTGAAGGGATAAACTTTTCTCTGTTCTGCCGCCATGGGAAAACGGTAACGCTGGTGGTGGACTTCCCTGTTCTTTCCGGCAAAGAATCCTTCCACCGTCAGGAATTGCCGCTGTCCGCCGATCTCAATAAGACAGGCGATATCTGGCATGTCTTCTTACAAACCCGGGAAACCGAACTTCGTTACGGGTACAGGATCGACGGAACAAAAAATTCACAGGAATCCGGTCTGGTCTATGATCCTCACAAGGTTCTCATCGATCCGTTCGCTCGGATGCTGGCGCCGAGAAAATGGGGGCAGGCTGCCCATTACGGCCATGAACCGGTATGCGGTATTATAGGGCACGAATTTGATTGGCATGATGACCGTCCGCTCAAAACCCCGTTGAGCCAAACCATCATCTACGAGATGCATGTTCGCGGTTTCACCCGGCACAAAAGTTCCGGTGTTTGCCATCCCGGCACGTACCGGGGTATCATAGAGAAGATCGGGTATCTAAAGGAGTTGGGTGTGACCGCGGTGGAACTAATGCCGGTGGCTGAATTCGACGAGAATGACAACTTCTTTAGGGATCCCCGAACGCACCGACTGTTGAAAAACTTCTGGGGCTACAATCCTGTGTCGTTTTTCGCATTAAAGTCCGGCTATGCTGCCGATTGTCTCAACCATGTCAACGAGTTCAAGGAGATGGTCCTGGCCCTGCACCGGGCTGGAATAGAGGTTATCCTCGATATGGTTTTCAACCATACCGGTGAAGGAGGGTATGACGGGATAACCAGCAGTTTTCGTGGTATCGATAACCCCATCTATTACCTTCTTGACCCTCTGGAACATGCGTATCTCAATTTTTCCGGCTGCGGCAATACCATGAACTGTAACCATCCGGTGGTTCGGGAGTTGATCCGCAGTTCCCTGAGGTATTGGGTTATCGAGATGCATGTGGACGGTTTTCGTTTCGACCTCGCATCCATCCTCGGACGGGACAGGCTTGGCCGGGTATTGCCCAATCCTCCCATGATTGAGGTGATAGCCGAAGATCCGGTTCTACGCGATACCAAAATCATTGCCGAGGCTTGGGATGCGGCGGGACTCTATCAGGTCGGTTCGTTTTCCACCGATGTCCGCTGGGGCGAATGGAATGGCAGGTTCAGAGATGACGTCCGGGCTTTTATGACAGGTCTATCGGGGACTGTAACCAACCTGGCTACCAGGATTGCCGGAAGTTCGGACCTGTATCAACCGAGTTCCAGAGGACCTTGCAATTCGGTGAATTTTATAACCAGTCACGACGGTTTCACCCTGTACGATCTGGTAAGCTTCAATGAGAAACGAAACTTCGGCAACGGCGAAGAAAACCGGGATGGTGAAAACCTCAACTACAGCTGGAACAGCGGCAAGGAGGGCTTCCCCGCCACAAAGAAGATTACCGAGCTTCGTCTTCGTCGCCTCAAGACCATGGCGCTTATCCTTTTTTTATCGCAGGGGGTGCCGATGCTCGTTGCCGGGGATGAGTTCGGTCGTAGTCAAAACGGCAACAACAATGCCTGGTGCCAGGATAATCCTATCAGCTGGCTGGACTGGTCGCTTACAAAAAAAAACTCCGACCTGCTCAGGTTTTTTAAAAAATGCATTGCAATGAGAAAAAACCACAGCCTTTTCCGTCGAGTAAATTTCTTTACGGATGATATCAAGGGTGCGAATGGCAATTCCTTCCGGGAGATCATTTGGCAATCGCTTGCTCCGGGAATAACGGATTGGTCGTTGCAATGCAGGGTTCTGGCCTTTTTGCTGGACGGGAGAGGGGCCACAGGAGAAAAAGAGGCTGATTTTTTTGTCATGCTCAACGGTCACCGGCAAAAAGATGCGCTTTTTAGTGTTCCTGAAGTGCCTTCCAGCAATCATTCGCGGCGCTGGTATAAGATAATTGATACGGCTTCTTCATCGCCTGCTGATTTTCTTACCATTGAGGAGGGGGCAAAGAGCCTTAGAACCGGTAAAGTTACAGTAGCTGCCATGGGGGGAGTCGTCTTGCAATCTGACTGATGGTAGCAAAACCGGGTACGGGCATGATTTGCGATATAGAGAAAATGGTTAGGTTCTTATCTTCAGAGCACAATCTATTGCAATAATCCCAATTAAGAGATAGTGTATTGATGAAATTGCTTCATCACCTTTTCAGGTGAAAACCGGGGAAATCAGGGATACAAAAACGCGCTGTCGGTTTGATAGGGAAGGGAGGCGGTGCTAAAGTGCTCCGCCCGATTCCGATCAGGGCGAAAGGAATGGTCGGAATCGGGCAGATCATTTCTCGAAAAATACTATATCATTATGAGCCAAGGAACATTCCTTTTACTGGGAGATTCCCTGATTGCGGACTTTGATTGGCAGGCACGGATGCCTTCTTTCAAAGTGTATAATTACGGCATTCCGGGAGAGAAAATCCAGGAGTTGCTCAATCGCCTTCCCGAAATTGAGAAGGCTGTCCAGTCTCCTGATGTCATATTGATCATGAGCGGGATCAATAACGTCATTGCGCAAGATTATATATTTATTGATATCCTGCGCAGAATTGTCATTCGTTTAAGTAATACCTATCCCAACGCGGAACTTATTCTCAACAGCCTGCCGCACATCAATATTTCCTTTTTGGTGGATGATGCCGTTCGCCATCTCAACACAGATATCGCAAAGGTCTCACGAGAATCCGGATGCTGCTATCTCGATAATTTTGTCAAATATTCGGATAAAGGGCTTGATATTTTTCTTGAAGACGGAATCCATATCAAAAAAGAAACCTATGAGTCCTGGGCTCGCTCCTTCCTTGAATATGTTGCCTTCTTGGTTGAAGAAGGGTAAAAAATAAGACGTGGGAATACTCGAGGCGTCTTGGGCAATATCAGGGTCAAGACGAACACGACAATGAGGCAACCCGGGAAAATAGCCATTTCGTCCGATCTCTGCATTGCGCGTGGAAATTTTATCACCGGAAGAGTACATATATGCACCCCAAGGGCACTTCCTACGAGGCGCCTCAGATAAAATTTCTCGACGTTCCTTGCGTCTTGAACGAAGAATCTAATTTTTCAAGGTAACCTTTAGGATGGAGAAGACCATGTTTAAGAAAAGAATATTTGCAATTTCAGGTTTCTTTTTTGCGCTGCTTTTTATTTGCGGGCTGCAGCTTGTCTTTGTGGCCCATTCTCAGGCAGCAACACAAAAGGAAACAACCCGGAATGTTGTCACAAATAAAAAGGCCGAGTCTTTCTCAGACGCGGTCAAAGAGGAAAACGGCGCTCCTCCCGCTGCAATGGGACAGCTAAGCGGCGGGAGTGCTGCAGCCAGAGCCCCCTACGCCGAGGTCAAAGTGGCGAAGGCCACCGGCAAAGACGCCTATAGCGTGGCCGAAATTTTTGCAAACAGCAAAAAACTGAACGGTAAGACCGTACGGGTTCGCGGCAAGGTTGTTCGTTACAATCCTGCCATAATGGGGAAAAACTGGATCCACATTCAGGATGGAACCGGAGATCCGATGCATAATACCCATGACCTTGTTGCCACCTCCACGGAAACCGCAAAAGTCGGGGAGGTGATCACCGTAGAGGGAAAGCTTGCTGCCAATAAGGATTTCGGGGCCGGTTATACCTATGCTGCAATCATTGAAGGGGCGAAAGTGATAAAATAGTTGGTTAAGGCTGAGAAGATATGCGTTTTGCGATAGCAGGCCCGGGGGCACTCGGCTGTGTTATGGCAGCCAAGCTGGCCGAGGCAACATTTACAACAGGTGAAAGTCCCTGGATTTTGGATCATGACCCGGATCGGGCAGATCATATTCACCGCCAGGGCATCATCTATGAAAAATTCGATCTTCGAAAACAATACTCCGTCAAAGCCAGTGCCGACCCTTCGGCAGTTGACCGGATAGACGTTCTCTTTCTCTGCGTCAAGTCCTATGATCTGAAATCGGCGCTTGCGTTGTGGCAGCCGCTTTGTGTCTCCGGGACCATCGTCGTTTTTATGCAAAACGGTATTGCCCATCTGGAGTTTCGGGATCGGGTCGGGGCTGCAGTCGCCGCCTATGGGTGCACCAGCGAGGGCGCGACCTACCTCGGAGCCGGCCATACACGTCATGCAGGTAATGGTTCGACTTATCTTGGTTTTTTAGAGAAGCCAGACCCTGCTGCCGTGGAGCTGCTCGGTAAAACGGTGTCTTCCCTTGAAAACGGTGGTCTTAGGGTTTCCGTCTCCGATGCCATTCTTTCCCGCCTGTGGTCCAAACTCTTTGTCAATGTCGGCATCAACGCCTTGACTGCAATCCATGACTGCTTAAACGGCGACCTGCTGTCATTGCCCGGGGTTGAGGCCGAGATGAAGGCCGCGGTTTTGGAGGCCGAACAGGTGGCGGCCGCCAAAGGAATCAGCGTGGAAAATAATCCGTACCAAACAACGATTGAAGTCTGCCGGGCAACGGCAGCCAATGTCTCGTCCATGCGTCAGGATGTTCTGAAGAAGAGACGAACCGAGATCGATGCGATCAACGGGGCGGTGGTTAAAGAAGCGGCAAGCTTTGGGATCAAGACGCCGGTTAACGCGTCTTTGGTCGGGCGAATAAAAGAGATGGAGAAAGGCTACGGGGTGCGTGAAACCTAAAGGGATATCCGAAGAGTATTTCATTGATTTATTTTAACATAAAACCATGGGCGGTACGGTTGGGTGGGTAGCTCTGTTTGTGGCTTTTGGGAAAAAGATTATATGAACCGGAAAACATATGAGATCGCTCCGGCTGAAATCGGATTTGATTTCGACGGGGTGATAGCCGATATTGCTGAGGCCTTTCTGCGGATTGCCTGCGAGGAATATGACTACTGTTCTTTTACGGCTGAAGATATTACCAGTTTTAAGGTAGAAGAGTGTCTGGATATGCCTCTGTCACTGGTTGAACAGATTTTTAACGAAATTCTGCATGATTCATTGGCAACCGGCCTAAAGCCGATGCCGGGCATGGAGGAAGTCTTGAATGTTCTTTCAGATTTCGCCCCGGTAACCATCATTACCGCCCGGCCTCAGGCGAAACCGGTTGTCGACTGGCTCGACACCTTCCTGCCGGCACGCACCTGTTCCAGGATCAATCTGATCGCCATGGGTGACCATGACGGCAAGATCAGTTACATCCGGGATCAAGGTCTGAAATATTTTATCGACGACC
This sequence comes from Desulfocapsaceae bacterium, assembly GCA_046704745.1. GTDB lineage: Bacteria > Desulfobacterota > Desulfobulbia > Desulfobulbales > Desulfocapsaceae > CAWGGS01. The sequence continues at coordinate 27,226 of JBJKRL010000055.1, read as the reverse complement.
GGACAAAAACCTGCCAAATCCTGCATGATGCCGCCATCACGCCTTTTGTCTTTTCCCAGCCGTGGAACAGAAATCAGCATCCCTTCCAGACGGTGGAGAACTGGCAGGAGATCCGTTCCATGGTTCGCTGTCCGAAGCAAGTTTTGAACATATGAAAGTAAACCCTAACCTCGAGTTCCATGATGCCCATGAGAACTAGTGGTTATTTCATGAAACCTTGGAGCAGCATACGGATCATGGCAATGCCTCGCTCTGTTCCTTCATCGGTGTTTCCGGTGACTTCCAGATAATTATTCCAAAAGAGCGTCAGCATCCAGCTCATTTCTGCCAACATCTGCCGTTCGTTTTCATCAAGTTTACGGAGTGTATTGCAGGCTATGGCACCGTCTATCAAGGACCTGATGAGCCCGAGGGTCTCTTGATGGACGTCCTGAAATTGATCTTTCAAAATCTGATCGCGCTGCAGAAGCACCGGCATTTCCCGTTTAAAGAAGGCGAAACGGTTGTTGAACTGTTGGATAAAGACAAATGTTGCTTCAAAAGCCTCCATGCCGGTAAATCGGGAGGTTGCGGCAATGGCTCCAAATCCTTCACGGGATTCGTGTTCCATCAGGGAAAATATGTTCCGGATGATGTCTTCTTTGTTGCGGAAATGGTAATAAAGGTTTCCGGGACTGATGTCCATGGCCGCCGCTATGTGGTTGGTCGTTATCGTCTGGGTGCCGTGCTCGTTGAAAAGGCAAAGGGCGGTTTCCAGTATTCTGGTCCGCGTCTTGTTTTTAATTTTTTTCACCATGCCAGGCATTGTAGCCGATAATCTTCCGGTGGTCCAGATGCCCTCTTCTCATTGTCTTCACTGCTTCACCAAAGAGCCGCAGGACTTGAGGTAATCGTCTCGGATCATAGTGAAGAAGCATCTTTATGGCCCGGTGCGGTGGCACGGCATTCTGCCAGAGATTGGCAAATTCCGTATAAAATTCCTCCAGCGGCAGACGGGTAGGCAGGACTGTGTGGATGAAATCGAATAGGTCCGGCCGGTGTATCGGAAGATTTTGTCTGTGCCGGTCGAAAAGGACGGTCCCCGGAAGCGGGGTAAGGATGGAAAAAGAAGCATGGTTGAGTTTGAGGCGGCGTACGCAAGCTGTCAGAGAACGGAAATCTTCCCGTGAAAAATCAGGATCGACCATGAAGGAGGCATAGGGAAGAATCTTTAGTTTTTTAAGGGTCTTGATAGCTTCCTCTTGCTGGGCCACCGTTATCCCTTTCTTTATCTCCTGCAGGCGGTTATCGGAATAACTCTCCATCCCCACAAAGACCTGTCGCAGTCCTATTCCCTGCCATTGAGCAAAGAGATCGGGATGGCGCACGATGGTATCAACCCTGGCATAGAGGAAATAGCGTTTTTGGATATCGTTTTCTTTAATGAGTTCGGCCAGTTGCCGCATGCGGTTGACATCGCACATTGACTCGTCATCGCAGAAAAAAACATTTTTCTCCTCAATATCCAAGAGCTCGCCAATTACCGTTTCCGGGTCGCGTCGGAGATATTTTCCTTCTGTAATTGACCAAAGTGCGCAGAAAGTGCATCGACCGATACAACCAAGAGAGGTTCGAATTGAGGCCAGTGGACGCAACCATTCACTGAAATATTGCTTTCGGTAACGGGCCGAAAGCGAGCGATCCGGAATCGGCAATTCGTCTAAATCAGGATGGAGGCGTTTCGCGGTAAACCGCAGTGTCTCTCCAGGAATGGCCAACCCTTCAATCGATGTGAAATCCTGCTTCGCCGCGAGATGCCGCACGATTTGCCGCAGGGCCGCTACACCCTCGCCGATGACAATGAGATCGATGGAACCGAAATTGAAATCAAACGGACATACAGTAGCATGGTGTCCTCCGACAACCACAAAAGGTCTGGAGGCAATATTTTTGAGCCTTCCAGCAAGGCCGACTACGATGGGAACCTGGCTGGTATAGGCAGTCAGACCAATCAGGTGCGGGCTGAATGCTTCGGCGGCTGCCATAATTTCCTGATCTATACGGCCGTCGTGCAAGAGAACCTCATGACCATCGATTTTCAAACCCGCCCCGAGATATTCAAGTGCTAAGGGCTCGTGCATGTAGACACGATCGATAAATCCGATGTTGCTTGGTGGCTGGATGAGCAATATGCGCATGGAACCTCCGGTATTTTTTGTTCAAGCATTGGAAAGAGGGTGAAATTAATATTAGAGTAATTACTCTAAAGCGTCAACGCTTTTGTTCAATTGAACATTTTATCCGAAAATCGGCCACAACTGAGGGCTGAAAAGAACATTTGTAGAGGCTCAAAGGATTGTGAAGCAAAGCTGAGGGAGGAGAAAATGAGGCGTGTCCCAGTGTAAAATTGCGATGACCAGAGACGTTATCGGCAGCAATAGTGTGCCTGGGCCGTAATTTTGGCCTTGGCGACATCGATATCAAGGTCCTCTTCGGGCGAGAGGATGTGCAGCTGATATTTAGCCGACCGTTTGCCGGGGTTTGTTATAGTATAGACGCGGAGAATGCCGAAAATCGGAGAGTCGTTTTGTTCGGCAAAGATGTCTTCATCCTTAAATGTCTGGTTTTTACGTTTGAGTTCGGAGGCCAGGCGTTTGTTGAGCATTTCAAAAGAGAATGTGGCAAATTCTCCGAACTTGCCAATTCCTAGAATTCGGGTCAGTCCTGTGAAACTGTTTTCCTTGTAGCGGGTGTCATGGCAGACAATGACATAGGGTGGATACAGGACCTTGCCGTCTGTGGACAGCGGAGCTTCCCGGGTTTTGTCGAGGTCTTCGACAAAGCGCTTGGACTGTTTCAGAGAAAAGTTCAATTCAGTCTTGTTGTAGGCAAAAAACATCGGCGGATCGATCAGACCTACGGAAACACAGGTGCTGATTCGAGTCCTGGCACCGTAAGGCGGCTTCATATAGGTCGGGCAGTGGCTTTTTAAGATTTCGTCGGAGCTTATTTCAATGGACGACCCGCTGCCGATTCTCTTGGTACGCCGGTACGCCGCCTTTTTATAGCTGAAGATTCGGCGGGCAGCTTTGGAAAAAAAGCCGCCGTCAAGATTGATTCCGCCTGCTATACCATCCGGATAAAGCAATGTGGCGTTGTCGTAGCACATTACTCCTCTGATCTTTTCCCGAAATTGTGTCGAGGTGATTTGTCCGTAGGAAGCATATCGGATAAAGCGTTCATCAACATCCTGGTAAATAAGTCCTCCGGGGATAAAAATCGCCCCTTTATTGTCATACTTGCCGGTAGCCCCTTCTTCATGGATTTCCGGAAGAAAGCCAAGTCTGTTCTGCTCTAGCATGCGCCAGAGAGTATCGACACGGATGGAGATAACTTCCTTCATCAATTCGTTATCTATGATCTGCTTCTTCGGGGTCATAAAAATGCTATCTAATCATATGGATTTGTGTCGAAATTTAAAATGTTTAAAAATCGATGGATGCAATTATAGTATAAATTATTGCACAATACTGAAAAAAACAACAGGAAATACTTGGATCTTCATGATATTTTATGAATTTCATTGCCGATTTTGAAGCATTTCCGGCCCCCTGAGAAAAGAAATAATCACTCCTGCAGCGGCAACCACCATTCCGCCGATCATGGCTGTATGAAAAGCCGACATAAAGATGTGCTCCATGGACGGTTGGTAAAGCTTTAAGGGAACACCTCGGCTCAATCGTTGGAATGAGCTGTTGAATACCGCTCCGCTCACCGCAACTCCCATTACCATGCCGAGATTTCTGGCCGCAGCCACCGTAGCGCTTGCTATTCCGCGGCGTTGAGGTGGGATGTTGCTCATGGCTGCGGCACTGTTTGGCGGGATAAAAACGGCCATCCCGATGCCGGATAGGGCCAGCCGCCAGACGATATCGAAAACGGATGCATCAGCGGGCAGCAGGGAGAGAAGGTAGAGGGCCAGGGCGACAATTCCGGTTCCGCAGGTGCATAACAAGCGGGAGCCGATTCGATCGGAAATGGCGCCTGAAATCGGTGAGACGACGAAAAGGAAGACAAAAATGGTGGCCATCACATACCCGGCCTGAGCAACGGTATAACCTCCGGGATCGAGCAGGTAGAAGGGCATGAGAAAGACGAGGCTGAAAAGACTCATGAAGAGTATGACTGCAGCGACAACCGGTAGAGTGAAAAGGCGAATTTGAAACAGCTCACTGTCCAGAATCGGATGGACCATGCGCCGTTCCACCAGGATCAGACCGAAGATGCTGGCCAGAAATATTCCGGTAAGCAGCAGGATCGGAGCAGAGGAATACCCCCATTCATAGCCGTGGGTGATTGCCAGCAGAAGTGAGCCCAGGCACAAGGCCAGCAAGATAGCGCCCGACCAGTCAAAAGTCTCTCGACGCTCGATATCGGCCTGGCTTCCTTTCAACAACGTATGGACCAAAACGGCAGTGACCAGTCCAATGGGAATATTGATCAGGAAGATGGCCCTCCAGGAAAAAAAGTGGAGCAAAAGACCGCCGAGAACCGGACCGGTTGTCAAACCGGAGGCTACGACCGAACCGATAAAACCCAACGCTCTGCCACGTTCCGCCGGGGGAAAGGCGTCAACGATCAAAGCAGGAGTGCAGGCCATGATCATGGCCGCTCCCAACCCTTGGGCAAAGCGCGCCGCAATCAGCCATACGACTCCGGGAGCAAGACCGCAGAGGAGCGAACCGATAGAGAAAATCGCCAACCCATAGCTGTAGACCCTGCGACGTCCGAGGATATCGCTGAGCCGTCCAAAACTGAGAATCAGTGAGGTGACGATCAGAAGGTATATCATCACTACCCATTGTACAGCAACAACCGAAACCTGAAGTTCCTTCATGATGGTCGGTACGGCAATGTTGACGATGGAGCCGTCCAGCGTAGCCATGAAAATACCTATGGCCACAAGAAAAAACACCTGCCAGCGACCGATTGTCTTTCCGGGGGACTGGTCGCTATCTGTGTGTTGTTTTATTGGGGTTGTTGCATGCCGGTTTTGCCGGTTGGGAAAGATTATGTCGTCCTTTCGTGCGTTCAATGTAATGCCAAAAGAGGTTTTGGGGTCCGAAAAAAACAAGATTGCCGAAAAAGTCTGTTACCGAACATCCGTTTGTTTTTCTTGTTGAACCCAAAGGGGCATAAACACCCCAAAAGGGCATAAACACCCCAAAGGGGCATAAATCGCTGGCCAATATGGTCCCGCCAACCACGCCGGCTCAGGGAAAAATGAAGATCATCATGTTGCTTGTCAAGTATAAAGAAGAAAGATTGATGAAAAATTGCAAAATGCGCATGGTTTTTTTACTTGCACCGGCAAATCTCGTTGGAAGCTTGTTTGGAGTTCATCCTGATTACCCCGCATATTTCATGAAAAACACTGGACAACATGAAATTATTTATTTGATATCAATTTGATAGGTGAAATTATTTCGGCAAACGACGAGGGCAGTCCGCAATCCTTCGGATCTAATGTGTACACCTGTTGGTCTCCGCGAGGCATCCTGTAGGCGTTGCTTCCGCCTTTTTCCGGTTATATGTGGGTATGCATGCTCCGGATAAGCCTTGTTTTGCCTGTTTCCCGCAGGTTGAATTTGTGTGACGTACATTCAGTATCCTTAAAAAGCCTTTTGAGAAAAAATTTGCATCGGCATTGGTGATCGAATAGGATTTAATAAGCTTTGCCCATGGGGGAGACAGCCAACAGCAAGACAGGTATTTTCTCGCTCCTGTCTAAAAAAGCTCATTCTTATTATTTCACCTGACATACAGAGGAGGGGGTATGGACCAGCGGTATGATGTTATTATCGTGGGTGCGGGACTTGCAGGTCTGCGTGCGGCCATCGAATTGGGCCAGGATACCCGCGTTGCCGTTATTACCAAAGTGTTTGCCACACGGTCACATTCGGGAGCGGCCCAGGGGGGGATCGGCGCTGCGGTCGGCAATGAGGAAAAAGACAGCTGGGAATGGCATATGTTCGATACGGTCAAGGGCAGTGACTATCTTGGCGATCAGGATGCCATCGAGATCATGACCAAGGACGCCCCCCGGGTAATTTACGAATTGGAACATATGGGAGTGCCATTCAACCGCACGTCCGAGGGAAAAATCGCTCAGCGGGCCTTCGGTGGTCATACCCGTGACTTTGGAGCCGCACCGGTCAAGCGTGCCTGTTTTGCTGCCGACCGCACCGGCAGGGTGATCCTGGATACGCTCTGGGAGAAGAGCGTGCAGCGCGGCATCGAATTCCTGCATGAGTTTCATGTCCTGTCGCTGCTGGTGGAAAACGGGCGCTGCTGCGGAGTCAGTGTCTATGATCTCAACACCGGGCAGATTCATACCCTCCATTGCAAAGCCTTGCTGCTGGCAACCGGTGGGGCCGGTAAGATTTTCAAGACCACGTCCAACGCCATGGCCTCCACCGGAGACGGAATGGCACTGGCCTATCGCGCCGGTGCACCGCTCCAGGATATGGAATTCGTCCAGTTTCATCCCACAGGGATCTACAAACTCGGCATACTCATAAGTGAAGCCGCCCGCGGTGAAGGGGGCATACTGCGCAACAAAGACGGTGAACGGTTCATGGAGCGTTATGCCCCGACCATAAAGGACCTGGCACCGCGCGATATGGTCTCGCGCTGTATTCTGGAGGAGGTTCGCGCCGGACGAGGCATCGACGGCAAGGATTACGTCCACCTCGATCTGACCCATCTCCCCCAGGAAGAAATCGGTGCCAAGCTAGCCGAGATTATTGGCTTTGCCCGCACCTACTCAGGCGTGGATGCCAAGAAAGAGCCCATTCCGGTGCAGCCCACCTGCCACTATATGATGGGCGGTATCGCCACCGACGTGGAAGGCAGGGTGGTTAAAAACAGTGAGGGCGTTTTCTTTGACGGGCTATTTGCCGCCGGCGAATGCGCCTGTGTTTCCGTACATGGTGCCAATCGGCTTGGATGCAACTCGTTGCTTGATACACTGGTCTTCGGCCGCAGGGCCGGTAAGACCATGGCCAAGTACATACATACCGTGGGCTGGCCTAAGTTATCACAGGCTTTAGAAAATCAAGGTATTGAAAAAATAAACGAAGCCCGAAAGACAAGCGGAAAGGAACATATCGGCGCCATTATGGCCGGGATGCAGCAGACGATGATGGATAATGTGTCGGTATTTCGCCATAAAGAGACTTTGGCCAAGACCATGGACACCCTGAACGCTTTAAAGGCGCGGTATCGGCGAGTGACTCTTACCGACAAAGGGAAACGCTTCAACAGGGAGTTGATGGATTACTTTGAGCTGGGCTACATGCTGGATCTGGCTGAAACCATCACCCGCAGCGCCCTCTGGCGGGAAGAAAGCAGGGGAGCGCATTGCCGGGAGGACTTTCCCGATCGCAACGATGAAAAATTTCTGTCCCATTCCGTGGTCTCTCTCGATGATGCCGGAAAACCTATCCAGTGGACCCGGCCGGTGACGATCACACGTTTTGAACCCAAAGAGAGGACATACTGATATGAAATGCCATTTTACGATCTATCGTTTCGATCCGGAAAAGGACAATGAACCCCGTTATCAGACCTATGACGTCGAGGCCGAACCAACGGATAAGATATTGGATTGTCTCAACAGAATTCGTTGGGAGCAGGATGCCAGCCTTGCTTTCAGGGCCTCTTGCGCCCATGGAATCTGCGGCTCTGACGCCATGGTTATAAACGGCAATGTCACCCTGGCCTGCCAGAAACTGATTAGAGATTTTACCACCGGCGGGAATTTCGTCATCGAACCGCTGCCGCTTTTTAAGGTTATCAAGGATCTGGTTGTGGACCTGGAACCGTTTTTTGAAAAATACCGATCGGTCAAACCGTATCTGATCAATGACGAACCACCACCGGAGCAGGAGAGACTGCAGAATCCGGCCGAGCAGAAAAAAATAGAACCAGCCCTGGCCTGTATCCTTTGCGCCTCGTGTACGTCTGCCTGTCCCATCAATCGGGCCGACCCCGACTACCTGGGGCCGGCGGCCCTGCTCCGGGCGTTTCGCTATCTCTTTGATTCCAGAGATACCGCTTCCGGCAGCCGCATGGCTGATCTGGACCAGGAAGCCGGGGTATGGGGATGTAAAACCATGCGCTGGTGCACGGATGTATGTCCAAAAGGCATCCCGGTGACCAAATGCCTGACCCAGATTAAGTCGGCGATAAAACAAAAGGCTAAGTCGGCTTGATTTACAAAACATCTGCAGGAGGAAGTGATTTATTAGGAAGGGTTGCCTGTCAGGGTAAAGAAATTTATTCTATCAGGTAGGTAGCGTCGGATGTTCCCGGAAAGAAATGGTAGGTGTGCAGGCCTGGGCGGCTGCAGCCGAAATCTCACTGCGTCTTTTTATCTTCTTCGCCGCAACACGCATGGGAACAACCGGGTCTTCGTCTACCTGGATATTGACCGGCTTCCCGGAACAAAGTCTTGCTGAGCTTGCCTATCCATAGCCGCCTCAGTTGCTTATAAATCCGGGAGAGGTTGAAATTTGGTTTATAAGTCGTCCAAAAGAAGATGATTGGCTGATGTGACAAGCCGACCAACCAGTCGGAAGGAGGTTCCCATGTATTCTCTTAAAACGCTCACCAAGAAATCCATACCGGCCGCTCTTAAAAAAGCAGAACGTTATCGGTTGTTGAAAGAACCTTACGAAGCCGAAAGTATCTGCCTGGATATAATAGAAGCAGATCCCGGTAATCAAGAGGCACTCATTATGCTTCTCCTGGCCCGTACCGACAAATTCCCCGACGAGCTCTATCCGGCATTTGACAGGGCCATGGAGGTGCTCGACCTGCTCACCGACGAGCATAACAGGTTCTATTATCGAGGCGTCATCAAAGAACGTAGGGCCAAAGCCCACCAGAAAAAAGGCGGGCCGAGTGCCTCGGGGCTTGCCTATGACTGGTATATAAAGGCCATGGCCGACTATGAGGAGGCCTTGAAAAACGGCTCACCCGGCAATCAGGCCGCTGCCCTGCGCTGGAACACCTGCGCCCGAATTCTTAATGAAAAACCTCATCTCCGTCCGGTTAAACAAACCGACGAGGTTCATGTGATGGATGGATATGAGTAAAGGGGGAGAGAATTATGTCGCTTACACCGTCTACCATGCTTGCACTTGGCACTGAAGCACCCGGTTTTAGTCTACCTACTCCGGAAGGCGATATGTATTCATTGAAGAATCAGGTGATAGATAAAGGGTTGCTGGTTATCTTCATGTGCAATCATTGCCCGTATGTTCAGCATATTCGAGAGAGATTGGTCGACCGGATACGTGCCTACCAAGAGAAGGGGGTCACGGTTGTCGCCATCAACAGTAATGATTTTTCCGCGTACCCGGATGATTCTCCAGAGAAGATGCGGCAGGCGGCCAAAGAGTATGCCTTCAGCTTTCCCTATCTGGTTGATGAACAACAGGAAACCGCTCAAGCTTACCATGCGGCATGCACTCCGGATTTCTTTCTTTTTGATAAAGATAAAAAACTTGTATACCGCGGCCAATTCGACGGCGCCAGGCCGGGGAACACTGTTGAGATTACCGGTGCCGACCTCTCAGATGCGGTTGACAGACTTCTTTTAGGGAAAAGTATCTCCTCTGAACAGAGGCCGAGCATGGGATGCAATATAAAATGGAAACCGGGAAACGAGCCTGATTATTTCAGCCGGGGGTGACCTGACATCCATGGAACTTTTCAAATTAGTCTGCCTGAGGTTCGGTGCGGCGTAACCTTCGGAAAAATAAATATAGGAGCACAAAACAGCTGCGCGGCAGCCAAATCCACAGGATCTCGGAGGTTAGAACCGCCAGTCCGCGGGATGACAAGAACCGTGAAACACCCAAAGGTGAGTCTCACATCGTATCTGTTATCTTCATTTCATGTCTGCCAATGCCGGTAGTGATTCGGAAAAAGCTGGAATACCAGTACCTGCATACTCAATCTTGTCTGTGAAATTCAAGGGATATCGCGGGGCTTAACAGCTTTTTAATAATCCATCCGAAAAGAACGGCAATACCGGCATAAAAGAGTATGAAAAATCCCTGCATGACGTGCATCATGGTTTTCATCTCTACAGGAACATCCGGGGCTTGCAGTTCTGAAAAGCCATGGAAAAAGAAAAACTGGGCGACAATACTTCCCAGCATCACAAGTATGGCGATTGACAACATGCCGATAAATGTCTTTCTTGCCCAATCCTTTCTTTTGAGCAAACCTATGGCGGAAATAAGTGTAAAAAGCACGACTACAAACATAAGGAATACGAACAGCCTAAAATGACTAAATATAAAATGTACAAAAGGGGGCATTTGTGAAGTCATATCATTGCTGTTCATGGCTGCCTGCACTTCAGGCAGAGAAAACATGAAATGAACCATGATGTTCTGCATGAGGCTTATGAAGGTGCCGAATCCTGAAAGAACAATAAAAATCCATGCGGTTGATTTGCTTGCAGGGATACTGACCGCATTCAAAGCAAAATACGGCTGTTGCACATCCTTGTTTGTCGTGATAACTTCCAGAACATCTTTTAAAGAGATATGAGCAGTTTTTGTTTGCCGGCCGGCATCCGAGGCACTGATTTCTTTTTAAGTGGTGGAGGTGGGCAAGGTAGCGACTGCAGACGGCACAATTCATCCCGCATGGAGCTATAAGTTCTGTTGCAAGCGGGGGAATATTTTGCATTACAGTGTCTGCTACATGAAGTACATGACCATTCAAAAATGGGCTCTGTGATAAAATTTGTTCCCATTGCCTTAGAGCTTGTCCATAAATAATACTGGAGTTCTCGTATCCTTCTTTTGGCAGTCTTTGAACGCTTCTCAATCACGAAACCCTCACCGATAACCTTTAAGAACGATGGGCTTTGGGTATATAAGTCAGGTGTATAGTCAAAAGTGCAGAAAAGAACTTTGTTAATTGTTGTTGGGAATTCCAAATGAATAATCCTTTTTTCTCAATATGACCCGGTTTTTCCTTCTTATCACCTTTCGCACGGCTGAAAACAAAAAAAATCTACTTTCATAAGGACAATGGACAAGACTGCTCATACCTCTGACTCAATTGTTAAAACACTAAACGTATACTTTATTTTTTGTGCATCCGGTGATTCAGCACTCATTTATCAGGTGTTGTGGGCTCGTTGGTTGGGGCTTCTTTTCGGAAATACAACTATTTCCATTTCAATAGTTCTCGGAAGCTTTATGCTGGGCCTGGCTCTGGGCAGCATACTGGTTGGCAGATGGTTATCCCGTATTAAGAATCCGATGAGATTTACGCTTTACTTGAACTGCTTATCGGCTGTTTTGCCATTCTCTTTCCCATCCTCACACAGCTTGTTGAGAAATTGTATCTACAGCTCATTTCAACCGGCTCGCCTGAGGTCCTTAGATACCTTGTTATGTCAATTTTGGCATTCTGCCTGATCTCTATTCCAACCACCATGATGGGTGCCACGCTCCCGCTCTTAACAGATTTTTTCAAGTGCAGTCCTCGCTATACAACCACCTGGAAAGTGGGGATATTGTATGCAACGAATACATTTGGTGCAGCCATTGGGGCGATAATATCCGGCTTCTTTTTAATAGAGCTTTTGGGCGTGCAAATGACAATGCTGCTGGCAGCAGCCCTGAATTTTGTTGTGGCTTTAACCGGATTTAGATTCTCGTCTTCTCCTCTGATACAAGAGACAAGCACAAAAAAGGATACAAAACGATTAGTTGAATTTAATGGCAAATTGGCTTTGTTTGTGCTCGCGGCCGGCGGAGGTATTGCCTTGGCATCAGAAGTGCTTTGGACACGATTGCTTGAAATTATTGTGGGTCATATTTTCGCAAAAGGGTGGAGCGTTGATTATAAGAAGAGTCTTGCGTTACCGCTTAGCATGGTGAGTTTGTCGGTTATCATCTATGGGTGTTACCTGGTCAATCAGACAAGTCAGTTCGTAAGTACCATTAATACTCCCGATTCTCCTGTTGAAGTTGTCTATCATAAACCGGGTTTCCAGGGTATTACCAGCATCTTAAAGAGAAAAGACGAAAAGTATGCCAGGCTTCTTTTAGTTGATGGCAGAGGAATGACTGTTAAAGTGACGGAAACGAAAATGATAGCCCACCTGCCCATGCTTTTACATCCGAATCCACAAAAAACTCTGGTCATTTGCTTTGGCATGGGAACCACTTCTCGTTCGGCAATCACTTACGGTGGGAAGGTGATGGTGGTGGAATTGGTTCGGGAAGTATTAGATGGATTTAATTATTTTTATGGTGATGCCGACCGTGTGAGAAAGTATGTCAAAGGTAAAATGATCGTTAATGACGGAAGGAATTTTTTAAAGTTAACTCATGAAAAATACGACGTTATCACGATCGATCCTCCCCCTCCGATAGACGGTGCTGGAGTAAACAATCTCTACTCTCAGGATTTTGCGGAACTTGCTAAATCAAAACTGGCACCAGGTGGAATAATGGCGGATTGGATCCCTTATCCGGGGACAAGTTCCGGAGTGGATGATTGGGGTACGTTTTCAATGCTTGTCTATTCTTTTGCCCGAGTATTCCCTTATGTGTATACCATTAAAGGCTGGAACAGCGTCGGGCTCCATGTGATAGGATCTGAGCAACCTTTGAATATCAACATAGACGAAATTAGAAAAAAAATGAAAAACCCGTTAATCCTAAAGGACATAACTGAATGGAATCCCGTTACAGCGAACTATTTCAAAAAGTTAAAGCTATTAAAAGATCCTAAAATTTTACCGCCTCCGGTAACCGATGACAGACCACGTCTTGAATTCAGCCTTTTGCGGACATGGGATCTTCCAAAAAAATATCCTTTCAGTCTGGTATGGGCAAAAGCACTAACTAATAAGAATGAAAGATAGCTTCTGTTATTCGGAACTCTTTTTGATTTGAGCCATTGACATTGTTTCAATTGGTGAAGATGGCAAGGGAACAGCCTATTTTTATTACATATTATTAGTAATATAGCGTAGATGCCTAAAGTTTGTTCCACAACAACCACCCAGTATTTTTACCCCGTATTTCCTGTTGAGTGTAATCATCAGATTTCCCCAGTCCGATACATCATCGGCCTGGAGATTCACAGAGCCATCCAATTGCCGGTGGTCTAAAGATGAGCCATTTGCCTGATACCCGATAAGGCGCGAGAGGACCGACGGTGGCTGGCTGTCGGGGTTGAGAAATGAGGGGTAAGCGCAATTGATCATATACCCGAGGGGCGGTCTGCTGCAGGTAGCATCAATTGTCTTAAAACAGTTCTCCAGGCTGTTTCCATCGAGTACCCTGCCTTTTTTGTCGATAACGAAACTGATGACAAAAGGAATTCCGGTTTCAGCCATGGCCAGTGCAATTCCTGTTGCTTCAGATAGTGCCGGCAGGGTTGCGGCCAAAAGGAAATCCACACCTTTTACGGCAAGTCTTGTGATTTGCCAGCGATGAAAGGTTTTGGCTTCACTTTGAGAGAGTCCTTCTTCAGGTTTGTAGCAGTCGTTTTTACAGCCGATAAGTCCGCCTATCAGAATATTGGCATCCCAAGGCTTCCATTGCGATCGTAACTGTGCTAAAAAATTTACGGCATCGCCGTTTATATCACTTGTGATATGAGCAGCAGAAATGCGATCTTTACTGGCGCGCCATGTCGGAGTACAGACGGTGATGGGGACTTCAGCGTCATGGGCTATTTGAATGAAGCTCCGGTATAAGGCTGATAACGCTTCTTTCCCTTTTTCCTCATAGATGAGCAGTGAATTTTCAAGGTAAGGGTGGAGGGTTATGTTTTCAGAGCGCCTCAACATTTCAATGACAGCGGCTTCCATCAAAATCAGTTGATGATCATTGAGAAAATTTTGCATCCGACCTGTGGATAAAATATTTCAACGGAGGTTAAAAGGCCCGACCTGAGTGTCTATTCCTGCACGGACTTTGCATTGACAGCCAAAACCGAGGCGTTTTCACCGGAGTTTTCAGCTATCGTTCCCTGATGATAAAGAGCAACCCAATGATTGCCGGCGAAACGCCAGAGGGTTGCTCTTCTTGAGGCACGCTTCCCCTGGTGCAGGGTATAGGTAAGCAAATAATGGTTTGGGGCGATGAGTTGACAGTAGAAGTCTTCTGCACGCCAGTCATCCTTGTAACCATCAATGTAACGTCTAACAACAGTATCGAGGACGAAGTCGCGGCTGTATCTTCTGCCCGAGGCACCGGTTTCCCAGAAGTCATTAGCAGTCATTTTCTCAAATACATCGCGTGTCGTGCCCAGTTCCGGTCTATGAAATATCGGTTCACGACGAATAAGTTCCTCTTGTACTGCTGTCAGATTATCCAATGTTCTGCGTTTCGGCTCCATGGCTCCTTGCGAGGTAGGCATTATACGTTTTCAAGCGCTCTCTTAATTGCGGCATCACCTTCATGAGCCAACTCTACCAGGGTGGCATCACCCAGTATCTGGACAAGAGCCGATGCCTTGACAAACTCCAATGAGATTCTTCCAGGACCCACTTCGCGAACCACGACATTGCAGGGAACCAGACTGGCAATGTCGCTGTTAAAAGTGTATCCCTGATAGGCGAAGCTGGGATTGCAGGCACCTAGAATCACGGTCGGCAGGATATCCTTGTCGAGTTTTTCTTTAATCTTGGTATGCATGTCTATGCGGGTGAGGATGCCGAAACCTTCTGCCGCCAAAGCCTTGGTGGCTCTCTCCATAGCCTCGTTCATGGTTGAGGCGATTTCTCGTTTGAAGTTGATAGCGTTCATTTAATGCCTCCACTTTATTGGGATTCAAAACCGCTGATGGAAAAATCTGACGGAGCAGTCTGGCCAAGGATGAAAGATATTTAATTGGGCCCCGGACGTATCTGCTGTGATTTGAAAAGAAAAGGTTACCTCTCAGCTCCGACCGATTTTCGGATAAACACTGTGTCAATTTGTCTTCACTACAGGAAGAGTGAGACATTTCGGGGAAATACTTTTATTGCCAAATTTACACAGTGTTCACCAAGGGTCAGCTCAGACAGCGCCATCCTCTTCACATTTGGCAAGGAACATAGCAAACTATAGTTTATTTTGATTACCTCTGAATCTCAGTATTGTACGTAAAGAGGGATTGTGGCCACCCTTTTCACGGGTGTCTGTGCCCTGGATGGGCACAGTCAAGCCCCCATGGACGGGTTTATGGCGTCCCGTGAATGGGGTGGCTACAACCCCGTCGTTTTTACCTGAAGATTAGTGGTAATCAGATAGTTTATTACCAAAAACTTCGAATTTGACACCGCCTGAGCTGATGAGAAATGCGGGTTAGTTGTTTCTCTTGAATTTTTTCATCTCGTTTTTATGGTAAAGATCAAAGAAAATTACACTGTTGTCCGGGATGGTATGGCAGTCGCCACACACCTTGGCCATACGACGATTTTCTTTTCGACAGAGTTTGCACCAATAATAGATAACCCGGTAATCACGTCTTCCGACATACTTTTTATACCGACCCTGATATATTCCATGCATTTTTCCGTCTGCATCATCAGGTTCTTCAATCAGTCGTTCTACGACCTGTTGAATGCGTTTATAACCAGGAGGATCGGTTAGTCGCACTTTTTCCAGTTTTCTTGAAAAAAGTTCAGTGGGTAGATAGAGGTTGGTGCCGTTCATGAACTCTTGCTCCTAAACGATAATGATGACTTGCAGACGCAAAAAAATAAGACAGGTTCTTATTGTACCTCCAGCCATCGCTTTTTCCCTTAAAATTATTATAAACTTTGGACCTCAGAATTAATCTGAATTTTTAATAACTTGCTATGATAAAGGAGGAGCCGATGACAAATATCTGGCATTGAAAGCCATTGGTGACATTGGCACATCAGAGGACATGCCTTTGTGAAAAAACAGAAAAAACAAAGGGTCCACGACCCGGTTTGGTATGAAGAACTGCGTCGATTTGTAGAGCGAATAGGAATTGAGAAGTCAATTTTCTTCTTCAACCTCAGCCGACCGAGGTCGCTGTTTGCAAGATCGTATCCCCAGGTTCCATTTGCGGAACCCGGAGATATGTGTATTTGCTCAGGTGGATAAAGGGAATAGAGGGGCCAATCATTACCTCGTAAATTTCTTATCTTAAACTGCCTCAACCCTTAGTACGCAGGCGATTCACAAGGAGGTCGTCTTTGATGATTTGATCTCTCATTTGCAATAACTCATGAGCGGACAACATAATATGTACCTTTCAGATTGACTTCCCATGACCTCCACCAACCGGAGATGTCTGATTCGCCTATCTTGCTCCATTTATCAAGATAACCGGCATTGGCGTCTAATATATCGATGCTGCCGAATTCGGTCGCACAGTCTTCAATCGTTGCCTTGACTCGGCCTGCATCGGTTACGTCACAAACCATGGAGCTGCATCGAGTCTCTGGATTCTCCTCTATTATTTTTTCTCATCTGCCGCATGCACTCTGAGTGTGCCATTGAAATAAGTATTTCTGACGTTAAAGGCCTTATCTTCAGCCCATCGGTTAATGCCCATCTTCTTTATTTCGAATGAAAATTATTATTTTGCAAGGGGCTCGCTAGACTATTTTTTTCTGCCAAAACATAGCCTTGCCCATTTTAGGATTGAGTTCGTATCCTTTGAAGCCAAAGGACTGATAAGCGTTTTGGGCAATTTGATTCCCTTCGAGAACCTCCAAGGTTAGTTTACAGCATCCTCGCTTTTTTGCCGTCTCTTCTGCTTTCGCGAGAATTTTTTGAGAGAGGCCCCGGCCTCTGAATTTTGGTGCAACAACCATGTCATGAACATTTAGAAGCGGCATACAGGAAAAGCTGGAAAATCCCTCAAAGCAAAGAGCAAGGCCAGCAGGCTCATTATCTAAAAAGGCCAAGATAACTAAAGATTGTGGTCGGTTATCAAGCTCAGAAACAAGATTTGTTTTTACAAAATCAGAAAGCTCTGCGCCTCCTCCCATTTCATCTTTGGCGTACTCATTTAGAAGATCAATGATTGCCTCCGCATGGGTAGGGTTTTTATAGTTCGCTATTACGATATCTTCCATGATGTTTCAGGTCCTATTCCCCTAACTCATTCTTGTTTCTCAGAGGCTTTTTGCCGTCGTGCGTTATAGAAGGGTTAGATGAGTTTTTCCATAGAGACATGCTCGATATTGACTTCAGAATAAGGCTCACCAAATATTGAAAATCCCAACTTCTCGTAAAAACCTACTGCATGTTTTTGAGCACCAAGATAGACTCTTTTCAGGTTCTTACTCTTTGCCTCTTTGACTAAAGATTGAACAATCTCTCCACCCAATCCTTGTCCTCGATACTCTTTAAGCACAGCCAATCTGCCTATATGCCCATCAAGGAGTATTCGACCGGTGCCCACATACTTTCCTTTCCAAATGATCAACACATGAAGAGCATTACCGTCTTGACCATCAAAATCCTTATCCGGATCAATGCGCTGTTCATTCGTAAAAACAGTATTCCTTATATTTCTAATCGTGGGAGCATATTTCTCATCAAAATCTACAACGATCGTTTCTCTCATTTTAATCCATCTGCGGTGAAGTTTTGCGGGCTGCGCCGTTTGCGCTCAGTTGAATGCCGATATTACCTATTTTATTGCAAGTGCCAATTCTCTGCCTAATTGATATGCCCTGTTCATTGCATTCTTATCATCGTTGACATTTGCTTTGTCGAAAATATTGAAGACGGACAGTTCACCTACGATCTCACAACCGAGTGCTAAAAGCGGTCTTTTCATTGCCTCTAAAGTGAAGCCCATACAGCAATTGATTTTTGTTCGCATATTGCAGCAATCACGGCCTTTCGACCTTGATCAGAAAATTGACTTGACCAGCTTCTCGGACGGTCATTTTCAAAATTATAAAAACAATAAAGGCGATCTATAAATGCTTTCATCCAAGATGTGACGTTATAATTATGTGTCGGGGATACCAGGACAAGACCTTTCGCAGAATTTATTTTTTCATAGATGACCGACATGCCATCGATTAAACCTGTGCATATTTTATCTTTTCTGCATTTCTCGCACCCAATACATCCCTGAAATTTCACTTTCGTTAAATTTAGGTGCTCTGAAGCTACGCTTTCCTGAGTAACGCCAGATAGTATAGTTTTCAGCAGGATATCAGAATTACCATTAATTCTTGGACTTCCACTTAGACCGAAAACTTCGATATCAGGCTGTACATCCAATGAGGTTTTCATTATTGATAGAGTCGATCTCATTTCTATGTTTTCCAATAGTTCAACGGTGCTAAGGCGTCTTGTTAAGGACAAGCTCACCTGACAACAAGGGCCATACGACACTAGAGCTCAGGAGAGCATCTGGTTGGAGAAAACCAATTAATATTACTGTTGTTTTCCCCGTATCCGTCTATTTCCCCGTAGCCCTCTTTTGCCTGTCGTATGCTCGATTTCGATTTTGATCAACTTGGTCCGTTTTAATGAATTTTCATTATATTTGATTCCAGTTTCTTTATATTTTTTGTAGGTATCTTCGTCTAGGAATTTTTTGAAAAGGGCACATAGTCCGTCCATCTTTTCTTCTAATTTTCCTGAACATTGTTTTTCGCTATTCCAGTAGAGCGTTACAGAAGTTTAGGTATCAGTCCAACGGTTAGTTCTGCGGCAGCCGAGTTGACTGGTGCTTCATCTTTAACGCTTTCGTTATCAAACGGTTAATATTTTGGTGGCGACATAAGCAATTACTATCACCAATATCCAAGCCATACCTATGCACCACAAAGCATTTTTCCAATTATTGCCAAAATATTTTTTAGAAGATTGAACTATCCAGGTCCAATTAAGCCAGAGATGCAAAACCAAAAGCGCCAGCAATAAAATTGAGAGAAAAAGATGAATCTCCCCCCACTCATGTCTATGAAGCCCTAAAAAATATTTTGAAGCCCGACTTGCCCTCCCTTCAGGAATAACAAATGCAAGCAACAAACCAATCCCGGCTATAGAACAAATATCTACAAAGAGGATCACATCAATCAAGTATTTGATAAAATTCTTTTTCATTTATGCTGATAACGTTGCCTCTCGGCAGGCGCATGTTTTTTTGCGCTCAACTATTAAAGCCTTGTTGGGCAGATTTATTAGATTATTAGCGTCCGAACAACCACCCTCCATTGATGTTCAGAATTTCACCTGTAATAAATGAGGCTTGCGGACTTGCTAGGAACATGACCGCTTCAGCGATATCTGATGTGTCGCCTGCACGGCCGGCAGGTATTTGTGACACGATATCCTGAACGATTGATTTTGGCCAAGGGCCAGTGAAACCAGTGTCTTGAATGAACCCCGGAGCTACTGCATTTACAGTACTTCCCTGTGAACTAAGCTCACGCGCCAACTTCTGGGTTTCTAAGAGGACGTTTATGGCGATGGCTATAATCATTGATGTGAAAAAAAATTGTCTTACCACCTGCATTAGGGCTTATGAAACCAAACCCTTTTTCTTCATTCCAATCAGTTATAATTCCATTTTCTATATTCATTTTCTTTCTAAGCAGTTAATGGGAAGTTGAGCAACACGAACGTCATTCATCTATGCTCGAACGTTGGTTAGAAAGTTTCTATTTTTATTTCTTTTTAGATTGCTTTCCAGCACTTTTCGCAGGTAACCGATTGGATTTTTTCTGTGACAATACCTTCGATTTCTGCTCCGTTGCACTCCCAGTCAGGGGAACTGGTTGGTCGGCGGATTGAACCAATGGCGTCAGGTAGCCCCCAAATGAGTTTTTTCGCCGATTAAGGCTGCGATTTCATGGATTTGATTTTTGACCATGCTATAGGTCAGTCGGAGCGGTTGCCGTCCTTTTGCTGAAATGATCAATGTATCCGTGGGCATGCGCAGCAGCATGCCTGTTCCCGGTATTCTCGCTCTGTTCCGGACCGGGGTTTCAAGATTTTCCACCTCGGACCACCGGCAGATAAGCTCCTGGGCAGGGGGCAGAAAGACGCCGCACCGTTCACGCGGAGCCAGGATATGCAGTCCGTCGTCTCCTGCTTCCACGGTCAGTGTCCAGTATCCCCATGCCAGGAGAAACATCCAGACGGCGAAGAGCAGCAGGAGCAGCGAAGGAGCGAGAACGATAGGCATCCCGCCGGGAATGTCAGCAAGGACGGCAATTGCTCCCACATTCATGAGTCCCAGCAAGATCATGGTCCAGAAGGACAACATACGGCATTGAATATGCACACGTTGCAGGACCTTCCCCGTAGTTTCACCGAGATCATTTTTCATAGGCATGTCTATTGATCCACCATCAGTAACGGCCTGAAATTGATGTTCGGAATAGTCTCGGTTTCCGTTCCAACGACATGTCCCTGGTGATCTATCCAGCCATATTTAATATCCGAGTCGATCTCGACCTTATCCCCGGTCAGCGGGTCGATGGTATCTTGAATGCCGAGGATAGCTTTCCCTACCTTTTCCATGGATCTGTCACCGCTTCGCTGAGCATTCCAGAAACCGGAGCTCACTGTTTTGGCAATAGCCTTGCCGGTCTCAGTAATAATGGCTGAGACATCACCCTGGGTTCGGGTGTTCATGCGGGCCCACTGTTCAGTTACTCTAAAGCTGTCGGCCATATGCGATGTGACGGCCAGCGCGGTAGAGGCCGACCGCTCCAGGGCATCAAAACCGTAGAGGTAATTCAAAACCCACATGGAGAAGACTCCCTGGTAGGTTTGGAACTGGGAGAGCAGGGTCCCGGCGAACACATACTGAGAGTGGCCCGTTTCGGGGCAGCTACGGGAAATCTCACCGGTATCCAGCCGCTCACGTGCGAAGGGGGATTGGTATTTTCTGAATATCCGGTTGATGGCAGCAGAGACTTCCGGCCGGTCCCGATACTGCTTGACATCGGGGTTCCTGCAATCCCTTGAAAGGTTGTTCAAGGCATAGACGTTTGCCGATTGCTTGCCGGGAAGATAGGACTTAATCAGAAACCGTTGATTATAGCCGGCATTATAAATCGATCCTTCGGGGAAACCCATATTGAGGAGGGCTCTGTTGGGAGCAATCATACTGGGGATGTTGGGATCGCCCAAAAAAACAAGGATACTGCCGTCCCGCGAGAGGAGGCGAAGCCAGGGGCGTACATCCGAAGCGTTAAATCGGGCCACTCCGCCTTCAACCTGCCAACCAACGGGGACCTCCGCGGTAAAGGCGCCTTCGGTGGGATCCGTAAAGGTGGTATACCTGACATATGGTTTTCTGTTTTGTCCAACTGGCATGGAAGGCGTTTGTTCGCCGCGCAACGAGAGGCTTTGTATGATCCTGCTAAAGTCGGAGGTAGCCTGCATGTAGCTTGCCTGTGGTGCGGATGCCAGGATGTAGGTTGCGGCGTCGCCTTTGTCGGTGGTGGTCCATACCATCACGGCGGTATATTGTCTCTGCCTCCAGCTCCCGTTGGCCTTGACGATCCCGGATTTTACGATCCTGGCCTTCTCCAGCCGGTTGCCCGGCTCGAGTTTTCGGGTGATTAGATCCACTAGACGAACGGCCAGCCTGTCATTGATCCGTTTGCGGCTGAAGACCGGCCAGATGATCAGGCGTTCTCCCCGTACGCCTTCCAGTTTCACGGAGCCGTTTTCTTCAGCTCCGGCTGTCCAGCCTGCCGGATGGTCAAGCTTTATGCCGAGTTTCTCCCAGGTTTTCCAAACAGTATCCTGGTTGGTTTGGACAGGCGCGGCCTTTTCGGGAACGAGAAGGGGGGACCACTCATTTCCTGTGTTTTTCTGGCTGGCAGGACCCTGGTAGCCGCTGTCCTCGTCATCCTCGTCAATACGTTTTTGCAGATCTGACGCCCGGTTTTTAGCACGGGCAATGTCACTGGGGGAAAGTGTTCTGCTGATACTGGCCAGATCTCTTTGAGCACCGGGAACATTTTGCTGTGTAGCCAGAAACACCCAGGCCCAGCCTTCCACAGGATCGGCCGGCGTTACCTGGCCGTTGGCATACATGGCCCCGAGGTTAAGCATAGCGTATGGATCACCTCCCATGGCTCCCTGGCTGAGCCATTTGAGTGCCTTTCTATAGTCTTGTTTTACACCCCGCCCATCCCGATAGAGCACTCCCAAATTGCCCTCCGCGATTTCGTGGCCTTGGGCGGCTGCCTTTTCATACCAATATGCTGCCTGGGAGTAGTCCTGTTTGACGCCACGGCCGTGTTCGTACATGAGACCGATGGCCTGTTCGGAATCCATATCCCCCCGTGCGGCAAGTGGCATGAATTCTCTGAAGGCTTCAGAATATTCCTTGTTGTTGTAGAGGGAAACGGCGTGCGCATAATCCGCCATCGCCTGCGGTGCAGACAGGAAGAACTGGACTGCAAGGGTCAATAGGAAGACGGCACGGGAAGTGGAGAGCAATCTTGTCATGTGCAAATACTCCTGAAAGTCCTGTTTCATAAGTGAATTATGACATTACTTCAGCAATTCTATGATATGCTGAATTCCGGCCATTATCAGCAGAAGGAAGAAGAGAGCAAGTATGCCGTAGAGGGTCCCCTGGATTCTGTTGGTTCTTCTAAACGATAAAATACAGAGTGCCGAAAACTTCACTGCGGCAACGAACATTAAAACCACTCCGAGAATGGACAGCACCCAGGTCTGCCACAGCGGCGGGCTGGAGCAAATGGCCACAGCGGCAGCGAGACTAAGGGCGATGATCACTCCTGCCGTTTTGCGACCTTTTTCTTTCTCCACGCGTTTCCTGCCTTTTTACATGCTTTAGAACAATTTTGAGAAGAAGCGTGAACGTCCCTCTCGTGACCGTTTTGCACCATTTGGAGTGCAACTCCCAAAAGATGTGTTAATTGGCCTTCCTGCCTTGATTCCTGCTCCAATCCGAAGGCGCTGGTCGATGAACAACACCAAAATTGAGTATATCATCCGGAGGGGAATGTGTGTCAAGTATGAAGGCGTCGTATGCGGAGACTTTCGGGAGGAGAAGGAATGTTCTACGTTATCGGGAATTGTTCTGCCTGATTGCAGTAGGTGAGATGGGTTGTTCCGAGTCGGAAGCGCCCCGCTATCTCTATAGGTATTTACAGGTTAAATTTATTATCAAGCTGAATTTTTCAAGAACGTCAGGCTAGCGACGCTTGCGGGTAAATAGACCACTCAATGAAAAACTAAACCACAATAAAAAACATGACACCAAAGACATGATGATAAAACAGGCAATGGGAGCATCAATGGTATGGGGGCTGGGGGGAGAATAAACCCCCGGCTACCCGATCGGCCGCTCGGCTTGGGAGCAGACTTAATAATGAGCCATAATCAATATTCTTGTCTGGCGCTCTTATAACAATTTCCTCGGTATGAGGGTAAACGTAAATATTTAAAGAATGCGTATCCACCAAAAGGCATCCAGCCGCGATACCGATCTAATTGATTGAGGATTTCACCAAACACCTCCCGGGGGCAACCTTTTTTGGCAACTAACCAAGGCGTTGATAATGGTGTTTGGATTTCAAACTCGAAGCCTCGATACTCAAATTCAGCAAAATAATCTCCGCTCGGCAACCAAGAACTTTTTGATAGCACTTTGATTCCAAGTTTCTTCTCAAGATATCGAAGAAGCGTGGTACAATTAGGCCATGTGATCATATCAATCACAAAGGGCTCTTCCTGATCTCCATTCAACTCGTCATATCTCATAGATTATTCTGAGGCCAACGGGGTTGAGTTCACTGGTTTTCACGAAGCGCAGCGGAGTGAAAATCCAGTGAAGCGATTCGTTGGGCGGTTGTTACGGATTGACGCCGCACTCGATTGCGCAACCTTCCTTCGACATTACTCTACCTCAATCGGAACCGCAGTACCCCTTACCACAATTCCTCCTGTAGCAGGTATTTCGACTGTCAGTCGACTCGGACAACCCATCGCTTCCCCTTGACGGATGAAAATGGTGGAGGGCGCAGCAACGAGTTCGGCTTCTCGGAGATACCCCCCAAGCGCTGCTGCCGCCGCGCCCGTGGCTGGGTCTTCCACAACCCCACCTACTGGAAATGGGTTGCGAGAGTGAAATACATTCGTACTCTCTCGCCACACCAATTGTAGTGTAGTAAGTCCTTCTCGAAGCATAAGCGTCTTCAGTCTCTCAAAATCATAATTTAACTTGGCCAGTCTATGCGGATCATTGACGGCCAATACCAAATGCCATGCCCCGGCGTAAGCTCTGGCTGGAGGAATTGAGATATCGACATCACTGGCTTGCCAGCCAAGCGCGGAGAGCGCTTCGTTGACAAGCACATCGGAGGCCCCTGTGTACCTTGGCTCCACTGAAGTCAACGAGGCTTCACGTACCCCACCTTGGGAATGAACGGTGATTGAGACCTCCCCCACAGGAGTTGCTAAACGATATGTACCGTCACCTTCGGTCTCGCCGAGCACTACACCTGTCGCAATAGTAGCGTGACCACAAAACGGTACCTCAATCTCAGGACTGTAGTAATGAATCGTTCGGTTCTGTCCGCTAGTCGGCGCCACAAAGGCGGTTTCGGAGTAACCGACTTCAGCCGCAATTCGCTGCATAACATCTACAGATGGCAAGGTCTCACCAACCCAAACTCCGGCGGGATTGCCACCCTTTGGGGTGTCCGTAAAGGCCACTCTACGATAAAGTGTTCCAGAATTCATTATGCTTCCTTATTGAGTATCGGTAATTCCGCCGGACATCGCGTTTGGCTTGTATGCAACCGCATCAATCTCGACCGCAGCTCCACGTGCTAATTCGGCTCCACCAACCGTGATACGTGCGGGAGGATCACCGCCCATCACTTCAAGGTAGGCATCATTCATTTCTGGGAACGTCTTTATATCAGCCAGAAAAACACTGACTTTTACAAGATCGGAAAGGGAGGCACCGCATTCCTTTAGAATGAGGCCAATATTCTGAAGGGCCTGAGCGGTTTCCGCCCCGGTTCCACCCTCTACAAGCTCCATTGAGTTTGATTTAGTTCCCAGTGTACCTGAAACATATATAAAATCCCCAGCAATCACTGCATGGCAAAAGGCAGGGAGACGACCAAGACCAGATACGTTAATTTTTTTTGTCTTCATTTTTGATCTCTTGAGAAGATGCTCGCGCACCTCTTATCATAGATTACAAACCAGATCACCCATGCGTGGCGGATGGCGGATGTGTTTTCTCGGTTTTAGTTTCACCAGTAAGCTGGATGAGACGTGTACCCGCATCCATTCGAAAGCGATAAAATGATATGAAAACCGGGTGCGTGAATTGACTGACCGTAGTTGTGGAAAGTCGATTCACCAGATTGTCTACCATTTGAACCAATACCTCCGGGGCTGGTGGAATTATTACCGTCTCACGCGGAGTACCAGCAGATTCCGATCGCTTCATGGTTGGATCGTGCGGCGACTGCGTACTATTCTCTGGAAACAGAGGAAGAATCCGTCCACCGGGATCCGGGAACTGGGAAAACAAGGGATTTCTCATCGGCTGGCGGTAAGTGCCGGCAATGCCCGCAAGGGTGTGTAACGGATGAGCAAGGTCAAGCGGGTGATAATTGCGTTGCCGAATGCGTATTTTCGTCGAAATCTGAAACGCTTTCTCCCTGGTGTTCATCTCCTGTCTTGATAAGCAGAACCGCCTTGGTCCGCGATCCGTATGCCAGGTGGCCCGGGAGGGGCGGTCAGTGATGGCCGTCCCTATACCGATATACAAATTGTATTGTATTTTTAACGCATTATAAGTCCATGCCTGACATATGTTCGCATATATGATTACATTTTGTGATGTGAGAGATTGTTTTTTACAAAACCAATAGTGGCAAATGGCCAGTGGAGGAGTACCTTGACACCGCCATCGTCCCTCGCAATTATTTCAAGAAGCTCGAATCTACCGATGATATTTGGGATGTTCGAGTTCAATTAGGTAGTTTCCATCCGAAAACGGCGCTTTTCTCCTAGCTCGTCGTTGCGCCGGCAAATTTAATCCTCGGAAAATTACCTATATGCCTCCGGTAAAATTTGCCGTTGCGCCTAGATTTAGAAGACAATCCCTCGTTTCGGGATGTAAACTCGATAATAGAATTTTTCGATTACTTGGTTTTTTCGACGGTTCTGAACTTGTGATACTCAACCATTAGTTTACCAAATAAACCCGAAAAACTCCAAATTGCGTTTCTATTCTTTAACATCCCCATCTTTTTTATGTTTCTTTAGGCCCCTGGCCTAACCGTTAGGGGTTTTTTTATGCACAACGGTTCGATTGAAAGGCGAGACCGATAACTTTCGATTGAAAATCCGACGGTATTTTCGCGTCGCTCTTGAAGCGACGGTTATTTTATATTTAATTGTAATTTATACCAAAGTTTGTAGCAGCTCCGTTAAGTCTTTTGTCTGCTGTCCACAATTTTACTCGGGCTAACTTTGCTGAAGCTAAAAGGTGTATATCTACAAAACCAATGCCTTTGCCATCCAATTGGTTTTGCTCGATAAAGTATAAATATTCGTCAAATTCAACCGGAGGGATCTGGGGTAATGCTTGCAGAAGAGAAAGTATCTCTTTTCTATTTGAGAGATTACCACATGCTAATTCACCTATGATGTGTGAATGGCACATGACTTCACCTTCAATAAGAAGCAGTTGCAAATGATCATCGCCATCCCGGAGATAGGTAACCCAAATTGGAGTGTCAACTAGGATCATCTTTATTTAGTTGATCTTCTTCTCGGAATTGAACGCAATTTTTTCTCGCTACCACCAAGCATGGCAAGACGTTTGCTGCTCTCGTGGGCAATCAAAGCTTCAAGTCCAAGTCTAACTAAAGAAGTTTTTTCTTTGATACCCGTCAATAGCGAAGCCTTTTCCAATATTTCATCATCTATGTTTAATGTAGTTCTCATATGTATTTATATGCATCATACGATAGCGCATGTCAATTAATCTTATTTCATCAAGATAACGTAAAGTTCAGCTGAAGCCGCGTAGTTTATGGCTTCAGCTGGAATGTTTTGTGTACGCCCGGCACGGGCGTGATCTTATGGGGTGCAAGTCCCCTGTATGTAAACCCTGTTACTGTCGTGATGACAGGAACATAAATACTAGCCGAAAGCAAGGGCGGTTTCGTGAGGAACCG
>JBJKRL010000054.1:0-2864 GCA_046704745.1 Desulfocapsaceae bacterium | reverse complement strand
TCCACCACCCGTGCGGACGGAATGGTATCTTCCAGAATCTCGATTATAGTTACCGATGGAGGCAGAGCCCGAGGCAACCCTTCCAGAATGAGGCGTTCGGTGAAATTGATGAAAATGCGTATTGATTGGTCCAACGACTCCTGGGAGCATTGCGAGTTACAAAGTAGAGTAGCTGAGAAGTATAATTGGGAAAAAATTGCTAAACAGACAGTTAATGTATATAAAAATTGCTTCCTTTAGCGGGGTCTTTTTGAAAGGTCGGAATTATAATTATTTTGCACTCTTGTCCAAAATAGGAATTAAATAAAAAGCCCTCCAGGCAGATTGTGGTGTAAGATTTTTGCGCCAACAAATTTCTTATCACAACTACAAGGAGGGCACAGTCATGATAAAGGTAGCAAGCTTGTTTAGTCAACTGCTTCATCATTTTCCCCGAACAGAATTTGCAGAACTCTCAGCCAAACACCAGGCCGAGAGGCGAGCAAAAGGTTTCTCCTGTTGGAATCAACTGGTCGCCATGCTTTTCTGCCATATGGCCCATGCAGATTCTTTGCGTGAGATCTGCGGGGGTCTTGCCTGCTGCCAAGGAAAACTCCGGCATCTCGGTATTTTTAAAGCGCCCAACAAATCCACCCTTTCTTATGCCAATCAACACCGTCCGGCAGCCCTTTTTGAAGATCTTTTCTGGACTATGTTGCAACGTTTCCGGACAAGTGGCGGCCTCGGCAAGAGGAAACGCAAATTCCGTTTCAAAAACAAATTGCTCAGCCTGGACTCAACCACAATATCACTTTGTCTAAACCTGTTTCCATGGGCACAATTCCGTAGAGCAAAAGGCGGCGTCAAAGTGCATGTGCTTCTCGACCATGATGACTATATGCCTTCGTTTGCCTTGATCTCGGAAGCCAAACGCCACGATCGGACAGTTGCGAAACAATTCAATCTCAAACCAGGATCAATCGTTGCCTTTGATCGCGCATATAACGATTACAAGCTGTTCAGCCAGTGGACGGAGAACGAAATCTTCTTTGTCACCCGGCAAAAGGAAAATGCTGTCTTCCAGGTAATCGAAGAGAGAGGTGTCCCTCAAAACCGAACAATCCTTGCCGATCAGATCATCCGCCTCACCGGCCTCAAGGCAGAAGAAAAATGCCCCCATCTTCTTCGCCGTGTGGTCGTCTGGGACAGCGAAAACCAGCGGGAGATTGTTCTTCTGACCAATCATCTGAAATTCGGTTCAAGCACCATCGCCGCCATTTACAAAGACAGGTGGGAGATTGAAATCTTCTTTAAGACCCTTAAACAACACTTGAAGGTCAAGACCTTTATCGGTACCAGCGAAAATGCTTTGCGTATTCAGATTTGGACAGCCTTTATCGCTTTGCTCCTCCTTAAGTATTTACATCATTTATCCAGATTCGGCTGGTCTCTGTCCAACCTTTTTACAATGCTCCGGCTGAATCTCTTTACTTATAGGGATCTTTTGCAATGGTTGCATGATCCTTTTGGAAATCCGCCAACTCCTCCGGTCGTTCAACTTATGTTGCCAGGTTTTGGACAGCCTGTTGCCGGTTAGATAAAAAAAAGGGAACCTGGTTTGAAAAAATCGACTCTCGGCGCCGTAACAACCTGGAATTTCGATGCCGATTGTTCAACTTTGTCCTATTTGGGACGGCAGTGAATTTGAGACTATCCTGAGATCTCCTTCATTCTGACATTTCGGCTTCCAACTTGATTTTGTACAAAACAGCTAATTTCCTCCGCCATTGCCATTGCCATTGCCATTGCCGTTGCGTCTGGTCCATTTCCCGCGCTTCGGCATTTCCAGGGCCTTTTTCTTAAAGGACAGGGGCTGATAGCCGACGATCTTTTCGAGGTTTTCGGAGAGTGCCCGGCAGGGCCTGACGGTAAGTTCCTTCATGACCTCGATATCCACCTCGCCCAAGCCTGAAAAATGCATGGTCAAAAGCAGGGGACAGTCGCCGTGAAATTGGTAGAGGGTTTTTTTCACAGCTTCCAGCTGCTGCCGGCTGGCGCGCTCCGCCTCCAGGCGGATCTTGACCAACTCGGTGAATTTTTCCCTTGCCTCCTGCAGGGGGTAGATGGATTCGGCGATGATCTTGGCCCCGCGTTCGTCTTTCTGTACCGTTCCCAGGATGATGATCGGATCGGGTGAAGACAGAAGATGCTCGCTGCGGGCGTAGGTCTCGGGAAAGACGACCACCTCGATGGTTTCCAAAATATCCTCGATGGTCAGAAAGGCCATGGGCTCGCCCTTTTTGCTCTTTAACCGCTTGCAGTTACGGATCAACCCCCCGATCCTGACCGGCTGATCTTCACCCCAATCGGCCAGATTATGGATATCGGAATCGGTGACGGTCCTCATTTCCTTGATGGCATGGTCCAGCGGATGGCCGGTGATGTAGAAGCCCACGGTCTCCTTTTCCAGCATCAGCCGTTTGCGTTCGTCCCATTCCGGGATGTCGGGCAACAGGATCTCGGTGACCTCGGTCGTACCCATCTGCGGGGCCACGGAAAAGAGCGACATCTGGCCGCTTTGTTTATCGCGCTGAACCGCCTTGGCCTGATCCAGGGCCTTGTCCAGGATGGCCATCAACTGCGAACGTTTATGTCCCAGCGAGTCGAATGATCCGGACTTGATGAGACTTTCGATGACCCGGGAGTTGACCCGCCTGGAGTCGACCCGGTTGCAGAAGTCGGACAGGGACGTGTAACGCCCGCCCTGGCCCCGCTCTTCGATGATCGAATCAAGGGCTGAACCGCCGACGTTTTTCACCGCTGCCAGGCCGAAGCGTATGCGGTCGTCGACAACGCTGAAGTCCTTGACGCTCTCGTTGATATCC
>JBJKRL010000053.1:0-74128 GCA_046704745.1 Desulfocapsaceae bacterium | reverse complement strand
CAGTATCATAAGGAAACCTCGTTGCCAGGCAAGGGGTGGAAGGTCGATCGGCCACGGACAGACCGTACTCGGCCGCCATGGACCGGATATCATCCTTGGTCATCCCGGATTCGGCAAGAGGACTCGCTATTTGGAGTTCACGCAAGGCCATAATGCCCGGACGATATTGCTGCATATCATCAGCATTCGTCCCATCCATGATTAGGGAAATTCCCATTTCCTCAGCAAAGCTCCTTAACTTGCCAAACAGATGTTTTTTGCAGAGATAACATCTGTTTCTAGGGTTGTACCGGATGCCTGCCTGCTGTAGCTCGTCGACCTGGATACTATGATGAATAACACCTATATCTCTGGCTGATTTTTTGGCGATATCTTCATCACCGGAAGGGTGGAGGGTTGTCTGAAAGGTCACCGCATGAACCGTATAGTTCTTTTTTTTACTGATCTCAGATACAGCTTTCGCGAGCAAAGTGCTGTCGACCCCTCCTGAAAACGCGATGATAAGATCCTGGCTGGCATAGATATCGAGCAGTTCCAGGAAATCAGCCTGATGTGAGTTTTCGTTTTTCATTTTTGCAGTTTCATTGCCAATCGAACGTATAGCGTCTGGTTGTATTTACTTCGGTATCAGAGAATATAGGCAGTTTGATATGCATAGCACGTCATTTAGGAGAAATAGGCAAAAAATCGACAGGGATGGGCAAAATCTTCAGGTTTGCATTCTGATGTTTCAGAAGCTCACGGCCCGCCTGGGAATCACATCAGGCCCCTCAGGGGTTGCGGACCTCGACGTCAGCAACTGGCAGCAGGCCAGGGGCGGCCTGTCTGTCAGCCGTGGTTCCCAGGCGATCAGGCCGGAGAGCAGAGGCCGGAAGCGATGACATCCGCCGGATTGCTCCATTCGGCTTTGCAAAAATACGCATAAGTCGGATCAACCGGAAAAATGAGACGTTTTGACAACAACCCTGAGCAAAACCTGCTGATGGAACTTTATTCAGGTGGAAGAAAGCACTTCACCCACTGGGGCAAGGGGTCTGTTTTCTTCTCATACTGCCCTGACTTCATGATGACAACCGGAAAAAACCTGTTTTTCTCATAAGAATTATCAAGCATCCAGGCTTCGTCCACTAAAGCCAGAGCTGTTTTAACGTTTTCCATGGTTCGCGGAATGCGAGAGTGTATTTTTTCGGCTGGCACAGCATGCCCGCCTTCAAGCGTGCGCTGATAAACCCGGGCTTCATTCAGGCTTGGATCGAGCAAATGGATATAGACTAGGATAACCTTATATCCATAGGCTTTGGCCGTGGCAATAAAATCAATTTTTGATTCATGCGAGAAGACGGTCTCAAAACAAAAAGAAACGCCCTTGGCGATCAGGTCTTTCCTCATATCTGCCGCCAGTGTCGCTGCCTCGTAACTGAGATCTTCCGGGTGGTCAGGATCGATTGTTTTGGCAATCAGATCGGCATTGACAAATTTTATACCGTGCTTTGCCAGGTAATGAGTATAAAATGTGGTTTTACCGGCACCGTTTCCTCCGGCCAATACCCAGAGTTGTTTTGTATCCGTCACGAAACAGCCTCGAATTTGCCGTTCTGAAATCTTCCGGTCTGTCTCTCTCCGGTTTTGGTATCCACTTTATCAAGAAAACCAGGCTTGCCGATGCTGACCTCAAAATAGAAAGGTGCGGATGTTATTGGTTTGCCGGAAAAACCATTGGCCCTATCTGACTCAAGCTTCTTAAGGACTGTATCCGTATCGACCGGAATACTCTCAGCGTTTTCCAAATGAATCTCTTTAAGACCCTGGATGACGGCAAAGGCATCCGCGATACTGATCTTTGAAGCAATGGCTTTGCCTAATTTTGCCCAGTATTCAACCTGGGCGTTAATGGATCGATGTTCGACCCTGGCCCGCCGTTGGGCTTGGATAACCAGGGCTTCGTCAATTCGCAAAGATCGGGTTGGCATATGTTCCTCCCTGAGATCAATTCAGAGTGATGCAAAAAGAATCTATATGATGCATTATGCCACAGGATATAATTGTTTGTCAACCGCATATCTCATGAAAGTTTCTAAACCTAGGTACGAAAAGGACCAATAGAATGCGTCCCCTTCAGTTTTCGACCACTATCGAAAGAATTACTGATAGATAGTCGTCCCCCGATTAAGTATTGACCGGCGTAATCGGATCCGTACATACCTTAACTGAGCAGCTACAATGTTCGACGCGGTTTTCCGGTCTGTATTGTGGGTGAATCTTCTTTCTCTGACCCTTCTCCAGATAGCGCTTGGGGACGACAATCTTATCATCATCACTATCCTCGCCAATAATCTGCCTGCCAAAATCAGTGGAAAAAAGCCATCAACCAGGGGCTGATCCTGGCCATGCTTTTCCGTATCCTGCTTCTCCTTGGAATCGTGCTTATCCTCGAGGGCGGACATGTTTCGCATCTCATGATAAACGGCAGTGCATTTCCATATATCCACAGTGGATCGTTATCTTTATTCTCTTGCTCATGTTTACCGTTGATCTCTATCAGAACTATGTTGAGCGAAAAAGGGAGAAAAAGCCGCTCCAACTCCACCGGTGAAAAAAGGTTGTTCCAAGCGAGTCAGCTTAACAGGGAATGTCCATTGTTTCTTAATACGTTAGCTGCCTCTGGCAAGGTTGCCGGGTGTGCTCTTGGGTGGGAGGGTGAAAGGACATCATTCCAACTCTGCCAGCAGCTCGGACGACGGCAACACTCTGAGAAGAGGGTAGAGCAAATTTCGGCGGTAGACGTTCAGGGTCTGGTCATGAATCTGTTGAGATCCCGCCATGCAGCAGTCTTCCAGAAGAACAGCCTTGAAATCGTGGCAGATTGCGTCCAGAACCGTGGTGAGCACACAAAAGGGGGTGGCGATGCCGGCAACGGCGCACAGTGTGACCTCCCGCTGCCGGAGCCAGTCCTCGAGACCGGTTTGAAAAAAGGCCGACATTTTCGGTTTGGGAAGCCAGTAGTCTTCCGGCTCTCTGTCGAGCGCATCGATCACTTCGGCGCCGGGAGTGCCGGCAATGGCATGGGGTTTCATTTTGCTCGTAAAGAAGAAATGATTCTCATGAAACGCATCGGTGGCAAAAACCACCGGCCAGCCATGACGGCGAAAGGCCGTGCTCAAGCGATTGATGGGTTCAATGATCGGCTCTGCAAGTCGCGAAATAGGGGAATTTTTGGACTCGTCGAAATAGTCGTTAACCATATCGATAATAAGAAAGGCGGGTTTTTCCGGTTTTATTTCATTCATGGGTAAATCCTCAATGTCTCAGCATCTTAAAATTGTATCTGCATGTCCTTGCAATGTGCGTCCGCATGGAAGAGTATTGTAACGCAGGTGAAACAAAAGGGCTATTCCGATGTTGCACGCAGTTGTTCCGGGTGTTTCATCTTCTCGATAATTTTCCCTTTACAAGACAGTCGATCAGCCATTTTCTAGATTACCATACATTCATCTGAAATAGGGACCATCCCTGAAACTTTTCACCCATCCACGAAGGTTTCCGCATCATCACATCAGCTGCCTGATGAAATAGCTTCCCTTTCTTTTTTAACCATCTCTTTAAGCTTGTATTTCTCGATCTTATGGGTCGGTGTCTGCGGAAGGCATTTTATGAGTCGGATATGCTTGGGGCGCATGTATTTCGTTATTTCTTTCTCCATCCACTGGCGAAGGCCCTCTTCGGTCAATTCGTTATCGGCTGTGGGGACAATATAAAACGCTGAGTTCAATCTCTGCGATATTAAGCCAACTTCCATGCTTTGGCGTATAATGTATTTCCAATCGATTTGCCAAATTCCTTGCCTTTTCAGGAGGAAAAGCTAAATACAATGAGGCGGTTGTATGCGTATTGAGGTTGTCCATAATCAGAACCGCTTTCTCGGCATTCTGATACCGTTGTTCAAGCAATTCTTGTTTGAAATTCGCCCAGTCAATCTGGGGCCGTCGCTCAGTGATTTTTATTGTCCGTTTACCTCCAAGCGGCTCCACTTCAATAAATATGTTGGCAACTCCATTCCGAACATCCTCATCGTCCACAAGAACCGGATGACCAGGTGCCGATGGTATGGGCTGTTGCACTTCCCCAATCAATTGCATACTCGATTCGTCCATACACAACACCGGAAATCTGGGATCGTACGGGCCGAGCATAAACTTCAAGAACATCTTCCATTGCCGCTACAAAGCCTGCGTTTTGGTCTGGCGGTATTTTTCATCATTTGTTGAGCTCGCGGTGCCGCGAGAATGGACGTTCATGAGAAATCAGGAATAGATTTAGGCAGCCTCTTTGTAAAGATGAATATCCCGCTGGGGATAGGGGAATGAGATCTTTTCTTCATCAAAGGTAAGTTTGATTTTTTCGATCAGGGAAAAGTAGACGTTCCAATAGTCACCTGTATTCACCCAGGGACGCACCACCAGATCTACAGACGATTCGCCCAGCGTGGAGACAGCCACCGTGGGAGCAGGCTCCTTGAGTATTCGCTCATCTTCACCAATGATTTTTTCAAGAGTCTGTTTCGCTTTACGAATATCGTCGTCATAACCGATCCCTATGACCAAATCCACCCTTCGAGTCGGGTGGGCAGTAATATTTGTTATGGTTGCGTTTGAGACGGCACCGTTGGGGATGATTTTCTTCTGATTATCACCGGTGGTCATTATGGTATTGAAGACGGTGATCTCGTCTACCTTGCCGGTTTGACCGGCAACAGTCACAACATCACCTATCTTGAACGGCCTGAAAAGGATCAGCATGACTCCGGAGGAAAAATTAGAGAGCGAGTCCTTTAAAGCCAGGCCGATGGCAAGGGAGGCAGCACCGAGAACTGTTAGGAATGAAGTTGTATTGATGCCCAATTGGCCTGCAGCTGCTATAACCACTGCAATGAGAAGTATGTAATAGGTTATATTTTTGAGAAATTTTGTAAGCGTTGGATCTACCCCGTGTTTCTCCATGATCCTGGCGCACAGTTCACTGATCTTTGCTGATACCCATTTCCCAATAACGAAGACCAATAAAGCAAGAATAAGTTTTATCCCATAGGTGACAATATAGGGTCGGATTACATCAAAGTTGAAATGCATTTTTTCCCTCCTTCTGTTTGATTTGAGCCTGCTTCAGGGGCTTGTTTCGGTTTTTTAGGCTGATTCGACTCCCCGCTCGCTCCATTGACTGTGATTTTAAAAGGTAATATCAGATGTGACTTACACATTCGGCTGTCAGCATATACTTAGCCCACATTTCTCATCAGTTCAGGCGGCGTCAGGTTCGAAGTTTTTGGCAGGGGACAAGTAAGCACCCTTTGGGTATAAACTCCGACTCCGATAGTAATCTATGTTCACTGCCAAAAACTGAAGAAGATGGCGCCGCATGGACTGATACCCCAAGGGTACTTCTTTCAGGGCGCCTTTGGTGAACACTGTGTAAATTTGGAGCTGCATAGGTTTTCTTAAAACATATTGGATCTTTTACGCTTCCTCCAAATTGACACAGTGTTCATGAGAAATCCGGGTTAGGACGACATCAACGTGGTAGGAAGTAAACAAGGTGAATTGCCGGCGTAAGTTACTGCATATCTTGGGAACGACACTGCTTATCAAGCGCTCGTTTCATACGGCATTTCCCTGCCACATGTGCAAACAGATGTTCACCAAATATCAGGGCTGACAAGGCAATTTCGGGATCAAGTTAATTGTTCTCTAGAGTATTACCTTATTCTAAATATTACATAACACCTATCATTTTATTTGCCGTTATTACCAGGGAATATTTCTGAACAAAAAAAACACAACATATGGTAGTAACCTGATTCCTCCAGTTACAGATACAGAGCATCAACTATCACAGTGGGAATTACGATCACTTTGCTAAACAGGAAAATTTCTAAAAAGCTTTGAGCCTCACACTGCCTGAATTGATGCGAAATCCGGTCTGATATCTTCGGAGGTCGCTCCATTCTATGGCATCAAGCAGTCGGGTATCGGCCGAAAGACTCCCGCTATGAGATGGACGAATATCTGGAAATGAAGTATATCTGTTTCTTAGATTTGGAAGATTGACGGCTGCACAGCGACGTGGAGGAACGAATGCAGAAACGGATAAAGATCGTTGCCATATTTTTGGGATTGCTAATCACTGTTGCGGCATGTGATACCCTTTTCCCTACCCCCATCTCGGATATACTCCAGAATCCCAGGAAATACGAAGGCGTGCAGGTGAAGGTTTCCGGGCAAGTTGTGGACATTTTTGGCCTTTTTGTGGTTCGTTATTTTGTCATAAAAGATGATACAGGAGCTATTACGGTTGTCACTCAACGGCCTCTACCGAATAAGGGTGAACATATCTCAGTGATCGGCAAAGTCGAAGAGGCGTTTTCTCTTGGCGATCAGCAGCTGATAGTTATAGAGGAAAATCCGAGAAAGAACTGACTACCAACCGAGTGCATCCACAAAGAGTATAATTAATGGGAAAATGTGGTAGGAAGGATGTATAATTCATAATAGCCATACATTTTGCAAAATGACGGTTTTTTTGAAATCCAATTTACCGGGGGGGATATGGAAAAACGAAAACATCAACGTATTGTAATAGAAGATTTGGCCGTCGATATCGCCGACGGATACGGATTCTACCAGGGACTGGTTGTCGATATCTCCAAATCCGGTATATGCATGACCGACCTGTCACAACATCTTGATGGGGACGTGGAAAATATGACCGTTGTCGTTTCCGGAAAAGGCGGTTGCTTTAAAATGAATGTCAAACCGAGATGGTATACCCATGGTGGGGCCAGAAAGACCATCGGTGTTGAAGTTGTAAATATGCCGCTGGGATGGGCAGAATTTGTAGACGATGTGGAACCGGTATTTGTCCAGGAAATATTCGATGAGATAAAGAATTGAGGGAGAATACGTTAGAGGGGAATGGTAATGGCACTATAAAATGGGGAAGTTTGGCCTGTCCGGATTACGTACCTCTCTATAGCCTTGGAAGGCGTGGACATCGCTAGAGGACACCTAGGGGAGGCCCGCCTGGGAACCATATGAGGCCCGCAACTGACAGCAGGCCATGGATTGCCTGTCAGCCTGTTACGGTGAAAAGGCGATGAGGCCGCAGTGCAGTGGCCGCAAGTGATGGACCTCACCAGACAACGATAAAAAAAAGGAGAAAGGCATCTGCTAGATAGATGTTGAACGAACTTCAAGGCCGGATTGAACGAATCACTTTTACCAGTGAAGAAACCGGATACACCGTTGCCCGGATCAAGGTAGCCAACCGGAGGGATCTGGTGACTGTCATCGGTACGATGATTGCGCCTCTGGTGGGCGAGGTCGTCCGCGTGCAGGGTGAATGGATGAATCATCCCCAGCACGGTGAACAGTTCAAGATCGTTTCGTACCGGACCATGGTTCCAGCTGATGTTCAGGGAATCGAGAAATATCTCGGCTCGGGCCTGATTAAAGGCATTGGCCCGGTCATGGCCAAACGGATTGTCAAAAAATTCGGTAAAAAAACCCTCGATATCATAGAACAGAGCCCGGAAAAATTATCCGATGTCGATGGCATCGGAGGAAAACGCATTGATATTATACAAAGGAGCTGGGAAGAGCAAAGGGAGATCCGCGAGGTGATGATCTTCTTGCAATCCCACGGTGTCGGCTCCGGGTATGCGGCAAAGATATTTAAACAATACGGGAAGGGATCGATCGAGATCGTCAGGGCCAACCCTTACCGTTTGGCCGCCGATATCTTTGGGATCGGGTTCGTCACAGCTGATAAAATTGCTGAAAAGCTTGGGTTTGCCAGGAATTCGTTGCAGAGAGTGGCGGCGGGAATCCTCTATGTCCTCCATCAAATGGCCGATGAAGGCCATGTCTTCTATCCATATGAGTTGCTCATTGCCAAATGTCGGGACATCCTCGATGTAGAACGAGAGAGTGTCGTCCAGGCCCTTGATTCGGCAGCCCATGCCAAACAGATAGTGCTGGAAGATGACTTTTCCCGAAAGAAGGCCAAAGGCGATATGGCCGTCTATCTTTTAAAGTATTATGTTTGTGAAACCGGAATTGCCGACAGGCTTACGGCCCTTTTGCAGGCGCCGAGGGCTTCCGGGACGATCAAACAGGAACACTTTGTCGATAAGGTTCTGAACAAGTTGACGATCAATCTTGCTGCCAGGCAAATCGAGGCCGTCAGACAGGCTGTACGTTCCAAGGTGATGGTGATAACCGGAGGGCCGGGAACCGGAAAGACCACAATCATAAACTGTATCATAGGCATCTGCCGGGCAGCTGGAGCGAAGTTTTTGCTTGCAGCTCCCACAGGACGTGCAGCCAAAAGGATGAGTGAAGCCACTGGAGGTGAGGCCAAGACCATTCACAGAATGTTGGAATTCAGCCCCAAGCAGGGCGGGTTTCAGAAAAATTTCGAATCCCCTTTGGATTGCAATATGTTAATTGTGGATGAGGCCTCAATGATTGATTCGATGTTGATGCATCATCTGCTAAAGGCCGTGCCCCTTGCTGCAACGCTTATTTTGGTTGGAGATGTCAATCAATTGCCCTCGGTGGGTGCCGGAAATGTCTTAAAGGATATTATCGGCTCGAAGAGCATCCCCATGGTTGAACTCAACGAGATATTCCGTCAGGCCAGAGAAAGTCTGATAATCGTCAATGCCCACAAGATCAACTCCGGCATCCTGCCGTCCGTGCATCCCGCCTCCGAAAAACTCGAAGATTTCTATTTCGTTGAAAGAAAGGCCCCGGAAGAGGTGGTTCGACTTATTGTCGAATTGGTAAAGGAAAGAATTCCAAAACGATTTGCTCTGGACCCTTTTGACGATATCCAGGTCCTCACTCCAATGCATAAGGGAACGGTGGGTGCGGAGAATCTCAACCTCGAACTGCAGAAAGCACTCAATCCATCGGCAACTGCGGTAGCGCGCAGCGGGAGGAATTTTCGTTTGCACGATAAGGTTATGCAGATCAAGAACAATTACGATAAAGAAGTTTTTAATGGTGACATCGGCAAGATTGCCGCAATCGATTTCGAGACCCAGGAGGTGGTAATCTCCTTTGACGGCCGAAGGGTGGATTACGACTTCACCGATCTGGATGAGATCGTACCGGCGTATGCCGTATCCATTCATAAATCCCAGGGGTCGGAATATCCGGCGGTTGTTATCCCAGTTTCGACCCAGCACTATATTCTGCTGCAGCGGAATCTCATTTATACAGGCATCACAAGAGGAAAGAAACTTGTGGTTCTGGTGGGGACAAGGCAGGCACTGGCCATTGCCGTTAACAACAATAAAATCCAGCAGCGTTTTACACGCCTGAAGGTGAGATTGCAGACACTCGTCTCAGGCAGCAATTGATGCATGCGGAAAATAAAAGCTCAATATTCAAAGGGAATGGTATGTTAAGAGAAATATCCAAAGATCAGGCGCTATTTTGCCTAAAACACGGGGAGTTTGACAATGAAATCCTGTCCGCCTCTGAAAAGGTTGCCGTATTTCTTACCCAGAGCTGGTGCCCGCAGTGGCATGAGATGAAGTGTTTTATTGGCGAACTTGCGGATTGTTCTATTTATTTCCTTGAATATGACCGCGCCGACTTTTTTGAAAGCTTTCGAAGCTTTAAGGAAGAGGTTTTTAAAAATGATCAGGTACCGTATATCCGCTACTATAGAAAAGGAAACCTAATCGAAGAATCCAATGCCCTATCCGAGGAGGAATTTCGCAAAAAGCTCGGACTTGGCAAAGGTCATGGGAAAAAAAAGCTTGATTTTCTGCCTTCGGCTTGAGTTGCAATATTCTTTGCTACCATGAAAATGGCGGTCTTGATCGTCCTAAAAAAATCAGGTTAGGCCTGTTGGATTTCAAGCTGTATAAGTTCGGCGGTGAGACTTGCCAACTCGGTCTGTTTGTTGCTGAGTTCGGTTTTTGCGGTGTCGTCGGTGAGTGCTTTGGCCGTCAAAGTTAAAATCTCCAGCTGCAGGGCGGCTATTTCCTTTTCAAGCTTTGCGATTTCATCCGAATTGCTGCTCGAGGTTGTTGTACTGCCCGCCGATCCCCCGGCCCCTGTTGCCGCAGATCCGCCGGTTGTGCCGGCAGTAGTACCTGATGCCCCCGTTGTGCCGGAAGTGCTGTTTCCTCCGGATCCCGTTGACGTTTCGTTATTGTTTCCTGCCTGTGCAGCCTGCTGGAGATTACGGGCCTCGGTGGAGATTTGCACCGTATCCCCGGTCGATGAAATGCTTGTTGCAGCTTGAGTGTTTTGCCTCCCTGTCCGAGAGACTCCGCTCTTGTATGCAGATTGAGTTGTATAGGCTGTTATGCCGGAAATTGCTGAAATATTCATGGAATTTCCCCCCAGTAAAACATCTGGAGAAACCGCAAGAGACTCTTCTTGATTGAAGAATTATTGCTCCTATCCATCTATGTAGTATCTCAGATGCCGGATGACAAGTCCCTCAGGCCCATTTTTACACAACTTAACAATTCTTTACCTTCAAAACCGTCTTTAACAATATCCACCCATAAGTTTTTTTCTCAGCATGCCGACCACCGCGACGGTGAAGAAAAGGGCGCCAATGAGCGATATCCCTCCTGCCAGAGAATAAAAGGAGGTCATATGCCAGGTATCCGGAAGATTCAGACTCGGCTTATTCGGAACATAACGTATCAATATGGGACCGTTTCGTTTGAGATTGTTCCAAAAACGGGGAGTAACCCTGATTTCTTTTTGCAGGGTTACTCCTTCAGAGGTTTGAAAAGAGTAGGTGATATAGTGCTTCTGCTCCCAGGATCTTGATTGGGCGAGGAAGGTTTTTTTGATCACAGAGCCTGTGACGACAACACCTTGTTTGTAGACTTCCAGTTCCGTTGTAATCTGATTAAAGGCATACCAGGCACCTGCCCAGCACACTCCGCAAAAAAAGAGGATGACCGGAAATCCGATCAAGAAGCTCATCCGTGTATAGCGCGCCGGGGCTGGATGGGTTTGTACCTGGTTTCCGGTCAGACGTTCAATTTTTTTCCGGCTGTTCTCCGTTATTTTTGTCTTGTTCAAGGTGTTGCCCTCACAGAGGTTATGTCTTTGATACAATTTCTTTTATGCTCTCTTCACGGTCGATGTATTGAGACAGATGCCACATGATTCCACTTATGCCTTCGTACATAAGAGCAAGTTCGGCCCGTTGAACTACCATAAGTTGGTCGTTTGCGACATCTTTGGTGAAGAAGGTGACATTGCCGTCTTGAGAGGCAACGATGGCAACGGCATCAGGTTGATCATGAGCGAATTGCGCAGCTGAATAATGACGCGTCCCGCCAAGCTCCGCATACGTTATTCTCCTGCCTTGATCCCCCTCCACAGGTTGGAGCAGCTGCACAAGGGTTGAACCCGGTTGAGGGTCCAACGCCTGGATCTTGGCACCGAAGCAGCGAATCGAGCGATCATAGGTCATGACCAGGGCCCCGTCAATGGCGGTTAACCGACCTATGCGGTTGCACTGATCGATGAGCTGGGTGCGCACCTTCAGAAGGTTCGGATTTTTCCTTGTTGCCGTTTCCTGAAAGAGACGAAGAACATCCCGAGCGGTCGGATTTGCGGAGGCTTGAAGGGAATCGAATTCCGGTTCGAAAAAACGGGTGCCGCCTGTGTAAATGACCGGCCGGCCGATGGATTTTTCCCAATAATTCCCTTCCGGAACAACCAGAAGCGTGCCTCCTCTCTGGTGGGAGCGCATGGCTTGGGCAATATAGAGAAGGGTGTTAAAAATGAATAATTTCATGAGATGAGATGGGGAATTTTCTCTGCTCGAGGTGATTTTCGGCATAACCGTTCTTAGAAGGTTGCCGGAATCAACGAAAACGGCCTGATTGCCGATCAAAGCGGCAATACTTCTCCCATAGCAGAGAATCAGCAGATTCCCGGGACCCAGGACCTGAATCCACAGATCCGAAGTCAAATGGTTGGGTGTCCGGATTCTCAGTCCCCATATCTTGAGTGTGCCGTTTTCATCTTGATGGACACAGATATCAGAGAAAGAACCGTCCAGGGCTGATCCGAGCTTTATAAGATTCTTCAGGTTCAAGTCGATGGGACTCTCGAAACAGAAGATATCCGGTGTGTTTTCAATTTCCTTTATGACGACCGAAAATTTACTCAGATGGCCCTCCTCGCTTGCCTGACTTGCCCAGTAGGCGGCATCGATAAGTTTTGCCAATGGTTCAAGAAGCAGCAGTGAATCCTTGGTGAAAAGATCTGTGAGGATTTTTTCATGCGTATAATGGGCTTTTAATTCCTGTATTCTTTCACAAACTTTGGCAAGGAATTCCCGGTTGAGTTCAAAGGCTGAAGGGTGCATAAGATACTCATGGTTATGTAATAGAAGGAGATGTTGGACTGCTGTCTATTTTCACAAAGGCAGTGCAAAATTGCCGGCTGACCCGTATTTCTCATCAGTTCAGGCGGCGTTAGGTTCGAAATTTTTGGCAATGAACAATAGTGATCTATGTTCATTGCCAAATGTGAGGCAGATGGCGCTGCCTGAACTGACCATTGGTGAACACTGTGGAAGTTTGACAACACACCTGCCTCGGTCAAATGTCTTGCTCTTCCTGAAGTGGAGACAAATTGACGCAGTGTTTATCCGAAAATCGCTCAAAGCTGAGAGGCAACCTTGTCACGGGACGCCATAACCCCCTTCCCTGGGGGCAAGGCCTGCGCCATCCAGGCTGCGGGACACCCGTGAAACAGTTGCCCCTGAACTCCCATGCATTGCGATCTTCTTAATTTTCATCATTTGTTGTGCTCTTGGCGCGAGAATGGACGTTCATGAGAAAATCGGGCTAATCAACATTGAACAATATAGTAGCCACTATGGGATTCGATAAAAAGGGGAGGCAACGGCAAAAAACACTTTTTAGTCTTTTGAAAATGGCCTTTACTCCCAAGCTCTGCGTTATGCTCAAAATTTTTCAGCGGAAAATTACTTAAATACCCGCGGTAAAATTTTTCGTATACTTTGGTTTTGAACGATAATTCTCATTTTGCAAGAGGCTCTTCGTTATTAGGTCGGCCGGTTTTTTGATGTTTCTCCTTCTTGCCTGAGGCCTTATCCAGTATATGAATTCAGGAAACAAAAATTAAGGGAGCTCCCAAAAATGTCGAAGAGTTGTTGCAGCTTCTCTATCTGCTGTAAAAAGATGAGAAAAACAGCTTTTTTATCCTGAACAAAGATGGACTATGTTCGGAAATTCGGCTACTATCTTGAAGAGAATAAGTTCGTTATGTTCCTGTCATTTCAACAAGATGATAAGGGCGATAGCAGATAGGGAAATGCAGGGAATTGCAGGCTTTCCCTTGCAAGAGCCGCAGAATTGAGAGATAATAAAAACCCGCTTGATGCATTTTGTTTCAGAGTAAAAGTTATACGTATCGTATGAGAGAGGAGGCAGTAGGAGCGCCTCGTCATTGAGTAACGGGAGGAGAAAACGATGGCAATCATCACAATTGGAAGAGGATCGTTCAGCAAAGGGAAAGAGGTGGCTGAAAAGGTAGCGGAAAGGCTCGGCTACCGTGCCGTTTCCCGTGAAGTCATTCTCGAGGCATCTCAGGATTTCAAGATTCCTCAGAATCGACTGAGTCATGCAATCCATGACGCACCTTCGATCTTTGAACGGTTCACCTATGAAAAACAAAAGTATATCGCTTACGTAGCCGCGGAGATCCTTGATCGTTTCAAGGACGATAATGTGGTTTATCACGGGTTGGCAGGACATTTTTTCGCCCAGGGCATCACGCATCTGTTAAAAGTGCGGATTAATGCCAACTTGGATAACCGCATCCAGGAGTTAATGGAGAGGGATAAACTTACCAGGGAGCAGGCCACCGAGTTTCTGGAAGAGGATGATCGGGATCGCAGGAATTGGAGTGAGCAACTCTATGGAGTGAATACGACGGATTGCCGTTTGTACGACCTGGTGATAACCATTGATAAAATGACTGTGGAAAATGCGGTAAATCTGATTTGTGAAGCGGTCGGCCAGCCGCAGATGAAGACCACTCCGGAGTCGCAGCAGGCCATCGAAAACCTGGCCCTGGCGGCAAAGATCAGGGCGGCGCTTATTGAAGACTATCCGACCTGCAGCGTAACCAGTGATGCCGGAGCAGTTGAGATTGCGGTTAAAGCCTCACTGCGCATGGATACCAAGCTTTCCGATATCATAAAGGAAAAGGCAATGAAGGTACCAGGTGTTGCCTCCGTATCAGTGCGGCTGCGCCCCACTAGTTTTTTTACTTGATGGAATAGGAAGAACAGGGGCTGAAGGAACAACGGACTGAAGACAAGACAATGAAATCAGGAGGTGACAGAGCGCCAGGACCTGCCAGCTGATAAATGAGAGAGAAGCACGGAAAATTCTTGTCCTGGTTGTTCGGCCGGGTTTCCATTTTCAGCCTTCAGCCTTCAGCCTTCAGCCTTCAGCCTTCAGCCTTCAGCCTTCAGCCTTCAGCCTTCAGCCTTCAGCCTTCAGCCTTCAGCCTTCAGCCTAATAATAGTACCAGATAGTTTCGTAATCCTTTGTCTGTTCCCCCTCTTTTTTCAGCCTTTTCAGATAGCTGTATATCGGCACGTCCGTGTAGATATAGGTATCCATGAGGGTCAGTTTCTTTTCCCAGGGGTGAAAT
The DNA here is from genome assembly GCA_046704745.1 of Desulfocapsaceae bacterium. Lineage (GTDB taxonomy): Bacteria > Desulfobacterota > Desulfobulbia > Desulfobulbales > Desulfocapsaceae > CAWGGS01. The sequence continues at coordinate 59,390 of JBJKRL010000053.1, read as the reverse complement.
TCATAGACCCGCCTACCGTTGGGAAGGATGGAGATGATGTCCTTGTTCTGCCAGGCTCTCAGATAATTTTTTCCAAGGCGCGGAACATTGAAGACGATCTCGTCGGTACGGACCGTTCCAGGTAACAGGCGTGCTTCCTCTTGCTGTTCCTGCAGGAGTCTGGCAATGGGAACACGGTAACGATCGGTTTCTTCTTTGCCTTTGGCGTTGAAGGTGTAATAAGGCGTGATACCAATCAGTCTTAGTTTCTGGCGCAGGGCAGCCGCTTCAAATTTTCTGGAATTGTAATAGGTAAAAACCAATTGATTATAGACACCGATGCCGAACAGCCGAAATCTCTGGACGGCATTCATGGCTTCGGGGGTGATCTCGGTGGTATGTTCAAAGTGGGTCATGATCACCACCTCACGGCGCCCCGGTTGGTGATAGCGCGTAACTGTTCTGACCAGAGTATCCGTTATGCGTTGAGGCAAAGTTACAAAGGTACGGGTGCCGATCCTGATGCGAAGTATGTGCTCCATCTGGGAAAGCCTTCCCAGGATCTCATCGATTTTTTCATCCGAAAGCAGCAGAGGATCTCCCCCGGTCACCAACACCTCGTTTATTTCAGGAGTGTCTTCGATCCATTTCAGAGCACGATCAAGTTTGGCGGAGCTGAGCATGGCATGTTGCGAATAGACATCTTCAATCTGCCAATTACGCTGACAGTATACGCAGATCTGCGGACAGGTTAAAATCGGTTTTAAGATGACGATGTTGGGGTACCTCCGGGTAATACCATTGATGGGGGACGTATCGCTTTCCACCATAAAATCCATGGAACAATCCGGATCTGTTTTATACTCCACTATTTTTTCCACATATTGTTCAGGTGGAATGACTTGGGATCTGATCATCCTGTCCCAGGTTTTACTGTTACTTTCGTCCATGAGGGACAGATAATAGGGCGTGATACCAAAAGGGATACGCGCTTTTTTTGCATTGTTTACCGCCCGGTATTCTTCCTCCGAGAGGTGGATCAGCTTTCCCAAAGTGTCAGCGTCGCGGATGATATTTTGCGTGTGCCAATGCCAATCGTCCCATTCAAGATCGGTTATATTGTAGTAATCTTGAAGGGTTCTCTTGTTTACGCTGCGTATTCGGATGAGTTCGTCGTCCAGCCCCGAGGGATAGCGCTTGAGAAATTTCGCTGTTGTCCTTGCCATCCGCGAAAGATCTTCCGACCGCAACCTGGCGGCCTTTCTGCCGGTATACTTGAGAAAGGTGGGAGGGGTTTCTTTATAGATATCGGATTTCCCAGTGATTCCTTTTATCAAATGTTCGAATTCCGCCAGAAAATCACGGCTTGGTACTCGTACCGACGGATGCGGAGAGGCAAGCAGGTTGTCGATGTATTCAAGAAATGAAAATCCGGCGAGTTCTTCGCTCCTTGGGGCGAGGATATTACGAAGAACCCAGGTAGCATCACGGCAGGTTACCCATTCCAGGGAGGGGGTCCCATTGGTCCTGTCGTAAGCGTTTAGCAGCATGTTTGATAAATGATCGCGAAGCTTGGTACGTTTTTCCTCAAGAGAGAGAGAAGAACAAAATATCTCTTCAATCTTGGCATCCATGGCGATGATTTGCCGCAACTGGTTTAATAATTCAATATTCTTCATCAAATAAACCTTCCTTCAATGAGAAATCCTATCCGGGCATCGCAGAGCAGTCCAACCAAGCGACTCAAAAAGTAACAGATAATAAGGGGAAAAGGAAAGGCTTGAACTGCACCTTGCAGAGAAACGTAACAAGAAAATCAAAAACTTCTTAACAAGAATAATATAGGCATAAAACTTAATAAGTAAAGATGGGTATACTCTTTTTCGAAAGCGAAATTTTCCCGTATGATGATAGGACTATGGCAAGAAATATACACAGCGATGTAAGTGCGATCCTCTCAAACGCCGTGCCACGTGGATCACTGTGTTGCCTGCTCACGCACTATCGGGTACGCGAAGGCTCCTCGCTCGGCTCCCTACCTAATGAGCGCCTCTCACTTATGCCGCTATTTTCAAAAGAAGGTATCACTCCTTGCGGAGACGTTCGGCCAGCGGTCTGAACTGCAGCTGGTAAAACATGTGCAGATATCTCTCGGTTTCTTCTCGCTCGAGATCACTAATGAATTTCCAGAATCCATAAATGCGCGACAAGGTCATCATCCGTGCGGCGTAGAGTTTCCATGTATAATGTGATTCGATTCTCGCCAGGGCACCTTCGGAAATGCGCTGCCATTCCTTGGGGTCCTTTTGGCAGCGTTCCAGGAAGTCGGCAATCTGACTGCCGCATTCAGCACCGTTGTTCGGGTCGATATGGAAACCCGATTGGTTGTGCTGGATGATCTCTAAGGGGCCGCCGTAGCGTGTGGCAAAGGTCGGGAGCCCCGATGTCATGGCCTCGATGATGGTAAGCCCGAAGGCTTCGAATAATGCCGGTTGGACGAAGATCCCGCGACGGTCGGCGATAAAACGGTAGATCTCTCCGGAAAGATTTTTATTCAGATGTATACCAACCCAGCGCATTTGCTCGTCTAGCCGGTGCCGGGTCATCAAATCATGCATAAGGCGTATCTGTTCTTGTTCTTCGTGGTCGCGCGATTCCTCTTCCGTCACATAACCGCCCACCACAAGGAGGTTGGCAAGTTTCCTCAGTTGCGATGAATTGCCGTACCAATCCACCAGACCGGTAATATTTTTTATCCTGTCCAGACGGGCTATGGTAAAGATTATAGGCTTATCATGGTCCTTTAAGATACCGCGGGAGTGTTGGATCGGACCGCCGTTGACGATTTCCTCGATTTCAGGTAGCAATGGGGTGAGACGGCGGTCATGCTCGGTATAGGGGAAATAGACATCGGCATTGGCACCGGGTGAGACGATATTGAATTTGGGATCAAACAGATTGATACCGTCAATAACGCGGTACAATCCCGGCATGGTGAAAGAGCGGTAACTTTCGTACTGACCGATGGATTCTTCGGTCCCGGCAATCTCCTGGTAGGTGCTGGTGATGATGAAGTCCGCCGTGTTCATGGCAATCAGATCGGCGGTATATTGGCAGGAGAAATGGTATTGGGGATCGTTTTCCTGCCAGTACAGATCGGAGTGAAGGTATTTCGTTTTTTCCAGGGCATGGGCAATGTTGCATTGGGTTACTTTCAGGTTCCGGCTGATAAGTGAGGCAACAAGATTGCCGTCAGAATAATTGCCGACGATGAGATCGGGCCGACCTCCGAATTCGGCCAGGATTTCTCGCTCGGCACTGTGGGCAAAATTTTCCAGGTAAGGCCAGATCTCGAAACGGGATATCCAGTGACGGATGACCTCGCCGTTCTTTTTTTGAAAAGGCACGCGCAGGATCCAGGCATTGTTGCAGCCGTTCACCTTTTCCAGACGTTGATTACAGGTCGTCCCATTCGCGTCGGGGATCAAGCGGGTGACGATCAGGATTTTAGGCTCCACCGGCACACCCTGAAGAGCCATGCGTTTTCGCATCTCTTGTTCCAGCGCTCGTACCTGGTCTAGTATGTAGACGACCTGGCCGCCGGTATCAGGAAGGCCCAGCACATTGTCCTGGCCGAAATATCCGTGCGGCGATAGGATAAGAAGACGCGAGATCATGGGTATTCTGCCCAGGAATTCTTCAAGAGAGGTCGGTGACGGGGCTTCTAAAATATCGACTAACAGATTCATCATCTCGGAGACGCGCTGGGCCGTATCTCCCCAGCCAGGGGCAAATCCCATCTTATAGAACGCGTCTTGGAATTTTTCAAACGGTGTATCCGGCGCTATATGCTCAAGCTTTTCCAAGGCCTTGCGCAACCCATCCCGCAGCACGGGAACGGATGGGAAGTTTCCGTTGATCATCAGCGGCTTATTGGCCAAAGAGTGGACTTTTAAGAAGTGCAGCAGACGGGCTTCGCCTTCGCTCATTCTTTGAAACATGGCACTTGAAAGCTGGCGGTTGAGAAACATCATCCCATGGCCGACGGATTTTGCCTCCTTCAATCGGGGGAAATCCCGGCCAAAGGGACCGAAATCGATCTCCAGAATGGATTCGGGGGCCTGCGTTGTCCTCAATGTCTCTTTGAAACGGAGAAATTCACTGATCCCGATCTCCTCAATGGTGAGGTGATCCAGGTGGAAACGGAGATAGCGCCACTGGGCGATGCGTTCACGCAGGGCAAAATAAGCCCATGGCTGAATAAAGACTCCTTCCTGAAGGTGGAAGACGAACTCATAAAGAGGAGATGCGGCAAGTTTCTTGTTTTCTGGTTTCTGGCCGATTTCGGAAAAAATCCGTACCAGATCAGATTGTAATAAAAGCGGACGGTTGCCTGAAAAATAGGCGTGAAGCAGGCTGTAGACCGCGTCTCGATTCTTCTGGGTAAATTCGATCAAATTTTCAATCATGAGTCACTGAGCCTTTCTCAAGAGGTTTGTTTGTCTGCAAAATGGTAGTGGTCGATCCCTTCCAGTATTCCCCATGCATTGCAAGCTTTAGCAAAATAGACCTGGTGGTGACCACGCAATGATATCAGTTCCGGGCTGTGATTGCCGACGATAACGCCCAAGGTGTCCCCCAGCATCATCTCGGCATCGTTGCCTGAGTCGCCGGCAACAAGAAAAGCATTCAGGGGAAGTCCCCATTTATAGGCAAGGTAGCGGATCGCCTGCCCTTTGGATGCGCGAACCGGGAGGATGTCCAGGTAGGCCTGATGGGAATAAATAATATTAGCATTCAGGTTAAATGATAGCAGATGCTCACTGATTTCGCTCAATGGTGGAAGGAGTTCCGGGGTGACGTTGTAGCTGATCTTGAATTTTCGCTGGTTTTCTTTGAGCTGCGGTTTTATTCCGGGTATTTCCATGAGTGCCCGAAGTAAATCGTCCGGCCGCCAGAGGTGCCTGATATGTTTTTCCCATCCGGTGTCGGGGCGCAGATCGAATCCGTAATTGATTTCCGTTCCCACCGATGTGATCAGAACATCCGGTGTCGGTAAGTTCCATTCCTTCAGCACCTTGACGGTGCTCTCAAGGGCGCGCCCTGTGGCGATGCCGAAGGCTACTTTGCCGGCATTTTCATGCAGCCAACCAAGCAGACGTTCCAGTCCTTCCTGGTCGCCTATGAGCGTGTTATCGATGTCACTGACAATCGCCTTATCGACCAGCGGAAGAGGCGATTTACCTTCACGCAGGGTGGCCGCCAATTCCCGGCGCACGCGTTTACGGGCCTTGCGCAGGACCCTGTCTACGCAACCAAGTAATTTGGCGACATGCCCGTCCCAGGTGTAATGTCTTTTTACGCCGTTCACTCCATTGCGCGCCCAGTTGCGCCAATCGCGCGGGTCTGAAAGTGCCATTTTCAGCGCTTCGGCAATTGCCGAGGTGGAAAGCGGATCGATTAAAAGACCATTGCGGCAGTTGGCGATAATATCATTGGGCCCCCCGTCGTGAGTGGCAACGATGGGCAGACCGCTTGCTGCGGCCTCGATCAATGTCAGTCCGAACGGCTCGGTGAGTGCGGGATTGACAAAGACCCCGCGCCGTCGTGCTGCAAGTCGGTAAAGATCCGGGACGTCATCTCCGGTGTGGTGTTTGGGAAGGGACACTTTGCCCCAGAGATCGTAGCGATCCAGGGTGAACAAGAGATCCGAGAGTACCTGCTGTTGGGATTCTTCCATGGTCTTGATGTCGTCGCGGTTGCCGGCGATGATGACCAGATTGGCTTGTTCCTGGAGCTTGCGATCTTCGCCGTAAGCAATCAGCAGCCGTTGAAGGTTTTTGCGTGCATCCGGTCGGCAGATGGCCAGGATCATCGGTTTTTCCGGTTCGGCAAGGAACCGGTCTATCATGTGTGCCACTGAAGACTGAAGCTTGCGGCGGCCGGGAGGAGAGAAGCGAGACGTGTCGGTCCCCGGCGGGATCACCTGGGAACGCTGGACCTTGAAATGATCGTAGAGTCCATACTGCTCCACCGCCTCCTGCCGGGTGCTGGTGATGATCAACGAGGCGTGGCGCAGGACTTCTTCTTCCGCTGCGATGCGCAGATTGAAATTGAACTGCCTTTCCAGGGACTGTTCCTTGCGTCCGGCTTCAAGCATTCGATTGAGCTTGCATCGCCCGAGTGAGTGTCCGGTGTGTATCTGAGGTATACCGAGGAGCTGGGAAAGCTGTACTCCAACCAGGCCGGCATCGGCATAGTGTGTGTGGATGATATCGGGCAATTTCTGCTGACTGCGTAAATAGAGAAGGCAGCGATCAACCAGATGATCGAGGTGACGCCAGAGAAGTTCCTTGCGGATATAGCGTTTGGGTCCAAAAGGGAGGCGGATGATTGAGGCATTCGGGCCCAGCTCCTCACGTGGCTGGCTGTAATCGGGAGAAATGTCCGGGTCATCGATCAGACGGGTTAAAAGATCGACTCGTTCCACCTGAGGGTTGCGCCCCAGGGCCCGTGCAAGTTCAAGCACATAGGTTACCTGGCCGCCCGTGTCGGCGTCGCGGCCGAGTTCCGGGTTGTTGCCTCGTATCAGCCCGTGGATACTCAGCATCAGGATGGTGATCTGTTTGTCCATCAGAGGTCTCCTTTGGTGAGATTCCAGGCTGTTCTAAACGGTTGGTAAAAGCTTTTGCCAACGGGTACGGCCCCGCGGATTTCGCAGATCGCCCTGGCGAAGGTGTCGGCGCGGAGCAGGGTTTGTTCCAGGGGCCAGTTGCAGAAAAGTCCGAGGATGAAGACGGCTGAAAACCCGTCACCGGCGCCAACGGTATCGACAACCCGGACAGGTTTGCCGGCAGCTGTAACAATGTGATTGCCGTCGGCCTTCTGGAGCCAGGCTCCGGTGCTACCGCTTGTAACCAGAATATATTCGAGTTGGAATTCCTTGATTAGGGTTGCCGCCAGGAGTCTCTTTTGAGTCGTGACGATTTGCAACAAACGGCCCACATCATATAATTCGTCGATGTTGAGCTTCAGATAATCTGCACATGTAAGGGATTGTTCCAAGATCTCTTTATCGTACCAGGGCGGACGCAGGTTGATGTCAAGAAGACGTTTAGCCGAACAGTTGTCAAGCAGTGAGCTAAGAGTCTTTTTCGAGACAGGATGACGTTGGGCAAGGGTTCCGAAGTAGACGAGATTGGGTTGGGTAAGGCGGACCGTCTCGCAGGCTGCACCGGCCTCGATGAAATCATAGGCCTGTTCGGGTATTATCTCGAAACGATGGCCACCGTTTTCCACATGGATTATGACCTGTCCTGTGGGATGGATGTCGTCTGTCTGCAGACCTCGGGTATCCATTCCCAGATCGGTCATGGTAGAGAATATCTCATTGTGGAGCGCATCACTACCTGTACGGCTGATCAGCACCGGATGAAGACCGAATTCTTGAAGATGATAAGCAACGTTAAATGGTGCTCCGCCAAGAACATACCGGTCCGGGAATATATCGGCCAGGATTTCGCCAAACAGAAGTATGGTCTTGTTCTGTCTGTTCTCTTTGGGTATCGTGTCGTTCACTTGTGCAGGACTTTATGAAGATTTTTTGTATAACATGGAAATTATATCACAAAACTTGATGAAAAATCAAATTTCCAATTATTCGCCCCCTCCCGGAATCCGAACAAGACAGTGGGTGACAGTTGCACTTACAGTGGCCCAAAGGTCCTGAAAGTGTTAGGCGGGTATCGATGAGACCTTTTTCCTGCCGGAATCAGGTCCCTTTCGGAGTTCTTATAAAAGGCCGGGGGGCAAAGGCAACCAGCCTAATCTGCCCCTACAGGTGTTCAGATCATTTTCGGGTCTTTATGTCCAAGGGGGTGCATCAAATTAAAAAGACTCACTCCACAATTATTCCGGCAGTACCTTCGCCAACCCGGCCAACGATTGCGGCATGGTCTATCCTCGCCTCATGCAATTGTCCAAGAAGCTCTGCGGCCTGCGCCTCCGGCAAAGAAAGGATCAGGCCGCCGGAGGTCTGCGGGTCGAAGAGCAGATCTTCTTGCGCCTTGGTCAAATCCCTGGCTATGGTCAATGGATGCCGTTGGGCCAAGGCCCGGTTGGCCCTGTTGCTCCCTGTTGTCACCCCTTTCTTGTACATATCATGGGCGCCGGGATAGAAGGAAAAAGCCTTATAATCAAGGATTATCTGAACCCCACTCCCCACAGCCATCTCCAGCGCATGCCCGAGGATGCCGAAGCCGGTGATATCGGTTGCCGCATGCAGTTCATGGCAAAGAGCCTTTTCCATGGCGCCGCCGTTGAGAGCGGCAATGGACGGCAGGGTTTGGCGTTCCAGTTCTTTGAAACTATATTTTCCCGAGCGGACCGCATTGAAAAGAACACCTGAGCCGATGGGCTTGGTCAGGATCAGAGCGTCGCCCGGCTCGGCGCCAGCGTTGGTAATGATTCTGTTGGGATGAACGATGCCGTTGACACATAATCCGTATTTCGGCTCGTTGTCGTCTACAGAATGACCGCCCACCAGGCAGGCTCCGGCCTCTGTCACCTTGTCGTTGCCGCCGCGCAGAATATCTTTTAAGATGCCTTTGTCGAGTGTGTTCGACGGGAACATCACAACGTTCAGGGCGGTGAGAGGCCTCCCCCCCATGGAATAAATGTCCGAAATCGAGTTTGCTGCCGCGATCTGACCGAACCAATAGGGGTCGTCCACCGGCGGGGTGATAAAGTCGACGGTGTTCACCATGGCAATCTCGTCGGTAAGCCTGTAAACGGCGGCGTCATCGGAGGTTTCGATGCCAACCAGAAGATTGTTATCACGATGCAGGTGTAGACCGTTTAATGCGTCCGACAGATCCGCCGGACCGATCTTGGCCGCTCAACCGCAGGTTCTGGCCAGTCCCGTAAGTGTTTTTTTCTTAAAAAGCCACATCCCTTCTCCTTATACCAGCATGGCGGAATCAGACTGACCAACCATTTATGCTTTTTTGAGAGTGCAACTAATCATGAAAGTTCCACAAAAGCCAAACTCGTGCGGAACTTTCATATAAAAATTTAATACAAAGTCTTTTCTGTATGGTCTTATAAAATAAAAGCAAGAAACACATCTTTAAATATGACCTATATCTTCTATCCGGCTGGAATAATACCTAGATATCAACTTTGAGCAAGTAAAATCAGAAAAATTAAACCACCCGTCTCACTGGGAATTATTCCGCTTTTGGGATCTACATTATCTATTGAACTGTGGCTGCAACCTTTCTTTCTATGATCTGATGAGAAATCCGGGCTGATTAGTATTACGAGATATTATCGATATTTTGTTTGTGTATCTCGTAGCAGTATGCGTTTAAGGAGCACCTAAAACGTATACTGCTACTGTAATTGCAAATTGAAAAGATTCAAGGGAATATCATGAGCATATTGCCGGGAAAACCGCATATGTCGTGGTGTGTCCTCTCTATTTTTTTTCATTTGAGAGCTTGGTAAATTTCTGCTTAACTGAAGATGTAGGCCTCGAAAAGATCGCAAGAGACTCCCAGCCGGGATTTTCTTTTATGAGGAGAGCAATGGATGCGATAACTGCATTTCATCGACAAGCCCAAAAATATGACCACTGGTTTCAGAAAAATAGAAAGATCTATGATGCCGAAACAGGAGTCCTACTAGAGCTTGTGCCAAGAGATGGTACCGGTCTGGAGGTAGGCGTGGGTACGGGAAGGTTTTCTTCTCGGTTGGGAATCGGTATTGGCGTTGAACCAGCCGGGGATATGGCGAAGATTGCCAGGTCCAGAAATATTTCCGTTTGCAGGGCGGCAGGCGAGTATCTGCCTTTCTGCGATCGACAGTTTGACTTCGTCTTGTTAGTGACTGTTTTATGCTTCGTGAAAGATGTTCCCGTCTTTCTTCAAGAAATGGCACGCGTCTTACGGATTGGAGGCAGAATCATTCTTGCCTTTATTGACAAAGAGAGTGATTTGGGGCGACTTTATGAAACACGGAAAGTAGAGGATGATCTCTATAGGTATGCGAATTTTTTCTCTGTGCAGCAAATCACGACCTATTTGTCCAGGGATTTTAATGCATTTGAGTTTTATCAGACGCTTCATGGTCTTCCAGAACATGAATCCTTCTATCAGGTCAGCCGAGGGTATGGCATGGGAGCCTTTGTGGCTGTTGCCGGGAGGAAATCCGGTAAAAGTTGCTGATACGGATTTTTGGCAAAACTGTCCGGATGTTTTTGCCAACCCTTGTCCGGATGAATTTTTGGTAGGTTCCCGGGAATGGGTACAGGACAATCCAGCATGACAGCAAGCCATGCAATGTCGGTTCCACCCGTGGGGGGGAAGAGCGCAAAAGTCCTGTTTGCGGTGTTTGAAAATCAGGTGGTCTTTCTCATGTAGGTAGATTCCAGCTGGTTGCTATCAATATCGTAGAGATTGAAGGAATTTTGATCGGCAAACTCAAAACGATATTCATAAATGTCGTTGGGAGCCGCCTGGTAGCGATAGCAGTTTCCGGCAGTCGATACCGTACCCCTGTATTCTATGATTCGAAGTTCATGTTGGGAATCAATGAAAAAACCTATTGAATAGTCTGTCCCGTCCCACGAGTTGATGTAGCTCCCGTCCTCATTAAAGATAAACGTCTCGGTCTCTCCATACTCGGAATAGACATGGGACCAGGCTCCGGGAAGGGTGGTGGTCGGTTGGCCGACTCGATGGTAGACGACGTTTTCATCCGCTCCATGCATGATCAGCTTGGTCCCGTCCCGGCTTATCTCGTATGGGCAGGGATTTTCGTGTACGAAATATTTCCCTGCCGGAGTAATTTCAAAGCAGGTTCCGTCCGTAACACTGGCATGGTTCCAAAAACCTACTAACCTTGAATCGATAGGCATATTCTTCCCTCTTGCTTTTGGGCAGCGGCAAGAATCTTCGCAGGCGCCCTGGTGAATGATCAGATGTCTTGCAGATCGGAAAAAACAAGTGCTTTTTGTGTTAAAAGACCCCTTATATATAAACCATATACGCGCAAGGCAGGGAATGTCAACAGATGGAGTTGAAATGCCAGTGTTAAACAGGATGTTCGTCTTACCCTTTATATCGATTCATTGAATGGGGGCAATTCCTTATCTCAGTAGTACCCACCAAAATATCAGAAAAAAAGCATGGCGTAGTTGTTGTTTATTAAAAAATTTTGATAACATGAGTCTATGCATCGTCCAAAAGAAAAGCAAGAAACGTCTTTTCTTACTTTGGCAGGCAGAGGAGAAAGCTTTTTGTTTTTCATGTAACCTTTTCAGGTTTTATAAGATAATCATTCTAAGGAGATACAATGGGCTGGAAGGATATGCGTATCGGTAAGAAGTTATTTATTGCTTTCGGTTTTGTCCTGATCCTGGTGGGGATTACAGCCGCCATCGGCTGGAATGGTTTTCGCTCGCTGATATTTATGTATGAATACCAAGACGATATAACAAAAAATCTTACCGGGATCTTGGACAGGGAGTTACATATTCTGCACCAGGCAAACGCAGTGGCCGATGCTTTCGCTCATCCATCTCAAAACGGTTTGGATATAAAGACGACATCATTTGGCCCCGACATAGAGAACAGGCAAGGGGCAAAGGATGGGCTTGTGGGAATCAAACCGGATCTTGCCGGACTTTTGAAAAAACTGGACGCTTCTTCAAATGATGCAGGGGTGTTGTTACAAAAGATCGCCAACCTCTTGCAGAAAGGTGCAGGAAACAATGGCTACGAAGAGGCAAGAACCCTTTATTACCAACAAACCCTGCCTGCCTTGAGCCGGATGAAAAGTGATTTTGAAAAGCTTGAAACAGGGCTCAAAAGAAAACTGGATACCACTGAGGAGACAGTGCATTTTTCTGCGGCAACGAACCAGAATATAATCGTTGTTCTCTTTGGCATCTCCGTTGTTGCTGCTATACTTTTAAGCCTGTTGATCAGCAGGGAGATCGTGGGCGTTCTGAATAAGGCCGTGAGCTTTGCTTCTCAGATGGCGGGAGGTGATTTTTCCGGGAAACTTGTGGTTAAGCAGCAAGATGAGCTGGGAAATTTGGCAAACTCGCTGAATACCATGTCAAAGAATCTAAGTACCACTGTGGGCAGGATGAGCGATGAGGTTATAGGACTTTCCTCCGCCTCCAATGAATTGATTGTTATCTCTCAAGACCTCTCGGAGGGGGTCCAGGACGTGGCCGATCGTGCTGTGAATGTTTCAGCCTCCACCGAAGAGATGAGTGCCAATATGAACTCTGTGGCTGCGGCTAGCGAGGAGGCTTCAACCAATGTTCATAATGTTGCCGGTTCCTCCGAGGATGTGTCGTCCACTATCGACGGGGTGGCGGGAAAAACCCGGGCCGCACGGGATATAACAAATAATGCTGTTTTGCTTGCCGACAGCTCTTCGGAAAAAGTCAATGCATTGGGTCGGGCTGCAGAAGAGATCAATAAGGTGACCTTTGCCATTACCGAAATCTCGGAGCAGACCAACCTCCTGGCACTCAACGCCACCATAGAGGCGGCTCGGGCCGGTGAAGCCGGGAAGGGCTTCGCCGTGGTAGCCAACGAGATTAAGGAACTGGCAAAACAGACAGCCGGGGCCACCGATGAAATACGCCAAAAAATCGAATCCATCCAGATCTCAACGGAGCAGACGGTGACGGAGATTCGGCAGATAACCGATGTCATACGGAAAGTTGATGTGATTGTTGACGAAATTGCCCAGGCGGTTGAAGAACAGAGTAAGATAACGACGGAAATCTCGGAAAACGTCATGCAGGCGGCCCAGGGAATCGGGGAGGTCAATGAGAATGTGGCCCAGTGTTCCTTGGTTGCCGGTGAGGTTGCCAGGGATATTACCAATGTCAGCCAAACGGCCGGAGCACTCGCACAAAGCAGCCGCAATGTGGAGAAAAGCGCCGGCGATCTCGCCCACATCGCCAATACTTTGAAGGAGATGATGGTACAGTTTAAGGTAAGCGAAAGGGCCTTGACTGAGGAGGCTACTGCTCCCTCGTCAGCGAGTGTTCCAGACCTCATTCGTTGGGGAAAGAGTCTAATGGTGGATATTCCGACCATTGACGAGCAGCACAAACAACTGGTGCAACTGATGAATGACCTGCACAAGTCAATGAAAATACGTGAAAGCGCTCAGGCCATGGAGCGGATTCTTGACCGTTTGGTGGATTACACGGTCATGCATTTCAGCACCGAAGAACAGTTCTTTCAGCAATATGGTTATCCGGACCGGGAGCAACATGCGGCAATCCATAAAAAACTTGTGGCTCGGGTTGGCGATTTCCAGAAAAAGTTCAAGTCCGGCGATGCAACCGTCTCAATGGATCTTATGGATTTTTTAAAAGACTGGCTGGTCAACCATATCAAGGGAACCGATATGCAATACGCCCCGTTCATGCGTAAAAAAGGGGTTAGATAATCAATAATTTTCAGGCTAAAGAAGCAGGTTCTGGGCAAAGTTTATGATCGGCATAATCAGCGCCGGGATTACAGGTGTGAACATAAGCAGAATCAGAATAAGGAATCCGTACCGTTCTATGGATTCATACGAACGGGCGAGGTGGGGAGGGAGCATCCCGGCCAGAACCCGGCTGCCGTCCAGCGGTGGGATGGGGATGAAGTTGAACACACAGAGAACCAGGTTTATCCACACACTGGCAAACAGCATCTGCTGGATCGGGTAAAGAATGGCATAGACCATCGAGTCGGGAAAAATGGAGGCCAGGATTATAACCACTTTGGTCAATAAAGCGCTGACAACGGCAACCACCAGGTTGGTGACCGGGCCGGCCACGGCGACCCAGAGCATACCCTTGCGCGGATTTTTGAAATAAAGGGAATTGACCGGCACCGGTCTTGCCCAGCCGAAATTAATAAGGAAAAAGGCAATAGTCCCTATGGGGTCCAGGTGTTTTAACGGATTCAGTGTCAAGCGGCCTTGGTCCCTGGCGGTCGGGTCTCCCAGTCTCAAAGCCACATAGCCGTGGGCGAATTCATGGATGGTAAGGGCAAAGAGGATGGGAGGTGCCAGAAGGATATATCGTTGTAAATCGAGAAGGTGCATGTTTCCCACAGTAAAAAATTATCTGATTACCATCAAATTTCAGGTAAAAACAATGGAATCGTAGTCACCCCTTTCACGGGACGTCATAAACCTGTCCATGGAGGCTTGACTGTGCCCATCCAGAGCACAGACACCCGTGGAAAGGGTGGCCACGACCCCTTTTTACGGACAAAGCAGAGGCTAGTCCGGACTGACCATTGGTGAACACTGTGTATATTTGACAACACACTAGATTATGTGGAATGTCATGTCTTTTCTGAAGTACAAACAAATTGACACAGTGTTCATGAGAAATCCGGGCTAGTGGTAATCAATGAAAATTAAATTCAGGACCGGTTTGGTGGCTTTATCTTAAGCATCGGGTGGGGTGAAAGCAAGGAATCAAAGTGGATAGTTGCGACGAATATAGGCCTCTTCTTCTTCTTGCGAGTGCACGATTCCATCCAGACGGGCGTCGAGAAGGTCGTTAAGCATAGTGGTAAAGAGGGGACCGGGTTGGTAGCCCATTTCTTTTAATTTCTGTCCGGTGAGATGGGTGCGAACCTGGCGAAGCGTTGTGACATAGTGGGACACGGCTTTTTTGACATCATTTTTCCTGGCGATGGCCATCAGGTAGAGAAGCCCCTCGATTTCAAGGTTGGTCAGTAGTCTGAAAACCTCGCTTTCCTGTAGAACCCTGCGCCTGGACATCAGATTTGCTATTTTATCTGCATTCTCTTTTTGACCAATCAGCATTTCTCTCGTCTTTTGCGGCATCTGGAAGCGCCTGCAAAAGGCGTTAAGCTCTCTGGTAGTCGATCTTGCCATGATGGCCAACAGATAGACGATCCAGGCCGAGCAGTGGTCACCCAGATAGAGCAGACGATACCAGGAAAGCGCCCGATAGGCCTGAGTCAGAATGTGCATGAAACGTCTATCGATCTTGAGGTGCGGCTTCAGGTCCGGCCAGAGAAAACGAAACAGATCGAATTCGGCCAGGCGCTGGATGGCGGGCAAAGGATTCTCCTCTGAAAGAATGATCTGCAATTCGGCAAGAAAACGTGGATCGTTGTCCTTACCGAAAAGATCCATCTTGACTGCGTTTCTGATAAGTCGTTTCGTGTGCTCGACAATCTGGAAATCCATCCGTTTTTCCAGACGGATGGCCCTGAAGATCCGGGTTGGATCCTCGACGAAGCTGAGATTGTGGAGGACCTTTATGGCCCGATGCTTCAGGTCATTCTGGCAGTTGAAGAAGTCATTGAGCATCCCGTACATATCGGGATTAAGCTGGATGGCCATGGCATTGATGGTAAAATCACGGCGGTAGAGGTCGAGCTTGATGGATGAGAGTTCGACGGTGGGAAGAGCTGCCGGATATTCATAGTACTCCAGTCTTGCCGTGGCAATATCGATCTTGAACTCATCAGCAAGAACGACCATGGCCGTTGCGAATCGTTCGTGGGTTCGGACCCTGCCACCCAATTTCGCGGCCAATTTTTTAGCAAAGATGATGCCGTCTCCCTCAATGACGATATCGAGATCGAAGTTATTCTTTTTCAACAATAGATCCCGAACGAACCCTCCCACGGCAAAGGCATTGAAGCCCAGAGAGTCCGCAACTTCCCCTATGGTTTTCAATAAAGAGATGATCCTTTTATCGAGACACTCGGCCATCAGTGAATTTATATTTCGGGTGCGTGCCAGCGAAGGATGTTCGGATTCGTGGAGCATGTTTTTCGGCAGATGGGCAGGATCGTTGACCAGACGGTTTAACAGATCGGTGCGGGTGATGACCCCCTTGAGTTGCCGTTCATGAACAATCGGGATCAAACGCTGCCGATGCTCGATGATCAGTTCCTGGATATCAGCAAGGGTGGCATTGAGGGAGAGAACCTCTATATCGGAGGTCATATATTCGCTGACCGGCAGATGGCCTAGATTGTGGTGGATTGCTTTCTCGATCACCATCCGGGTGATAATACCGCTGACCAGAGGTGTCTTGCCGGTGTGGATTTCTGCACTGGGAAGTGGCTGCACCGGAACCGAAGCGATATTATAACGGGTCAGAATGTCATTCGCCTCATTAATGGTGGTATCTACGGTGATCGATATGGGAGGCTGGGACATCATCTCTTTAGCGATGGGCTGCGGGCAGATATGCCTGTGCAGGGCATGGATGAGTTTTTCCTGGGCCTCGATTATCGTCATGTTCTGTATGGTAGCCGATGCTGCCGTGGAATGACCGCCTCCACCCAGGTCTCGGGCTATGATGCCGACATTTACCTCCGGGATGCGGCTGCGGGCGATCAAGTAGATCCTGCCCGCCATGGAAACCAGGGCGAAGAGCGTGTCGAGGTTTTCCATATTCATAAAACGGCGGATGATGATTGAGACATCATCCACATAGTTGGGAAGAGACAGGCTGACCACGATGACGGCAATTCCCTGAATGGTGTAGGTGCTGGCGCTTTTCATCAGATCGTGGAGCAATTCAACCTGGGTGGTTGTCAGCTCGTAGGTGATGAATTGAGAGACGATATCGAGCTTCGCCCCTTTTTCCAGAAGCCAGGCAGCGGCCTGCAGGTCGGTCGGGGTGGTGGTCAGGTGGGTCAGGGAACCGGTGTCTTCGTAGATTCCCAGGCAAAAAATTGTAGCCTCATCCGGTGTAATCTCGATTTTTTGTTCCTTTAGTATCCGAACAAGAACCGTAACGGTGGAGCCGACATCCTCGATGATTTCAACAGTTCCCTGCATATCGCCGGTGTTGCTGGGGTGGTGATCGTAAATCTCCAGTTTGATTTTCGGGTTTTTCAGGCAGGCGGCAAACGGACCAATACGGGCGGAGGAACGAGTGTCGACCACTATCAGGTGATCCACCTTTTTAAAATCGATATTTTTAATCTTTTGAAAATCGTATCGATAGAGGAGGACCTGGGAGATGAAGTCGCGCAGCCCTTTTTCCTGGGAACCGGGAAACGCCATGACTGCTTGCGGATAAAGTTTCCGGACGGCAATCATTGAGGCCATGCCGTCAAAATCGGCGTTAAGGTGTGTGGTTATTACCTGCATTCGGCATAATGAAAAAGGGTTATATGATAGCTTCCCAGGTGCTGCCTCCAGCCATACCTTTGGTATAAGCTCTCATGATTTGTAATCCCCTTGCGGGGTAATAAAACTGGCCAATCTGTCTTCTGGTTCCTAGAGTTGTACCACGCCTTCTCCTTGAATGAATACGAAAAATCAGCCGCGGGGATGAAATTTTTTATGAATGCTTTTCAGGCGATCCTGGTCAATCTGCGTATAAATCTGGGTTGTGGCAATATCCGAGTGCCCCAGCATCATCTGCACCGCTCGGAGGTCGGCTCCATGTACCAGAAGGTGGGTGGCAAAAGAATGTCGTAACATGTGTGGGGAAATATTTTTCGTGATCGCTGCGGCCGTGGCCATTTCGTTTAGGATCTGCCAGAAACGCAGCCGGGTCATGGCCTTTCCTCTGGAAGTTATAAAAAGAAAATTGGATCTTTTGCCCTTGAGGATAAATGGTCTCGATTTATGAAGATAGTTCTCAATGCTTTCCTTGGCAGGCAGACCGAAAGGTATGATCCGCTCTTTATTGCCCTTGCCCATAACTCGGACGAAACATGAAATGAGATTGCAGCCGGAAACGGGGAGGCGAACAAGCTCAGTGACTCTGAGACCGGTGGAGTAGAGGAGGCAGAGCATTGCATAATTGCGGATGACGAGTGGCGTGGCAACAGGAGGGGGAGAAAGCAGTCTTGTCACCTCGCCTGTTGTCAGGGCCTTAGGCAGGGATCGGCCGCCTCGCGGTAGATCAATGATAGCAAGGGGGTTGCCCGAGATGGCGCCGTCTGCAGCAAGGAAATTAAAAAAGGATTTGAGAGCCGAGATGCGCCTGGCGTTGCTGCGATGGGAAATTTGTTTATTACGAGCCTGTTCCAGAAAGCCGTGAATAACCGCTTGATCTGTTTCTTCAAGCCGAGTTTTTCCCTGTGATTTCAGATAAGATAAAAAAGTAAAGACGTCGGCTGAGTACGCTTTGACGGTATTTTCCGCAAGTCGCTTCTCAGAAATTAGATAACGAAGAAACGACTCAAAAAGGGTAGTAAAGTGCTCCGGAAGGGTTGACGGTTTGATAGGATTTTAAAATCAAGAGGTTTTAAGCACGTTCCCAAGTGCCTGATGAAGCACTTGGGACCTAAGGGTTTGTCCGCAAATAACTCGGGCAGAATTGCACTCAGATTCGGGTTGGATTTGGTTGCGGCGATAAGCGCAAAACCGCAGGCGTAGCAGCGCTGCGTTGAAGATTTTGCGATTGAGCCGCAAGTAAAAATGGCCTGAAGGTGAGATGCAAGGTGTTCATGGTGTTTGTGGATAAGCCCTATAACGGCTTAGGCAGCCTTTCGAGTACGGTTGAATTTGCGGAGTTTCCTTCTTGCTTCTGCCTGTTTACGCCGTTTCTTAACGCTGGGTTTCTCATAAAATTCACGACGCTTTAGCTCTCTTTTTATTCCATCTATCTGCAGCTTTTTTTTCAGCTGCCGAATGGCATATTCAAGATCTCCTCGAACTTCAACTTCTATCATCTTGGGCTCCGTTTGACGAATTAATCAAATAAATCCAGAATCATCCATTGTGACCAGCCTTTTTTGCATCCTGCCAGTTACGATTTATCATGAACAAGACAAATTGGATTCGTATCTGTAAAAACATAGTACATTTCGTGACAATAATCTTGCTTTTATATAATGAAGCATAAAATCTGTCAATAAAATTCTCGGAACATAAAGGGCTTCTTGGAATAATTTAAAGGGCTCCTTGGGCCAGGCCTAACCCGGATTGTCGTGTTCATCCGGGAGTGATGAGCATCGCTTTCTGCTTTACAGATAAGCACCTTGAACCGGATGAACCATTTTTTTAATGCTTTTCCAGTTTCGACGTTTCATAATAGCTGCTATCAGTCCGGATTTCTCATGAGCGTCCATTCCCATGTTCAAGCACGGCAAATGGCGAAAATTGAGATGATCTCATGCTTTTCAGGTAGCGTCATCTTCTTCATATCTGGTTATGAACACAGCCGCTGGAACTCATAACCAAAAACGTTGAACCTGACACTGCCTGAATTAATGAGGAATCCGGATTAGAGGGAGGCTGCTTGAAAGAGAAGATTGAAGGAAAGTTGCGGATGTTTAAAGAGCAGCCTGAGGGTGAGAAATCGGTTCGAGAAAACTATAACCGTTGAGGTGATGGCGTGAGTCAAAAAAAGAAACTGCGAGTAGCATTGCTTGCCGGGGGGAAATCCGGGGAGCGTGAGGTATCGTTAAGTGGAGCCAAGGGAGTTGAGAAGGCGCTGGATCCTGAAAAGTTTGAGGTAAAAAAATATGATCCGGCAACGGATCTTTCAGCCTTGGTGACTGAAGCAGGGGAGATTGATTTTGCCTTTATTCTCTTACATGGAAGATTCGGAGAAGACGGAACTGTCCAGGGACTCTTAGAGCTGTTGGGTATCCCCTATCAAGGTTCAAGGGTGTTGGGCAGTGCCCTGGCAATGGATAAAAACCTGGCAAAGGAACTGTATCAGCTTCGTGGTCTTCCTGTGGCCGCCTGGGAAATGGTGAACGATAAAAGCGGGGCCTCTGCCTCCGATATCGTGGGGCGTTTGGGGCTCCCGTTGGTTGTGAAACCGGTCTGCCAGGGATCAAGTCTCGGTATGACCATTGCCAAGACCGACACTGAACTCCAAATGGGAATCCAAAAGGCTTTTTCCCATGACAACGAAGTCATGGTGGAACAGTATATTGCCGGACGCGAGATAACCGCGGGGGTTCTCGGCAATGCCGATCCCGTAGCCTTGCCCTTAATTGAGATTGTCCCGGGAGAGGGGTATACTTTTTTCGATTACGATGCAAAATATAAACCGGGGGCCTCCAATGAGATCTGTCCGGCACCCATAAGCCCCGGCCTTGCAGCAAAAGCGCAGAAGTACGGAGTTGAAGCCCACAAGGCTCTGCAACTGCGCGGTTATTCTCGTACCGACATGATAATGACCGAAGATGGTCGATTTTATTTGTTGGAGACCAATACCATTCCAGGAATGACCCCCACCAGTCTTTTCCCGCAGGCGGCCGCGGCCCACGGTCTTGCTTTTCCCGCTCTGCTTGAGAGGCTGATTGAGCTTGGCATGGAAAAATAGAGTACGTTTTCACTGGTACTCCATCTTCACAAAGTTGCAGGCAACCGGGGGAAGGCTATTTACAGGATAATGCGCTCAGGCGAAGTGAAAGCATTGATTCTGTCAGGCCTGGCATACCCGATGAGGGTGGCACCGGATTGGTCGGCAATGGCCAGTCCCAATGAGGAGGGTGCGGTCCTGGACATGATGATCGGGATCCCGATCCTGGCGCATTTTAGGACCATGTCGGAAGTGAGCCGCCCGGTCGTGTATATTGCTCCTCGTGCCGAAGCCTTGCCGAGGAGTATGAAACCCATGATCTTGTCCACTGCGTTGTGCCGCCCGACATCCTCGAAAAATGCCTTCAGTTCGCCGTCGGCCCAGAGGCCGCAACCGTGCACGCAATGGGTTTCCGTGTTCAGCCGGGAAGCATTTAGGACCTGGAGGATAAATTGCTTTATCTCGGCAAAAGGAAGAGTGTAATCCTGTAGTGGTCCAAAGGCTCCGGTGAGCATTTCTTTGGAGATCTTCCCCGTGCCGCCGCAACCTGACGTTATAATGACCTCTTTGGGGCCCGTGTCATCAACATCGGCATAGACCGAGATTCGGCCGTCGGGGCAGACGTAGACCTCTTTGACTTCCTGAGGGGATTTTATATATCCTTGACCGAACAGAAATCCCACTCCGAATTCTTCCAGTCCAACAGGAAGCACCATGGACGAACCGATAGGCTCGTCATTGAGGGCAACGGTATAGGGTGTTTCAATAGCCAGTTTTTCTTCCTGTCCTATATATCCTTCCCGGCTGATGACCGTGGATTTGTGAACCAATGTTGTCTTGATGTCCATATCTGTTCAATACATTTTCTGATTACCACCAAATTTCAGGTAAAAACGACGGGATCGTAGCCACCCCTTTCAAGGGACGCCATAAACCCGTCCATGGGGGCTTGACTGTGCCCATCCAGGGCACAGACACCCGTGAAAACGGTGGCCGCAACCCCTCTTTACGGACAAAGCTGAGATCCAGCGGCAATCAATATACATTTTAACAAGATCTTGTTGAGTAATCGTATTCGTGCTTTTTTATCCGCAAGGCTCATGGTATAGATTGTTTGTGAAGTTTTCAACAACTTAAACCTGATTGAAATAGAAATTATAAAAAGGAGAAGACATCTGTTGGATTTCATGTAAACCAGTAATGGCTTGACCGGACCGGCCGGCCATTTACCCCCCTTGTGGGTGCAACAGAATATGAAAGTTCTGTATTGCGGTATGCCAGCTACCTGTTTCTGGAGAGCTTTCATATGTACAAGGAGTCCGATTATGCGATTTTTCAACAACACCTTCCTTTGCAAGCTGTCTGGAAGCAGAAGTCTTTTTTTGATTTTTTTTCTCTGTTTGTTCCTTTTTCTTTCAATTCCAATAGGAAAAGCCGAAGAAAATACTCCGATAATCCTCGGGGAGTCATGTGCTTTAAGCGGTCCGGCTGAAAATCTTGGACTTGAAATGCGTTCGGGTCTGCTTGCCGCCTTTTCCAAAATCAATGACAGCGGCGGGGTCAATGGGCGGGAAATTCTCCTGATCAGCCGGGATGATGGATATGAGCCGGATAGAGCGGTCAGAAATACCCTGCAATTAATAGAAAATAAGCATGTGTTTATGCTGATCGGAGAAGTCGGTACCCCGACTTCGGAAGCTGTTGTTCCACTTATCGAAAAGTACAAAATCCCTTTTTTTGCCCCATTCACCGGGGCACAATTCTTAAGAGTTCCATTCAGGCGGTATGTGATCAATATCCGTGGCAGCTATTTCCAGGAGATGGAAAAACTGGCCTCTTATCTGACCAAAACAAGAAAAATAAAGAGAATCGCCTGCTTTTATCAAAACGACAGTTTCGGCTTTGCCGGTCTGCAGGGAATCAAAATCGCCTTGAAGAAACGGGGAATGCATCTGGTCTCCACCGGAACCTACGAGAGAAATACCGTAGCAGTACTGGGTGGTCTTAGAGATATTAACAGGGCAAAACCCGAGGCAGTGGTTCTTGTCGGGACCTATTCCGCCTGTGCGGAGTATATTAAATTGAGCAAAGCAAAGATTAAACAAAATCAGGTGTTTTGCAGCATATCTTTTGTCGGGGCCGAAAGTCTGCAAAAGGCTTTGGGAGGATACGGGCACAATGTTATCGTGAGTCAGGTCGTCCCTTTCCCCGAGGACACGGGAATTCCCATCGTCAGGGAATATATCGAGGCCATGGGAAAGTACCAGCACGACAACCCCATAAGCTTTGTCTCTCTTGAAGGCTATATAGCCGGAAATCTGTTCGGCAGAATTGCCAGAGCGGTACAGGGCGATTTGACGCGGGAAAACTTTATAGCAACAATGGAAAGGATAGGGGTTTTCGATCTGGGTGGCCTTATCCTTCACTTTGGCCCTTCAGACCACCAGGGATCCAATAAAATCTATCTAACTGAAATCAATTCCGCCCTGAAAAAAATCGAGGAGTGAAGGCAACGGTCACGATATCGTGTTTTTTATACTAACCAAATGACTGTCGGACCTGTTTTTTACATGAGTAAAAAGTGAAACTACGAAAAGCATCCTTATCATCAACTCCTTTCTATACGTCGCTGGCCGTCATCCTGTCGCTGATGGTGTTTATGGGGATTTTCTGGCTCTACAACGAATACAGCGTTTATCGGGAGAGCATTGAGCATATTCGGGAGAATTATGAATCCCGGTACAAGGACAGGTTGTGGGAGGAATCGGATAATGTGGTTGATTTCATAGCCTATAAGCGTTCACAGACCGATATGATGATCGAAAAGGAGATACGCGAGAAGGTTCAGACTGCTTACTCCATTGCCTCCCATATCTACAGTTTATACAGAGAGGAAAAAAGCGTCGAAGAATTACGGGAAATGGTGACCGAAATTCTACGGCCCATAAGGTGGAACAATGGTCGAGGGTACTATTTTGCCGGGAGGGTGCATGATAAAACCATAGATCTTTTTGCCGATGACCCTTCATTCGAAGGCACGAAAAGCCTGTCTGTGGATCCTGTGCGGGGGAAAAATCTGGTTGATGAATTTATCAAGATTGTCCGGGAAAAAGAGGCGGGCATTTTTCGGTATAACTGGTCCAAGAAAAATCAACGGGAAAAAACCTACCCGAAAATATCATTTGTTAAATATTTCAAACCATTTGATTGGTATATCGGCGCCGGAATGTATATCGATGATATGGAGGAAATAATTCAAAAACAGGTATTGGCCAGAATCCAGAAGATGAAATTTGGAAAGGAGGGGAAGATCTTTGGATTTCGCTATGACGGGACGATTATCTGTGACCGGGACGAACAACTTATCGGTAGATCAATAAACGATCTGGCAAGCAATACCGGAATATCGTACGGTCGGGAACTTCTTAAAATCGGTTTGCAAAGTGATTCAGGAGGGTATGTCAGCTACACAGAGAGAAGGGGACCACAGCATAAGCTTTCTCAGGTGCTCGTTTTTGTCAGGCCTTATAAGAACTGGCAATGGGTTCTTGGAACGAGCATGAATATGGACGAAATGGAGATGGCTATAGAACAGGAGACCCAGATTTATAAAAGAATCGCTTTTAAAAACATCTTTCTTTTTGTCAGTCTTTTGGCCGTTGCCGTGACCTTGCTCCTCGTCGCCAGCTACTCCTATTCGATAAAGATCGGACATGCCATCAGTCTGTTTACTGATTTTTTTCGAAAAGCCGCCGATTCCAAGGTTAAGATGGATAACGAGGACCTGCTTTTCAGTGAGTTTAAGGAGCTGGCCTTCCTGGCCAATCGAATGGTCGATGATATGGTCCGTCAGGATCTTTTGTTGCACAGGGATGAACTGCGGCTGGACACTTTGCTGCAACTTGGCCATCTTGAGGGGCATTCTCTTCAAGATATCTATGACTTTACACTGCAGAGAATCGTTCAGATCACCAGGAGCGAAGAGGGGTATATCGCCTCGGTTGATGATGCCCGTTTAACGATCTGCTCTTTTTGCAAAACAGGGGGGGGAGGGCCGGAAATAATATCCAAGAGTACCAGCGGGTCCTGCCGGCTTGAAGATGGGGGACCTGCAGGGCGTGCCGTGCAAAAGAGCGGGGAGCAACTGACGAGCGATCACGGAGAAAATGCCTCTTCCTATCCCTTTGGGATAAAAGTCAGTCAGCGAATCGATATTCCAATCAATAATGGCGGCAAAGTTGTCATCGTTGCCGGGGTGTGTACCGACAGTATGTCTTATGATGACACTGATATCAGACAGATGAGGATGATTCTGGAAGGTATGTGGCTACACATACTGCGAATTAATTCAGAAAAAGAACTGGCGCGACTTGAGCGACAGGTGATAGCCATCAGCGAGGAAGAGAGAAATCAAATCGGCCGGGATCTGCACGACGACCTCGGATCTCATCTGAGCGGAGTCGAGATGCTCAGTAAGGTTCTTCAGAAAAAGCTTGAGGATGATGCCCCGGAGAAGGCCCTGCAACTTGGGATTATCCGGGATCTTATCAGAAGTGCTATTGAGAAAACACGCAGACTCTCCCAGGGGCTTTACCCGGTTCACCTCATCGAACATGGTCTAGAGGCCTCCATTGAAGAACTTGCCGTGGAGATAGAAAATCTCTTTCCCATCCGTTGTGTGCTGTCATTTGACAGCGGCATCGGCTTGGTGGATAATACTATTGCTACACACATATATTTCATAGCTCGAGAAGCAGTATTCAATGCGGCGCGGCATGGCAAACCCAATCTGATTGATATCCGCTTTCGCTGTACTGATAATTTTTTGTTGGTGCAAATCACCGATGACGGTTGCGGGGTCGGCAAGACATTGAGCCAGAAAAAAGGAATGGGATTTCATACCATGAAATACCGGGCCAAGGCCATTGGAGCCACCCTTGCTATCCAGGCAAGGATTGAAGGCGGAACCATGGTGGTTTTGTCAGGAGAGATACTCAAGTGACGGTAAACATTCTAATAGTAGACGATCATCCGATTTTCAGGATGGGAATGACCGAATTGATTAACCAGGAAGAGGAGTTTTCCGTATGTGCGGCGGCTGAAGATATCCGTTCGGCGAGGAAGGCCTTGTTGGAAAAGCAACCGGATCTTGCGGTCGTTGATATCTCGCTTTCCGAGGATAATGGGCTTGATTTGGTTAAAGAGATTATCCAGGAAGGAAAAAATATACCGGTTCTGGTCCTGTCCATGCATGACGAATCGGTCTGGGCTGAGCGGGCTATACGAGCCGGCGCCCGTGGCTACGTCATGAAAAAAGAGGCATCGGAGTTGATAATACTTGCCATGAGAAAGATCCTTTCCGGGAAGATTTTCCTCAGTGAGAATATGATGACCCATCTTCTGGATAAATTTCAAATCAATCCTGAGTACCGGAATGCGCCGACCGAACAGGTTCTGACTGACCGGGAACTGGAAGTGTACAGACAAATCGGGGCGGGATTGTCCACTGGAGAAATCGCCGCCAACATGTGTCTGAGCGTAAAGACCATCGGTACTTACCGGGACAGGATCAAACAGAAACTCTGTTTGAAAAGCGGAGCCGAGCTGATTCGTTGCGCCGTACTCTGGGCGGAAAAAGAAAGTTTTGGTAAGAATAATCCCAGTCTTGTAGGTTAATAACCTACAAAAAAATAGAGATTTACCTTACAGAAAAAAAGGGCCACCGCTTATTCTTTTTGTTTTCCCATCCTTATATAGTCCATAATTGAGAAAATATAATCCTCTAGGGAGAAGACAGATATATGAGAAACGAATTCTCAACGTTTGTACTGTTCCGTCAAGGGAGTGCGTCTTCGGGATTCAAGAAAACGAAGGTCTCTCCGCAGCATTGGCGGCAATTTCTGTCTGAATCCTCACTCGATATCCTCTTGGCCGGAGGATTTTCCCGTCTTTCGCCTGACCAACCTTTCCCTCAATCACCAACACTTCAGTTGAATCTGGATTTAACAGCGCGAAACGACAGTGGCCTTAGGGAACTTGCAGAAGCGGAGCTGGAACGGTTAAATGCCGTCAATTTTTCCAGCCTGCTGATCGATGCCGATCCCAGGGTCTGTGTGATTGGCGAGTCGCCCAATGATCTTGAACACTTTCTTGCAACTTATGGCGGAGTGCTGGAGATCGAGCCAATCCTGATGAAAGGCTGCCATCCCGATTTTCCCGGGGCTGTTGAGGCTTCTGTGGTGGCAGAGAACAAGGGGGTTCGGGTGGATTTCACCGTCCGTTCCCCGATAGATAAAAGTTCATGCACTTATTGCGGCAGGTGCGGCAGCGCCTGTCCGGAAGCTTGCCTTTCAGAAAACCTTTTTGTTGATTTTTCGAAATGTACGCTCTGCCGAAATTGTGAACAGATCTGTCCGGTCCAGGCAATAGATATTTCTTCCATCGAAACCAGAAGCCTGCATGTACCTGCCGTGGTTATCTTAAACGAGGCACCAGTGAGTTTGCCTCTTGACCGCGCAAGAATTTTTACTAAAGATACCCTCTCTGATTTTTTTGCAACCATCTCCGCTGTTGAAATTCAGTCTGCGATCAGCTGCGACAACCGGATCTGCCAATATGCCGGCCGGCTGGGCATTGGCTGTCAGCGCTGCTTGAATATCTGCCCCAGTTCCGCCATAACACTTGGAATCGGCGGAGTTTCCATAGACACAAGAGCATGCCGGGAATGCGGGGCCTGTGTTGCCGTGTGCCCTACCGGCGCCTTGCAATATGAGCGCTTTGCCGATCGGTCTTTTTATAGATATTTTCACAGGGTCCATTATGCACCTGGGACTACAGTAATTGTGGGCTGTGAGGAAGAGCTGCACAGGTTTTGGTGGAGAACCGGCACTGAGGAGAGAAACGATCATCTGTTTTTTCTGGAACATCCGAATGGCCATGCTTTAAACCCTATGCAACTGTTGCTGCTTTTTGCTCGAGGAGCTGGGCGCATCGTTTTGCTTAGGGGTTCATCGGAGGCTGCATATAGCGGTTCGCGACCAGGCGAAGCTGCCATGGTAAACGCCTTGATCGAGAGCTTGTTCGGGTATTCCGAAACAGTTGTCTCCTGCAACCAAGACGAGGTGCAAAAATATCTGGACGCCAGGGACGGCTATCCTCTCCCCTCTCTTTTTGCTGACCCGGTGTACAACGGCAGACGTCCAGCCATGGCGGCAATCCTTGAGCATCTTGTCGTCAGCAGCGGCCGGCAATTTCAATTGGAGCAAAAGGGCCTTCCCTGGTTTGCCGCTCTTGAGTGCGACAAAAATCTTTGCAGTTTGTGTCTTGCCTGTCTCAACGAATGCAAGACTGCTGCCCTTGCGGCGGAACAGCCCTCTTTTTCTCTATTACATACGCCTGTCCGCTGTATCGCTTGCGGTATTTGTGTGCAGGTCTGTCCGGAAAACGCCCTGCATATTGCCTCTGATGTCTTGATAAATAAGGAGATTTTTCATTCACAGACTTTAGCAAAGGGGGAGGCTATGGTCTGCAGGGACTGTGGCAAGGCTTTTGGGACAAAAAAAAGCTATGAACGAGTGGCGGCGATCCTTGCCCAAAGGAAAGGGAAAGAGAACGGATATCTTGAGTATTGCGACACCTGCAGGGTTGCAAGAATTTTTGCCGGAAGCTGATTATGACAGAGCTGGAAGACAGAGAGCTGACTCGGGTCAGGTTGCGCTTTCTCGATATTTGCAAATCGTTTTACGATGCTGAGCCTGATGCGGAAAAATTTGCTCATTGGCGGGGGCTATTTGCTGCGCTTATCAAAGAGCCTGTGGCGGCTGACTTGGATAGCTCGGTAAGAGAACTCTTCGACCTTATGAATAGTATAACCCTTGCCGGAATCCAGGATGAATATTACCGGCTTTTTGTTGATCCCTTCAGTGAGTATCAGGTGCCGATGACCGCATCGGAGTATCGGGAAGGTCGCACCTACGGACGGACTTTGGCGGAATTTCGCGGATTTCTGCAGGAGGCTGGTATCCGGAAAACTGAAGGCGTTTCCGAGGTGGAAGATTCTTTAGTCGTGATGCTTGATGTTTTGGCGCGTTTGGTCGAGAGCGAGACAGAGGATTTTGATGAGGCGAGACAAAGGCAGGCCGAGCTTATCGATCACTATCTGGAGCCGTTGATCGACGGATTGTCAGCTGCCATTACTGATAAGGCTGATACCGAGTTTTATCCGGTTTGCACACGTTTTATGAAGAGATACTTACAGCTTGAAAGAGGTCTGTCGGCGGGAGTCCTGTCGCCTGATGATGAAAGGCAACTTCGTTTATAAAGGAGGAGAAAATGGAAAAACAACATGATGATAGACGTTCGTTCTTGAAGCACATGCTGGCTGGAGCAGGTGTTATTGCAGGCACGGTGACGATAGTTCGTTCAGCCAAGGCCGGACCCACTAAGTCGGGTCGGGAAAAGAACCATGATCTGTATCGTGAGACCTCGGAATTCAACAAGTATTACAAGAGCCTCCGCTCGTAGCCCAGCTGGAATGAGGTGGACTCTTGTTAGTCCACCTTGAGGGGGAGAAGCACCTTCACGATATTCATTTTCCAAAAACAAGAAATGGATTTCTAAGGTATTCATGCCGGGGCAAATTTTTCCCCTGATACGTAGAATGATAACGCATTTTCTGTGATGCATTGAACAAGGAGGAAAGATCATGGCCGAATGTAAGATAAGAAAGTCGGCGGAAAGCGGTTCTGTCACGACCCATCGCCGGGTGACCAGAAACCCGAAACTTGCCAGACGATCGTTTCTTAAACTGTCTGCGGCGACGGCGGCCCTGACCGGAGCGGCAATGACCGTCAGGATGACGGCAAAAGCCGCCACTACCGCAGAGAAAAAGGTCCCCTATCCAGGCTCCAAAATGGTCAGGACCATCTGCAGCTATTGCGCTGTCGGCTGTGGCATAGAGGCAGAAGTGTCAAACGGTGTCTGGGTCAGGCAGGAAATTGCCCAGGACCATCCGGTTTCCCGGGGCGGTCATTGCTGCAAGGGAGCCGGCGCTATCGATATGGTGACCAGTCCCAAGAGGTTGAAAAATCCCATGAAACGGGTCAACGGCAAGTGGACAAACCTGACATGGGACCAGGCCATCAAGGAAATCGGCGACAAGCTGTTAGCTATTCGCGAAAAAGACGGACCGGATGCCCTGCATTTTAACGGCAGCGCCAAAGTGTCCAACGAGATGGCGTACCAGCAGCGCAAATTTGCCGCTTTCTGGGGGTCCAACAATGTCGATCATCAGGCCAGAATCTGCCATTCCACCACGGTTGCAGGCGTCGCCAACACCTGGGGCTATGGCGCCATGACCAACAGCTTGAATGATATGCGGCATGCAAAAAGCATGATCTTTATCGGCTCCAACGCACCGGAGGCGCATCCTATTTCCATGCAGCACATCCTGCATGCCAAGGAAAAAAATAACGCACCCATTATCGTTGTCGACCCGCGCCGGACAAAGCTTGCGGCCAAGGCAACCGATTATGTTCGCATCCGCCCGGGTACGGACGTGGCCTTCATGATGGGATTGGTAAACGTTATCATAGAGAATGGGTGGGAGGACAAGGAGTTCATCCGCACCCGTGTCGCAGGCTATCCGGAGATGATGGAGGTGGCAAAAAAATATACTCCCGAGGTGGTGGAGACAATTACCGGCATTCCCGCCACGGAGACTGTCCGCATCGCCAAAATTCTGGCAGATAACCGTCCCGGAAGCCTCACCTGGTGCATGGGCGGCACCCAGCACTCCGTCGGCAGCTCGATAACCAGGAGTTTCTGCATTCTGCAGCTTGTGTTGGGCAACATGGGCAAGTCCGGCGGCGGGGCCAATATCTTCCGCGGCCATGACAACGTGCAGGGGGCCACCGATATGTGTGTACTGTCGGATAATTTGCCTGCCTATTACGGACTTTCAGACGGGGCCTGGAAACATTGGTGCAAAGTCTGGGATGTTGACTATGAGTGGATGGTCGGCAGGTTTAAGGAGAAATCCTGGATGAACAAGAAGGGGTTTACGCTGGCTCGATGGTATGAGGGGGTACTCCAGGAGGAGAAGATTCATCAGTACACCCCGATCAAGGCCATGATCCAGTGGGGTTGCGGTTCCAACAACAATTCCATGTACGACCGTGTCGTCAAGGCCTACAATATGCTAGATCTTGTGGTGGTTATCGATCCCTTTCCCACCATGGTTGCCGCCACATGCACCACCGACAATGTCTATCTGTTGCCGAGTTCCAGCCAGTACGAAACCTCCGGCAGCGTCACCTCAACATCCAGGCAGATACAATGGCGCGACAAGGTGGTCGACTGCGTCCACAACAGCAAGGATGATTATCAGATCATGGAAATGTTGGTGAAAAAGCTGGGCTTTGCCGACAAATTCTATAAAAATATCAAGACGGTGCCGGAAGACATCACGCTGGAGCTGGGAAGGGGCTCTCTGACCATCGGCTACAACGGGCAGACACCGGAACGGATCAAGAAACACATGGCCAACTGGCATACCTTTGATATCGACACCTTGCAGGCAAACGGCGGTCCCTGTGACGGCGATTACTACGGCATGCCATGGCCCTGTTGGACCACGGAACATCCCGGGACGCCGATACTCTATGATATCTCCAAACCGGTAGCCCAAGGGGGGCTGCCGTTTAGAAACCGGTTTGGCCTGGAGAAAAAATACGATTCATCGGGTCGGACCGAAAACCAGCTTGCGGCCCAGGGAGTGTATAATCCGGGTAGCGAGGTGAAGGGTGGTTATCCCGAGTTCAGTGATATTGTCCCTGGGACAAACTGGAAAACCGATCTTTCGCAGAAGACGATCAAAACCGCCATCGCTCGCGGCATGGCGCCCTTCGGCAATGCCCGGGCCCGCTGCGTGGTTTGGAACTTCCCGGATCAGGTTCCCATTCATCGCGAGCCGCTGCATTCTCCACGGCCGGACCTTATCCCAGCCTATCCGACGTTTGAGGACAAACCCGATCATTTCCGGGTTGATACCCGGTATAAGAGTGAGCAGAATCCGGACCTGGTCAAAACATTCCCCTATGTGTTGACCACGGGCCGAATGGTCGAGCACATGGGCGCCGGGGCAGAGACCCGCAGCAACAAATATCTCGCCGAGCTGCAGCCGGAAATGTATGTCGAGATCAATCCCCGGCTTGCCAACAACCTAGGCGTTAGAAATGGACAGATGATTTGGATAGAGTCGCCGGAGGGAGGTAAAATCAAGGTCAAGGCATTCTTCACCGAACGGGTGGACGATAAGACGCTCTTTCTTCCCTTCCATTTCGCCGGCGTGCTGCTGGGGCAATCACTTGCCGAGAAGTATCCGGAAGGCACAGTTCCCTATGCCCTTGGTGAGCCGGGGAATGTCGTCACCAACTATGGCTATGACATCGTCACGCAGATGCAGTCCACCAAGGACGGTCTGTGCAAAATAAGCAAGGCCTGATAGGAGGATATGACAATGGCAAGGATGAAATTTTTGTGCGATGTTGATCGTTGCATCGATTGCAGCGGGTGTGTCGTCGCCTGTAAAGAAGGGAATCATATCCCCGTGGGTGTCAATCGCAGACGTGTGGTGACCTTGGATCAAGGCAAGCCGGGAGAGAGGTCGATTTCCATTTCCTGCATGCATTGTGCGGATCCGCCGTGCATGGCGGTCTGTCCGGTGGATGCCATTTATCAACGGGATGACGGTATCGTGTTGGTCAATAAAAAGATCTGCATCGGCTGTGGCTATTGTTTTATGGCCTGCCCTTTTGGCGCACCACAGTTTCCGAAAGGGAAGGTCTTTGGTGCCCGCGGTGCCATGGATAAGTGCACATTTTGTGCGGGTGGACCTGAGGAAAACTTCAGTGAGGAAGAACGGCGACTTTACGGTCAGAACAGGATTGCCGAAGGCAAAGTTCCGCTTTGTGCCGGAATGTGCGCCACCAAGGCCCTGATGGCTGGTGATGCCGATGTCGTGGCCGATATTTATCGAAAACGCGTTTTTCAGCGGGGCTCCGGCAAGGAGGCCTGGGGATGGGACAAAGCCTACAACAGGTAATGACATGATTGAGGAGAAAAATTATGCGACGATTCGTGTTATCGGGATTTTTGTTCCAGATTGTGTCGCTTATCCATGGGAGCGCCTCGGCAGCTGTTTCCCAATCGGCGGTGTCGTCCTCGCATCTTCCCGGTCTGCTATCGAAATTTTTTAGTCAGTTGATAGCTTCGGTGTCGGGTCATTGGCCGAAATACGGGCAGATGTTTACCCACCTGCAATCGAGCCTCTTCGGCCGCATCTTCCTGGGTGTGCTTATTCTTGTGCCGGTAGCTTATCTTCTGCATCTGTTGATCGTAGGAGCGAAAAAGTTTTCCCATGACGGTCCGAAGATCCTGTACTTTCGCATCGGGGTACGGCTTATTCATCTTGTTGCCGCCGTGTCCTTTTCCCTGATTGTGATAACCGGCCTGCTCATGGTGTTTGGCCGGTTTTTCGGAGGGGGAATGCCCATCAGGATCGGCCGCTATGTGCACATTTATGCAGCCATAGTCTTTGCTGTGGATGCGGTATTGCTGTTCGTTATGTGGGTCAAGGATATGCTGCCGAGGGCGTATGATATTTCCTGGACATTGATGATGGGCGGGTATCTAAGTAAAGAGAAGAAACCTGTTCCGTCGGGAAAGTTCAACGCCGGTCAGAAAGTCTGGTTCTGGGTGGCTACGGCAGGTGGAGCAGTGATGGCCTATACGGGATATTATCTGCACACCTTTGGCGGAATAACGGATACGCTTCGTATCTATGCCATCATTCATAATTTTTTGGGTGCCTTTATGATCGCCTTTTTCCTGACCCACCTCTATATGGCGATTTTTGCAGTCCATGGCTCCCTGAGAAGCATGGTAACCGGCTATAAATCGAAAGAGGAGGTGGATGTCATGCACAGCCTCTACAGATACGAGTAGGTTGCAAGCAGGGTGAGACTTTTTTTCTTTGCCGAGACTTGTCTCATTCTGGTATAAAACAGTGAACCGGTTGTATTCAAGGCGGATTTCAAACGGTGAAATCCGCCTTTCTTTTTTAATAGGATGAAAAATGGCGGCGATTGTAACATTTATCGGTTGGCATGACAGTGGCAAGACCACCCTTGCCACCCAGGTGGTTTCACATTTGAAAGATTTCGGCTTCAAGGTAGCGGTTATCAAGTCAAGCAACGAGACGGGGGTCCTGTTTGACACTCCCGGTACCGATACATATAAACATCGGGAGGCCGGTGCGGATTCCGTTCTCTTTGTCGCCCCGGACCAGATGGTACTGCAAACCAAAAACAGTAATCTCTCTCTTACCACTCTTGCTCATCGTTACTTTCCCGATGTCGATATCGTCATCGGCGAGGGATTCAAAGATGCCAGGAGAGTCTCAAAGATCGAGGTGGTCGGCAACTCCTCTCAGATGTTGCGCAATGAGGTCCACGGGGTTATTGCCGTTGCCACCAACCTGGACGTTGAAGGCAACTATGTCTTTCGTCTGGACCAGGCGGAGGAGATTGCCTCTTTCATTCGTAAGCGGTTCTTGAAAGAGGGCGAACAACGCTTGGATAAGGTCTCTCTTCTGGTGAACGGCAATAAAATTCCGCTGAAGGATTTCGTTCAGGAGGCGCTGGCTGGGACCGTGAGCGGATTTGTTAAATCATTGAAATTTTCAGAAGACGCATCAGAGATAGAGATGCGGATAAAACTTGGCAGCAGTTCGGATAAGTCCTGATGGATTTTTGCCAACTTGGTTTTGCCTAAACACCTATGTCCTGAAAACCTAACCTCCTGGCCTCAAATCTCTTCGATTTGTTTTCTGAACCGCCGTAACTGCCTGGTTCGGATTTCTTTTAAGTCCAGGTTGTAGATGTCCGGAGGAAAGAGCAACTCCGCCACACCGGAGTCGAAGATGCGTTTTACCTCATACTCGTCATGGGCCACATCGCGTTGATAGATATAGTTCAAATAACTCTTATTAGTATGCAGGATAAATTCCACCCGCATCCCTCCTAGACGGGCAAAGAACTTCAGCATCTGGGTTCTGTCCGAACTGCCAATATTCCGACTCTTATAGGCCCGGCCCGTTAAAGTGTCGGAAATATCTTCAAGCGTCATGAATGAGTCGATCTTCAAAGCACTCCGGGTCAGGTGCTGCTGGAAGTGCTGGACATCACTGACTGTGTTTAATACCGCCATCAAACCCAGTTCATCGTCAACTGCCACGGCCGGATTTTTCTGGTTCTTCCTTAAGAGTTTCAAGACCTTGGCAGCAGGTGGTTTTTTACGGATAGTCACATAGATGGGGATCTCTCTTTTGCCTTTTACAAACCGTCTGCGTTTAATAAGGGTGATCTTTTGTCCAGCTTTTGCTGGCAGGGTCTTCATGGTCTTTTCATCGACCACCTTGACATCTGTGCAGGCAAAAAATTCCGCATCATGCTGGCTGACCAGATAGACGATTTCCAGCTCCCCGATCTTCATACTGGGGCTCCAGACATGCTCGTTTAGGAAATGTAGAAACCCAGTAAACTTGTTTTCGATATCCGTCTCCCGCTCTCTCTGGTCGATGGAACCTGCCAGATTCATCAGGGTCAGCTTGCGTTTTGCCTCGAAACGGGCTTTTTTATGATATCTGTCATTAAAGATGATCAACAATAGATCAACCGGATTGCTGGTGACCTCGATTTCGTTGGTCGTTTCGATATGGGAGGAAAAGGGTGCCAGGACCTTCGTGCGCAGGTAGGAGATAACATCGTTGGCAGTCCGGGCATACTCATTCAACCGGTTGATTATCTCCCCGGGATTTCCGTTTATCCCGAACATGTTGGAGAGAAGGACAAGGGCGCGGTTATAACGACTGGTTCGGAGCCTGGGATCGTGGATCAAGGCCAGGATGTCGTCGTAACTGGAGATGTCCAGGAATTCGAATATCTGGTTACGGACAACGCGATACTTGGTGACATTGATCTGATCGCGGCAATATTGGCGGACCCAATTTTTTGCTTCATTGGAAAATGGGTGGGCAAAGGGAACAGTGAAGCCGGTAGCGAACAGATCGTCCTGCTTCATTGAGGTGAAAATCGAGTCTTTTCCTAGTATTTCCATGCGGTCATATCAGATAAATCATCTTATTGAGAGGCTGTCTGTTGGAGTGTCTTCAAGTATCGGTTCCTGAAGACAAATTGTGGCTCTTCCGGGATAAGCATAATTTTGGTAAAGCTGAAAGCAACAACCCGGCGAAGTCCCTCTCTCCGTGACTCGGCCAGGCGTCATCCAATGATGCCCTCCGCCTCCAGGGGTTATAAATAGGTGCGAATAATCCGTATGAGCGCAAACTGATTTTTCCTGACCTCAAAAGCGATCAGCAAAATAAGGTTCCAGCACCTGCGGAATCTTGATCGAACCGTCATCCTGTTGATAGTTCTCCATCACGGCAAGCAGCGTGCGTCCGACGGCGAGTCCCGAACCGTTCAAGGTATGAACCAGCTTGCTTTTTTTCTGGCCTGTTGGCCGGTAGCGTATCCCGCCTCGTCGGGCCTGGAAATCGAGAAAATTGGAACAGGATGAAATCTCGCGATAGGTTTGCTGTCCGGGGAGCCAGACTTCGATGTCGTAGGTCTTGGAGGCGGAAAAGCCCAAATCTCCGGAACAGAGTGTAACAACCCGGTAATGGAGGCCTAAAAGTTGGAGGACGGATTCTGCATTGGCAAGCAGGCTTTCCAGTTCCTGGGTCGAAGTCTCGGGCGTCGTGAATTTCACCAATTCGACCTTGGTGAACTGGTGCTGACGGATCAGCCCCCGGGTATCTTTTCCATAGGAACCGGCCTCTGATCGGAAGCAGGGAGTGAAGGAGGTGAATTTGATCGGCAGATCCTTCTCGTCGAGCGTTTCATCGCGAAAGATATTAGTCACCGGGACCTCTGCTGTCGGGATCAGGTAGAGATCCCAGTCGTGGATTTTGAAGAGATCGGCCTCGAACTTCGGCAACTGGCCTGTCGCGGTCATTGTGGCCGTGTTGACCAGAAACGGTGGCAAGACTTCAGTATACCCGTGTTTTTGCGTATGCAGGTCGAGCATGAAATTGGTAAGCGCCCTGTCCAGGCGTGAGGCAAAGCCTGAAAGCAGGGAAAACCTGGCGCCCGAGAGTTTTGCCGCCCGCTCGAAATCAAGTATTCCCAACTGTTCGCCAAGTTCCCAGTGGGGTTTGGGGGTGAACGGGAAGGTTGGCTTCTCTCCCCATTTTTTGATCTCGATATTGTCGCTGTCGTCGGACCCAATGGGGACACTGTCGTCACAGAGATTTGGGATGTTCATGACAATATTTTCAAGAGATAACTGGATTTCGGCAAGTTTGGTGTCCAACTCTTTTATTGTCTGGCTCGTCTCGCGCATCTCCAGTATCAGGGGCTCTGCTTTGGCCTTATCCTCGGTTGTGCCGCCTTTGAGAACAGCAATTTGTTTTGAAGTATTGTTTCGGGTGTTTTTCAGGGATTCCACTTCACTCAGAAGGTTCAGCCGTTTTTGATCTATGAATGAGAATTCTTCCAACTTTTCAGCCGGCATTCCCCGTTTGGCACATTTTTCTTTTACCAGTTCGAGATTTTCTCGTATGAATCGTAATTCGAGCATGTGAGTTCCACTTTTTTGGGTAGGGTTTTTAAACAAAAGGTCTAATTTTTCAAGGCAGCCCGTACCTTATGTTTTAAGCCGCCGGATGCCGTAATTCTCTGGAGCGTTATGAAAAGATGGTACTTATCATGGTCTGTTTATGAGTGCAACCTCTATCAAATTGCAATTCAGGTCAGGTTCTGCTATTTTCTGACATCTGAAAGGGCAGCATCCCTTTTATCCCTTTTCGGCCTTCGTTTTTAGTTTGTCGGCACGATAGTACATATATTTGCCCCTGCAAGTATCGTTTGTTATGAAATCGTCAAGTTTTACCACAGGAAAAGTGTCCGTATGCAAGTCAATACATCATTGATAATTTTTTTTAACGAATTACGCAAGTCCATACGTGCACTTGGGGCAAGTGTTCTTATTCTGACTGTGATGATATTCTTTCTTTCTCCTGAACTTCTGCAAATGGTGCAGAATCATCTGGCAGATAAACTGTATTTTTTTTCCATAGCCGGCCCCTTCCTATCGCATGTAAAACTGGCATTTTTCGCCTCTCTCTATGTCTTAATGCCGTGGATGATGACCGTTCTTTGGCGGGCGCTGGGAAAGCCTTTCGGCGTGAAAGGGTGGACGCTTTCCTTTTTTATCGTTTTTACGTTGATCCTCTTTTATTCCGGGACTCTTTTTTGTTATACCATTACCTTACCGATGGGTATAAAGTTTCTTCTCGGTTATGGCTCGGCTGAATTAAAACCCGTTATCTCAATAACCAGATTCGTCAATTTTACCACTATTTTTATCCTGGCTTTCGGGGTTATCTTCGAGCTGCCGATTTTTATGGTGTTCATGGCGCGTGTCGGCCTTTGCACACGAAAATTCTATGAAAGAAACAGGCGCTATGCCATATTGATCATTGCCATTGTTGCGGCAGTGTTGACGCCCACTCCGGATGCCTTTAACATGGCCCTGATGGGAGTGCCTTTGTATATGCTCTATGAGACGGGGATTATTATTTTGATTTTTATGCGAATTAAATAGTTTCCATCCAAAAACGGCTCTTTTCCAAACTCGTCGTTGCACTTTTAAATGTAATCCTCGGAGGTAGGCACCCTCCGGACAAAACTTCGACCCCGAAATCCACGGTTCGGAAAGGAAACTGAATAGGGAGTGTCAAAATTCAATCAAATGAAATCCGTGTTGCCTGAGGAGGGCGGTGGTGACGCCGCTTTGACCACAGGAAGGACTGCGAGATTTCAGGAAAATCTTCCGGACTGGCTGGCTCTTAGCGACTGTAAGTACCTGGTACGCTCCTCGGATAAAGGCTTCACTGACATCGGTTCCGTCTCTGGCAAGAACCTTTGCTTTTCCTGTGAGGACATCTTTACCTTCACCGCCGATAATATCGGCGGGTATTCTGGGAGTTGGTAATCCGCCAAGCTGTTCAGGACAGATAGGAATCCAAGTCGATTCCCGGAGTCGTCTCAGGCAAAGTTCGTTGGGCTTACTGGTGCCGTCGTATCGGGTACACAGGCCGACAAGACAAGCGCTGACGAGATATATGGAGGGCGAGGAAGTTTGCATGGTCTCTTGGCTGATTTATGATATGATAAAAGATACCACCCTTGGGAAAATAGAATAAGGAATTTTCGCACATGCAGCCAATGCGCCAAAAACCCCGCATGCCTCTGTCACCGATCCAGAAAAAGAGATTGGTTATCGCCGGGATATGTCTGTTGTTTTCCTCTCTACTTTGGTTGGTTTTTGCGCCTCGTATGGGGCTCTATGCAGTATGGTCTCAACATGCAGAGCTTACGCGTTTGCAAGAGGAGAACACACAGATCGAGAAAAAGAATGCATCTCTTCAAAAAGAAATTGACCAGATACAAAACGATCCTCATTACCTTGAAAAACTAGCCAGGGAAAGAGGACTGCTAAAAGAAAACGAGATGGTTTTTGATTTTTCTCCCCCCAAAAAAGGAAAAGAAAAGAAAAAATAAATCAAGACAAGTGACTGACCATAAGAGTCGTACAGACTCTTGTTACTGGGCTCAGGAAAAACCTGATCCTTTCCGGCAACCGGGTGCTGATGCCAAGGGAATGGAGCCGGATTTTTTCACCTTGCTGTTGACTGACGAGGGAACCCTGGTGATGTCCGGGCTGCTGCACTGCTCACATTTGACGGACTCAATATTGGAAAACGATGAAACAAGGGCTTCAAATTCTTTTTTGCAGATGTTACATTTAAATTCATAAATAGGCATAATCTCATTTCTGTAAAAAATTCTTTGTAAATTCGATAAGAAATTGCTTTAGCGGCTGAGAAAGCCACCATCCTTTATTCCTCGTAACATAATAGTATCGGTCCGTTACTATGTAAAGGCAACCTGGGGGAAATTGTCTTGTTGTCCCAATTCCTGGAACGGCATTCATCTGTGCAGGATCGTGTTTTTCCAGATGGTGTTTTGGACCGCTTCAGCGCATGAGAAATACGGGATAAGAGTCGTCGGTTTATTGCATCCGGGGGAAGGGGCGGAGTGCGGACGTTACTCAAGAAGGGACTGCAGAATTTCGCAGGAACGACATTTCTCCATCTTTTCTTCGAGGGAGCAACCATTCGTACAATCACAGCAAGTACCGCAGATAAACCAGCACAGGTGGCCGCATTGGAATTCCCAGGCAGGGCATTGATCTTTTAAGTCGCAGTGCTTTTTTTCCCAGCAGGGAATGGTTGTCGTATGTTTCCCTTTATGGTTGCAAAGAAGGAAAAAGACCTGCCGTTCTATATGGCTCGGAATATTTCTCCATCCCTGTTCGTAGCTGTGTACGGTCTTTAAGGCTATGCCCAAGAGTTCAGCCATTTCTTTCTGTGTTTTTCCAAGCTTTTTCCTGGATCTGGCAAATTCAACGGAATCCAATGGAGCCTCCTTATCGACATGGATGATTATTAGCACCCTAAAATCTGTTGTATTGTGTTTTTCTACAGGAGAACAGATTCTCTAACACCCCACAAGGGATACAGTACCTTAACGAAATTCATTTTTTTAAAACAAGAAATGAATCTCTAAGATACTAAAGGTGCTTTCCAGATCAGCTGGGTTATTGCTAAAGATACTACAAATGTCCATGTCTGACAAGGTAGGGTACGTAAAAGAATTAAGGGAGCCTAAAAAAAGACTTCAATTGTCGACCGGCTAACCTGAATTCCCATCAATTCAAGCAGGGTCATGTTTGAAAATTTTGGCAATGAGCTATAGCTGGTTAAGCTTATTGCTATTTATTCCCAGCAACTAACCGGAACAGAACATAGCCATGGTCAGTTGAGAGACTCTCGGTCGAGACCCCTTTTTCGTTAAGTTTGCTGAGATAGTATTCTGTAGATATCCCGGTTTGATAGTGAGGGTCTTGCAGATTTTTTTTGAGGGCCTCGAAAGTGTCCAAACCAACATTTATGGTCTTGCGATGAGAATAAAAGTTCACACTCGGTTTATTTGAGACCCCCAACATGACGATGCGGCCATCTGCAGGTATTTTGTCTTTTGCTTGTTCGGCAAGATGGACAAGTGGTCTTTGGATCAACCCGTCGTAAGCGGGCAGAACAAGAAAGAATGAAACGGAAGAGACAACCATAGCCACAGCTGCAAGCATTGCGAAAAGAGGAGTTGTCGATTGGGTTCTGTGTGTCCATATGAGCAAGAAAGCCGCGGTTATTACTACCAAACCGCAAAGATAGGGAAGAAACCCAAGATGAATAGGTTGTTCCAGTACCGGAGCTTTTAATGCCGATGGACCCAACCATTGCGGAAGATGATCAATGAGTATCGGAGATGCCCAAAAGAGGATTCCCACTCCCAAGACAAGCAGTGCTGCAAAATATGTGGTGATTGTCCAGGCTGATCTTCTGGTTTTCTCTTGTTGATCAAAAAGCGTTGCTGTAATCATTGCCAGTCCCGGCAGGGCCGGACAGATGTAATTTGGCAATTTGGTCGCAGAAAATGAGTAATAACTTACTATAACAATAGAAAAAATTAAAAAAAGGCGGAGAAAACGGACACGCCGATTGGATGAATCCAGATAGCGACCGCGGATAACGGCAAAAGGGAGGAAACCGCTCCATGGCATGAATCCAATCAAAAATACGACCAAGTAGAAATAAGCCGGGCCGGAGTGGCCTGCAAGAGGGGTGGTGAAATGTTTTATAGGGGAGGCTACAAGAAGGTCCTTCATAGAGGAAAAGCCTTGTGGATGAGAAAAGCTCAATAAAAGGTACCAAGAGAGGCCGACGGCAAGTAATATACAGAGCCCCGGAATTGACCACGAACGTCTGAAAAGAAGTCGTAGACGACCGATGGACAGCAGGTAGAAAAAAACGGTGACAAGAGGGAAAAGAACTCCGAGTGAGCCATTTGTCAGCACGGCAAGTCCGGCAAAGGCACAGCCTAGCCAGAACAGTGGTGCTCCACTTTTATCGGCCGAGAGGCGTTCAATTCCCCACCACGAAAAACAGAGACAAAGCATGAAGAACAAGATCGTCAACATGTCTGTCATGGCGACGCGTGAGAGATAGACGAAAAAAAGGCTGGTCCCGAGAATAATGGCCGCTTTAAAGGCGGTTTCCTTTCCCAGAGGTTTTCGGCCAGCAAGAAACAAAAGGAGAACCGTTGCTATTCCGGCCAAAGCGTTAATGAATCTGGCCCCGAATGCCGTAAGTCCGAAAAACCTGTAACCCAGCATCTGTCCCCAGTACAACATGGGAGGTTTTTTTAAGTAGCCTTCACCGTTAAATGTGGGATAAATGAATTCATGTTTGACGTACATTTCTTGAGAGACTTCTGCCGAAAGGCCTTCGTCATAGTTGATGACTCCGGTTTTCCAGAGCAGCCCCATATAAAGAGATGTAAAAATGACTAATAGCAAAAAAAATCTCATTATACGCTCCATTCACAGTGAACAAACCAACCCGCTCTTGAGAAATGATGACCTTGTAATATCCTAAGAAGATTACAGGGGTGACGCAATAGCCAGATATGTTGCAATGTTGAACCGTCAGAGAAGGTAAGTGTATTTTATAAAACCGACAAAATTATGCTATTTTGATTTGGGAAATTGAGATAGTATAATTTGAAATCATACGATAGAGTAGGAAAACCGGTTCGATTGGGAAAAAAGCTTAAGGTAAGGCAAGAATGGATTTGGAAAAGATAGGATTTTTACACTCTGTTAAATCGGTTCTTAGATACCATCAGGTAATTGGAATTGAACATTATCCGTCAGATGATTCCACGTCCTCATTTCTCCAAACAGTTGACCTCACCTCCCTTCCTGCGCCAAACGTCACCTCTAAGTCACAGTCTTTACAGAATGCTGCAATAAGAATTGCCGATAATCGGGAAATTGAGACATGCGAGAGTATTGCCGGAGAAGTTCGTGGCTGTACCAACTGTTTTTTGCATACAAAGAGGTGGGCAACGACTGCCGGGTGTGGGGGAGATGGAAACAAGGCCAAATTGTTAATCGTGGGTGGGTGGCTGAGTGGAGAGAAAGAAGCGCATTTACCTAAAGACAGTATATTCGGGCTCGAAGAGGACAGGATGGTTGCAAGAATGCTGGCGGCCATGAATTTGGCATCTGGTGATGCCTTTATAACAAATGTCATTAAATGTGCAATTCCAAAGGATTGTGAACCAAGTATGGAAAATGTCCATTCCTGCTTTCCATACCTGCGAAGGCAGATTCAAGTGCTCCATCCCATTATCATCTGTGCCATGGGGATAGATGCGGCAAAGGCGCTGTTGAAAAGTACTCAACCGTTATCGAAGATTCGGGGGAGAATGCACACCTATACCGAATCAGATAAGATGGCGATTCCTGTAATCCCGACCTATCACCCGACTTTTTTGCTCAAAAATCAAAAATTCAAAAGGGCTACCTGGGAGGATCTGCAGATTATAGGCAAGTATCTGCAATCTCAGAAATGAGACCTTGGCAAGGACAACCCCGAAAGGGAGCAAAGGAAAATACTTCTTGTTTAGGGAAGGAGATACGGGCGTAATCGTTAGAAGCTCATGGTCAGCTGGT
The DNA here is from genome assembly GCA_046704745.1 of Desulfocapsaceae bacterium. Classification (GTDB taxonomy): domain Bacteria; phylum Desulfobacterota; class Desulfobulbia; order Desulfobulbales; family Desulfocapsaceae; genus CAWGGS01. Next base: position 16,348 of record JBJKRL010000053.1, on the reverse strand, counting down.
TGCTGATCATAACGATACTTTCAACGTCGCTGTAGGCATGATTATTCTTGAATACATCTCCGGTATCCATGAAACCGAAGTGCATTTCATAGGAGAAGTGATTAAAAAGCTTATATATGACCCCCAGATTCGCTTCCCAACTGGAGTCGTAATTTGAGTTCAAAGCTGTATCTGTATTGTCTTTGGTGACGCCGATTACTCCCTGAAAGGCAAGGTTCGGGGTGGCATGGAAATAGGCTGAAAGCGCAAAACTTTGGGCAAAATTCTTGCCGGTACTGTAGGAGAATTGGTCCTGCCTATACTCGGGAGATGCAAGAATATCGGATTTCGTTCTGGTGATCATCAGGGGGTCAAAGTGAGTGCTGCTGTTCTTGGCAGTGACGGTTAATTGTGAATCGTTCTTAGTGCCGAACGTATATGTAACTATCCGATAAAGTTCATGATCGTTTAAGTCGGCAGCTTGGCAGAACGATCCGTTCGTTACAAGCAGGAGAAAGGCAAAACTCATTAGAAATAACTGTTTCATCAACGTCAACTACAGATAAAATTTACTGCCGGTTTTCTTCGTTCCCTCTTGTAAGGAAAGGGAATGAAAAGTGTGAGCAAGAAAAGTACAAAAAACTTTACTTGCTTACATATTGTATCTGTTTGCTTGAAAAGTCAAGAAAAAAGAGAGTCTCAACTCGTGGAGTAAAGTCCTGTTGTTTCCAAAAACTCGCGAAGGCGGCCTGATATTGCAAGAAGCTTTCGTTTGGGATATATACAGGAAATCCGGAGGGGCTGGTTTCAATCCGTTTATCTACCTGCCTTGCAAATCCTTTTATTAACGGTTCAGGAGACAATATGTCAGGAAGACGCATCTTATCAATATTTGCAGTTCTTGTCTTTTTTTGCGGCTGTTTTACGGTGCAGGCACAGGAGAAAAAAACATCGGTTGTTATCATGCCGTTCGACACCAACGCTGCAGGGAAGTACGCCTATCTCGATGAAAGTATAAGGACTATGCTTTCCAGCCGTCTTGCAGCAAAGGCCGGAATTCAAATAAGGGATTATTCGTTTTCCCAAAAAGAATTGAATGAGATCAATAGGTTTAAAAACCAGAAATCATCCGGCAACATGCCGGCTCGTCTGCATGTCGATTACATAGTCAATGGCACGATGTACTCTGTCTCAAAGAAGCTGGATCTGCAGGTAACATTTTATCCGCTGGAGAAGAATGAAAGGCCGTTGAAATTTACGCTTATTGCAGAAAATGAGGATCAAATCCTTCCTGCTCTCGATCGACTCGTAGATGAAGTAAATAAAAAAATATCAAACACTGCCGGGAAATCGAAAATTGAAGGGGCCTCTGTTCAGGAACCAGGCAAACCGAGGCATTCTGAAATCCAGAAAGGAGAAATCGGTTTTCAGACAGCCAATCCTGAAAAGATGTATAAAAGTGGGATTTACTCCATGAACGGCATTTCCGGGGAGAGTGGTGGTGTCCGGGTGGCCGCCAATGGTGTAAGAAAGAGTTCTCCAATTTCCATGGAAATGGTTGCCATGGATGTCGGCGATCTGGACGGCGACGGTACAAAAGAGATCGTGCTGGCCGGTGATGGGGGGCTGCGCATCTTTCATTTTAAAGATGGCAGATTTCTTCAGATAGCCAAGGCCTCTCTTACGTCGAGATTAAAGGTTCAAGCTATGAGCTTGGCCGACCTGAACCATGACGGCAGAGATGAGATATATATCAGTGCAACCGACGGGGATTACATTTCTTCCCTGATAGCCGAATGGAACAACAGGCAGGGATTACATATTTTGCATCAGGATATACACTGGTATCTGCGTCCGTTGAAGATTCCCGGCAAGGATATGATTCTGGCTGGTCAGGAGAGGGGTGTTGAAGAAGGAAATCTCATATCCCCGGGTATATATGAGCTGAAAATGAAGAAGGGCAGCGATTCCCCCATAAAAGGGGAAAAGTTGTCATTGCCCAGAGAGGTCAATCTCTTTGATTTCGTCTTTGCCGATCTGAACGGTGACGGTCAGGTGGAGACGGTTGCAATCGACAAACAGGAAAAACTGCTGGTATACGATCAGGGAAAGACCCTGCTGTGGGTCAGTACTGAAAATTTCGGCGGCAGCACCAACTATCTTGGATCCGTATTGAAAACCGATAAAGCCGTTCAGTCTAGAATATTTTTGCCGCCACGTCTTATCGCCGTCGATCTGAACAACGATAAAAAACAGGAGATCCTCGTCGCAAGAAACAAAAAAACTTCCAATGATTTTCTTGGCAATTTCAGGACATATAACGGCGGTTTTGTCTCATGTATGGATTGGACCGGGTCTGCCATGCATGAGCTGTGGCACACCAATACCGTCGAAGGGGTGGTCGTTGATTATAATCTTCAATTGCCAGCCGGTACAGGCGAAATTCTTAAGACATCATCAGTAAATACAAGGCAAAAAGGGAGTGGGGAAAAACAATCTGCCGTCCTCTTTATCGGGAAGGTTCCAGCCTCGACATTGTTCAATATTTTGCTACCCGAGAGAAGTGAAACGGACCTCTTTGCCTATGATATTAATCTGATGGAAAAAAAGAAGGGAAAAGAATAAGAAAGCATGGGCTTAATATTTTAAGCCTGAAGCAAAAAACTTGACACTGCTTTGGCTTACCTATACGATTGCATCGCGGAACAGTTTTCACTTTCATCGCTTTCCGGTTTGATTTGGTAATGGTTCAATAAGGCTCGTGCCTATCGGGTTAGAAGATGACTGTTTGGCTCCGCTAATGGACCGAGATAGAAGCCAAGGGGAAGAAGAGATGAAACAAGTTATTGCAGTGGCTGCCGGCGTTCTGTTGGTCGGCAGCATGGTATCCTCGGCATTTGCTGAGGTTATTTTCACCAGCAAATTTGCTGAAGTTACCTTCTCCGGCGATGCACGGGAGCGGTTGGTCTGGAATCAGAATACCAATTTCGACAAAGACACTAAAGACGTGAACTACGGTCGTCTGCGTATCAAGATAGACGGGACAACCAAGGGCGGCGCCTACTTCAAGACAAGGCTGCTTTTGGCTCAAGGTCACTATAACAGCGCCGGTGCCGGTGAATCTACTGATGGTGTCCACACCGACTATGCCTACATAGGTATTCCTGCCGGCCCGGTTACCATTGAAGCCGGTAGGACTCCGGATAATGCTTCACTCTGGTTCTTGTATGATAAGCGATTTGACCGTATTTCCGCCACCTACGCAAATAAGACGACCAAGGTTGTCGTCCTGTATGACAAGAGACAGGAGTACGTCGATACTCCTGCCTACGATCTTGATAGGACCACAGACCAAGATATCAACGGTTGGGGAGTAATCATTGATCAAAAAATCGGCGATTGGGATGCCTTCCTTCTCGGCTATTCCGAAGAGAACCAGATTTCCGGTGAAAAGAATGGCGAAATGGGAACCTTTAGGGTAATGGGTCCTGCCGGTCCGGTCTCCTTACTGGCTGAGGTGTCTTTCAAATCCGAAGTAATCAATGATGTGAACGGTCCGAACGTACTGGACGCAAACGGAAAAGGTACCAAAAGCGGATACGGCGGAATTGTCCATGCCAAGATGACCTTCGGTCAGTCAAGCGCTACCTTAATCGGCGGTTTCACTAAAAACGGGTTCGAGGCTGATGTCAACTACGGATTCCAGATGATCGGTGGCGCCATGGCCGGTTCCGGTTCTTATCTGGCCCACTACGGCAGTGTAGGTTCTGGTCTTACCGTACCTGCCGTTTCCCAGATTGGAAAGGGCGGCGACTGGATTTTTGGCGGCGCTGTAACTGAATACAAGGTTTCTAAAATGATCACCTTGATCGGTACGGTAGCTTATGCCCACGTAAAAGACTACGCCAATTTTACGGAGGTTTCCGGTCAAGCCAGATTCGATGTGGTTGAAGGCGCTTATATCACGTTGAGTGGCGGTGCTCTGACCCCGAGCAGCATAAAGGATAATGTGGTGATACCAAACGACAAAACCGCATACGGCGTAGAACTCGAGCTGGGTATCTACTTCTAATTGTAGTCTGGATAAGAGTACATAAGAATTGAGAGCGGGTCCTTTCGAGGACCCGTTTTTTTTTCATGATCACCACTCCTCCTCAGCCGAATTGGACAGGCTATTGAGTGGAGGAAATGTTTGCTCCTCGGCCTTTTAACCGGCTCGGCGGGCGCCTTGCGCGATGCACTTTTGGTGCCCCTGTTAATGGCTTAAGTCCTGGCTGAGCATCGTCGGTGATAAACATTTTTTTTAATTGCACACGCATTGCGGAACATGATGGCAAACGGAGCGCGATCATATAGAATCCTGGTTTTCCTGCTTGTTGCGACGGGCGTTTTTCTCTCAACAATGGACAGCAGCATGATAAATATTGCTCTGCCAAGTATCATGCGTTCCTTCTCGACCACCCTGGCCATGACCCAATGGGTCATTTTAATGTATCTCCTTACCATTACCGTGTCGCTTCTCATTTGGGGACATCTGGCGGATTGTTATGGCCAGGGGAGAATATATATTATCGGTATGCTGGTTTTTACCATCGGTTCCGGAGTATGCTATCTTTCACCTTTTTTGTCCTTTCTTATTTTTTTTCGATTTATCCAAGGGATAGGAGCGGCAATGATGATGGCGTCAGGTCCGGCAATAATCAAAAGTGTTTTCCCTCAAGACAAATTAGGAAGCGGATTGGGGCTTCTTGGAATAGCGACCTCCGTCGGACTGATGAGCGGACCGGTTATCAGTGGATATCTGATACGGTATTACACCTGGCGGACAATCTTTCTCGTTACCATTCCTGTGAGTACGGCGATGTTTATCTTCGGTTGGGTTTATCTTAATAAAGGACTGCCGAAGGGAGACAAACAAGGAAAGGGAGATTTTGATTGGTATGGCAGTATGCTTTGGATACTTCTTGTTTCCTTGGTTGTAATTATTGTTACTTTTGCCAAGGATATTGGGGTGTTTGTTGTAGGGCTCGGTGCTGTTCTTTTAGTTTTTGGGAGCAGAATATTTTGGAAAATCGAGAGAGACCAGCGAGATCCACTGTTGCCGCTTTTTTTGTTGAAAAAGAAATATTTCTGTATAGCAACGGCTACGGCGGCGATTTCATTCATCGTCTTATTTGTCGTCTTAATCCTGATGCCCTTTTTTATGGATTTTATTCTTAAACTTCCAGCAGATATGATTGGGTATGTCATGATGGCCGTTCCCTTAACGCTTTTCGTCGTATCTCCTGTTTCGGGATGGCTCTATGATTCTATCGGAGCAAAATTTCTTACCACAGCAGGACTTGCCATCTGTTTTTATTCCATTATCTTGCTTTGCTTCCTTACCCCCCAATCCACTCCGGTTGATATCGCCTGGCGGCTTGCATTGCTTGGAACCGGACAATCACTTTTTCTCTCACCCAATACCGCCTCGGCACTTGCCCGCATTGAGAAGCAGCACTCCGGGATTACTTCGGGAATGCTTGCCACTGCCAGAAATATCGGGATGCTTCTTGGCGTAGCCTTTTCCGGTATGGCTTTTGGCCTCTTTTTTTCCTATTTCAGCGGTGGTTTTGAACTCAAAGAGTTTGCCTTATATGAGACAGGAGCCTTTATGCACGCCTTTCAGATTACTTTGGGAGGGGCCGCACTCCTGGCAATGCTAGGAGGGATTATATCGGTGATGCGGAAATAGAAATTGTTCATACGAAGTATTTCGTTTCAGGACAGACAAAAGATGATTCTGATTATCATTGATACGCAGCCTAATAACAATAGTGACAATCAGAAAGATAATTATTTAAGATTGTTCATTCGCTGGTGTTTTTCCTTCGGGCTCCTTGCTGTTGATCTGTGTCACTTGTTTATGAAAGGTAATTGTTACAACCATTCCTCCGGTATCATTGCGCTGTAGGGAAAAGGTCGCTCCATGGAGTTTGATAATTTGTTCGACCAGTGTCAATCCCATACCGGTACCATATGTTTTGGTGGTGAAAAAAGGATCGGCTACTCTGGGAAGATTGGTATCCGGGATTCCGATTCCTGTATCTTTTATCGATACGATAGCATATTCTCCCTCGTTTTTTGTGGTGACCTTCATGGTTCCACCCTCAGGCATGGCCTCGATGGCATTGCGAATTAAATGGAGAAAGACTTGCCTGATTTTTCGTACGTCGATATCAAGACGCGGATCGTCGTCTGCCAGATCAAGGTGATAGGTGATTCCGGCCTTTTTCATGGTCCCGTAGAATATCATCACACTTTTGCGCAAGAGATCATTGAGGGACTGACTGGTCTTTTGCAAGGCACTTTCTTCTACGAAGCTGAAGAGGTCTTCAAGCGTAGATTCGAGTTTTGCTGTTTCTTGGATCATAATGTTTAAAAATTTTAACAACTTTTCGTCATCTGTTCTTTTCGTAAGAAGACGTGCTGTGCCACCGATAGAGGTAATTGGATTACGAATCGCATGAACCAGCTGGGCAGACATATATCCAAGTGTTGAATACCTTTCCGATTCAAGAAGAAGATCCTTATTGTTTTCCAACTCCTGGGTCACAAGTTCCAGCTCATCAATTTTTGCCATCATATCCTGATAAAGATGACTGTGTTCAATGGCCAGGCTCGCCTGGCTGGCAAAAATTTCAAGTGTTTTTATTTCTTCTTCAGGGATAGGCTTTTGCGTGACAAAATTATCTGCAATAATAACCCCTAACGAGCTACTTGGAGAATAAAGTGGTACGACTATAAAGGTATCTTCACCCAGTATGTGCAAAAGATTTTCCGGGACAGATATGCCGGGGCTTTGCCCTTTGGTTACCATGATACTCCGCCGTTCGCGGCAGGATCGTATGAGTAGGTGGTCATGTTCGGTTGCCGGGATAGACAATAGTTGTACTATCCTGTTCACTTCAACATCCGCATCAAGGTAGTTTGTCCTGATTTGATTAATAATGTCATCAAATCCGATTTTTTTCTCCTTAATGATATTCCATAGTCTGCCGGCGTCCTCGCGACAGGATGGGCCGATGGCAAGTTTTCCCTGGAGCGTATTCTGTTGTTCATCAAAAAGAGCAAGGAACGCGCGGTTAAAACGTAAGCCTTCTTCAGAGGTTATGCCTACGAGGATGGCATGGAGTATGCTGTCCAACTCAACGGTGCTTAGATAGACCGTGTTCATCTTAAGATTGAGTTGGTGGAGGAGTTGCGTTCGAAAACTGGTGGCTTCAAGTTCCTTCTGAAACAGACGATTGTCTATGGCCAATCGACGTTTTTTCAGGGTTTGTCGTATGGTGTGATTTACAAGATCTATATTAATCGGTTTCGTAAGATAGTCATCGGCCCCAACACGCAGACAATCAAGGGCAGTCTGCAAATCCATGGAACCGGTAACCATAATGATTCCAAGATCCGGGTACTTAGGCGCAATTTCGGCAAGGATTTCGGTCCCGTCTTTATCCGGGAGGCCTATGTCGAGCAGAATCAGTGCGACATTTTGAGTGTCAAGGAGTTGATAAAGCCCTTTAGCATCTCCGGTTTTGTACACCGGATACCCTTGTATGGACAAATAATGCTCGAGAATTATAGCGATTTCCAAGGAATCATCCACAATGACGATAATTTCGTCTTTCCCAAGGAGTTGAAGAGGGTCCTGATGCGGATCGGAGTCTTTATAGGAGAGAAATTCAACCATGGCTGGGTGAGTAAGTGTCAGGCGACATGCCGTTTTCCCTGGCGAGTTTCCCTAGCAGTATTGAAATTCCATGATAAAAATCGTTGCCTGATGTGAAAGGATCGACTATTTCGGTAAACATGGTTTCAAGCAGGTAATAGGGGTCTAATGGAAACTCTTTTGAATGGATATACTTTACAGGTTTGGTTGAAAAATAAAAATAAAAATCGTATAACTTCCATTCGAGAAGATAATTACTAGAACCAACTGAAGGGCAATAATTGAAATTCGTTTCCCTTTCCCTTCCTTTTTCCAAGAGATACCTGTCAATAAGACCTAAATGGAGCATATTTTTTCGGAAAACGGTTTGCTTGCCGGGTGTCTTGCAGATTTTGAGCCTCGTCCGGAACAGTTAAAAATGGCAAAAGCAGTTGCGGCCACTCTGGATTGGGGGGCAAGTAAGGGTACTGAAGAGCCAGGTCGACCTGATATCCTTATTGTGGAGGCTGAAACAGGAATAGGCAAAACTCTTGCTTATCTGATTCCTGCGATCCTTTCGGAGCAGCGTCTTGTGGTATCCACGGCGACAATACCTCTCCAGGACCAGATTCTCAAGAAAGAGATTCCACTCATCGCCCGTATTTTTAATAAAGAGATTCGAGCCCTCTGTGTAAAAGGTCGGCAGAATTATCTTTGTTATTACCGTTGGTTCCAATATATAAGTTCGTCGCAACCTTCTCTGCTTGATGATGAGTTGACAAAAATCGACCAATGGCTGAAAGTGACCGAAACAGGAGATAGGTCCGAACTGGCATGGCTTCCCGATTGGTCGCCGCTTTGGGCAAAGATATCGGCTCAATCGCATCAATGTCTCGGAACGGAGTGCCCGGAGGCTTCACTTTGTTTTGTTAATAGACTTCGCAGAAAAGCAGGTGCGGCTCGGCTGCTCATCGTCAATCATCATCTCTTTTTTTCCGATTTAGCTGTAAGAAAATCGGGGTATGGTGAGATACTTCCACGTTATGAGGGTGTAATTTTCGACGAAGCTCACCATCTTGAAAATGTTGCAACATCGTTTTTCGGAATCACTTTCAGCCAGTATCAGTTGATCGACTTGTTGGGTGATGTCGAGAGACAGAGCCAGGAGGATCTTTCAAGCCGGCAGGTAGAACGTCTTGGGAATATCGCTCTTGGGCTCAAAGAAAGGCTGGACAGATTTATTGAGCTGTTTCCAACCCAGCGCGGCCGGTATCCTCTTGAACCATTGGTAACAAGAACAACCGGATGGCATGAGGTGGTTCAGACCCTGGTCACAGGTCTTGACCGTCTGAATGAGGATCTTACAGAACTTAAAGTAATAGGGGAAGGTTGGCATGTCCTGCAAAGGCGGACGGAAGAATTAAAGACCAACCTTATGCAAATAGCCCTGCCGCAGGAAGACGCCGTTGAACACGCGTTTGTCCGCTGGTACGAAAAAAGGGAGAGGGCTGTCGGTATTTCCTCCACCCCGATCAATGTCGCTTCACACTTAAAAGAGCTTCTCTATCCGGCGATCAACTCGTGCATCTTGACCTCTGCCACACTTTCCACCGAAGGGGATTTTACCTATGTCCGCAAACGCCTGGGGATTGATGAGCAGAGCCAAACTTTACGCCTGAATTCCCCCTTTGACTATTCAGGTCGAACTCTGTTATATGTGCCCGAAGATGGTTTTCCGGAGCCGTCCCAAAGAGCGTTTGCTGACCAACTTTGTGCAAGGGTGTTTGAACTCCTGCAGGTCAGTAGAGGTCGGGCTTTGGTGCTTTTTACCAGCTTTAAGGGCATGGATGTTATGGCGCACTATCTTCGGGAGCGTCTTGCCTATCCTGTCTTTGTGCAAGGGACTTCCTCAAGACACGCGTTGCTGGAGCAATTCAGGGAAGAGACCCATTCGATCTTGCTTGCCGTTGCCAGTTTCTGGGAGGGTGTTGATATTCCAGGGGAATCTTTGAGCTGTCTTATCATCGATAAACTTCCTTTTGAAGTGCCCAGCGATCCCGTAATCCAAGCACGGATTGAGGCTATAGCCTCCGCAGGAGGAACCCCCTTTTTTGATTTCCAGATTCCACGGGCGATTCTCACTTTGCGGCAAGGGGTCGGGCGGTTGATGCGGGCATCCGCCGATTGGGGATTGGTTGCCATAATGGATGTTCGCCTATTTTCTAAAGGGTACGGCAGAAAATTCCTGGCAAGCCTGCCTCCATCGCCTGTTGTTAGAGATCAGGATGCGGTAAGGAAATTTTTTAAGGAACATGATACTGATGAGCATATTAACTGAAAACAGACCTGCACCTCCCGAGGAGAGTAAGCTCAAGGAATTGATTGCCCCTGATATCCGGCTCATTGATGAGACTATGCAGTCCGATATTACTGAAATTTCCGGTCGGCTTGATGGACTTCTTTTGGAAGTATTGCGGTATGGGCTCTTCAATGGCGGAAAAAGGTTTCGGCCCCTTCTTGCTGTGTTGGCTGCTCGATTGTCCGGAAACAAGGATAAGGATGTTTATCGGTTAGCCATTGCCTTTGAATATCTGCATATGGCAACTCTTTTTCACGATGATGTTATAGATAATGCCCAAAACCGTCGGGGAAAACCTGCCGTTTTTAGGGCGTACGGGCAGGCAGCTGCAATCCTTGCCGGAGATTTTCTTCATGCCAGATCCATGGCCCTTGTGGGTGAATTTGGGGGAGTGGAAGCGCTTAAAATCTTCTGCCGGGCCACCAGCGGCATGGTGGACGGGGAGTTCCTCCAGTTGCGTAATACCGCAAATTATAATCAATCGGAACAGGACTATTTTGCGGCTGTTTCCGGAAAAACCGTACTGTTGATTTCTGCGGCCATGGAAATCGGTTCGCTGTTCGGCGGTAGAAACGGCATGGTGCGAAAAGCTTTATTACACTATGGGAACAATCTTGGCTGCGCCTTTCAGATAGTGGACGATCTGCTTGATTATGTGGGAGACCAGAGAAATACAGGGAAGTCGATCGGTAACGATCTGGCCGAAGGGAAAATAACCTTGCCGTTAATTTTAGCGCTGAAAAAAGCAGCACAAAAGGAGCGGCAACATGTTCAAAATATCTTGCAAGATTCCGATGCCAGAAGGCGTTGTTATCCGGAGATAAAAGATTTTATTGGGAAATACAAAGGTTTTGACGATGCAATGAGAAAGGCGGAAGAGTTGATCGGTGAGGCAATATCAGAGCTGGATATATTCGAAAGCTCGGTACAGGAGAGAGATCGGGCGATGCTTGAAGGTCTTGCCCGCTATGTCCTTACTCGAACCAAATGACCACCTTTGGCAAGGAAAAAACAGGGAGCAAGAGGTTTTTTTAACAGTGGCTTTTTGCACAGCAAACTCTTCTCATGGTGTGAATGGCATTTCGTTTACGACGGTTGAACGTGGATAACTTCTGAGAGTTTCTGTACTCAATGTTTAAACGACCTCTGCCCGGTATACATCATGGCCACTTTCGGTTCGGCTTCATTACATGCGACAATTGTTTCAAAATCTCTCAGTGATCCACCAGCCTGCAGAATGGCGCTGACACCTTGTTTGATCCCGACATCCGCTCCATCCCTGAAAGGGAAAAAGGCATCGGAAATCATAACAGAACCGGGCAGTCCCGCTTTATCTCGGGTTACTTGAACATCGATTTCCTCTTTTTGCCCCTTTTCCCTTTGTCCTTTCTCGATTTCCAGGGCAAGATCGGCATAAGGTATTCCATAGGCATCAAAACAGAGGATGTCAGCGTATTTGATATAGGCTTTATGCACGGCAATCTCGGCTACGCCGACGCGATCTTGTTCACCGGTGCCGATACCCACCGTACAACCGTTTTTGACATAGAGAACGGAATTGGATGTAACGCCATGTTCGACAGCCCAACCGAAGAGCATATCATCGATTTCCCGTTGATCGGGCTCACGCAGGCAACGATAGGTCTCTCCCTTCCAGGTAGCGACTGCCGGTTTTAAGTCTTCTTTTTTCCGGATGGAGTTGACTGCTGATTGTTGGGCGATAATGCCGCCGTCAATCAGGCTTTTGAAATCGACAAAGCGGTATTTTTCAAACTCGGCCAAACGATCAATTCTTGAAATTTTGATTACCCGCAGATTGGAGCTCTTTTTCAGGATATCCAGGCTACCTGGCTCAAAATCAGGGGCACAGACAACCTCGAGATAGCTTTTTGAGAGCAACTCTGCAGTATCCTTATCGCAGGAACGGCTCAGAACCACGGCCCCTCCGAAGGCTGCAATCCGATCGCAGCGATTTGCCCTGTCCACAGCATTGACGAGGCTTGTACCATAAGCAGCACCGCAGGGGTTGTTGTGCTTTAAAATGACGGCTGCCGGCTTATCCATTAAATATTTCAATATATTCAGACCATTGTCAATATCCGTCAGATTGATCTTCCCGGGATGTTTTCCAACCTGGAGCATATCATCTACTGAAATGGAAGAGACTAGACCGTTGCCCGGTTCGATAAAAGAACAATCACCCAATGTAATGTTGCCGTTGACCAGCTCATAGAGTGCTGCTTCCTGATCAGGATTTTCACCATAGCGGATTCCGCGTTCATCAAACGAACCGTCAGCCTGTGGGATTTTCCAGGTTCTTTTTCGGTAAACAAGTTTTTGATCACCGAAAGAAACGGTCATCTCCATGGGAAAATGGTCGCCTAAAATCGTGGTGTACATTTTTTTAAGATCGCTCATGGTCCTCTCCTTGGAGTGAAAATAGCTGAATAGATTATCTAAGCAGTTTTATGACAGATTCTGACGAAATTGCAAGCAAAAGACGGAAATAGTGCAACAAGACTTGGGAGAAGGGAGTTCAGAGTACGGCTATCCATAGCTCTGCCTCGACTTTTGAAAAATCCGGGCTCAAGGAAGAGGTAAAAAACTGTTGAATACTATGGATCCTACAAGTAGGCTTATAAGCCTTCAGCCTGAAATACCGAATCCCAGTCTTTATGGACAGGATCCAAGCCGTGGGCACGAATTGTCTCACAGACCTCAGCGAGTGTTCGATGATCGCCAACGCTGAATTGTTCTCCCTCCTGATTCGGGTTTGCATATCCTCCGGGAGCAGTGCAGGACTCGGCTGAATATCGGGTGGGGCCAAGCCCCAGCATACCGTCTCGGAACCGGGGTTCTTCTCGTGTTGAAAGAAGAAGACCAACATCGGGGTCAAAGATACGCAGGGCGAAAATCAGATGACTGAGATCTCTCTCCGAGGCAGGTGCAGGCGGTTTGAATTCACCGGCGGCTGGACGCAGGCGTGGAAACGAGACCGTGAAGGCCGTCTTCCAGAATATTTTTCTCAACCAGAAAAGGTGATAGCCAAGCGCCATACCCTCAGTCCTCCAGTCTCCAAGACCAAGCAGGGCGCCGATGCCGATCTCCCGCATACCTGCCTCAGCGGCCCGGGCCGGAGTGTGCAGCCGGTAATCGAAGTCGCATTTTTTCCCGGAAAGATGAACGTGCTCATAAAGAGGCCGATCATATGTCTCCTGGTAGACGGCAACAGAGACGATGCCGGCGGCAAAGAGTCGTTTGTATTCCTGGCAAGACAGCGGCTGAACCTCTATGGAGAGTGAGGCAAACCGCTGACGGAGCCGTATTGCCAATGCCTCCAGATAGTCTACATCCAATGCCTTCCTTGCCTCTCCCGAGACCAGAAGAATGTGTTTAAATCCACGCTCATGTAGAATATCGGCTTCGAGTTCCGCTTCGTCAAGGGTGAGACATCTTCTGCGGAATCTGTTATTGGCTGAAAAACCACAATAAGCACATCGATTTGTACAGTAGTTGGAGAGGTAAATGGGCCCATACAACTGGGTCGTTTTTCCGAAGCGTTGCAACGTGAGCTTTTTTGAAGAAGCGGCAAGCTGCGGAAGAAAGGAATCGGCTGCAGGTGACAGCAGGGCACAGAGGTCTGCCATCGTCGGCCGTTTGGCCGCAATTGCTCGTTTGACATCGCTGGCGGTCTGTGATGCCAATTCTTTCTGAAAAATATGAAAATCCGGTATGGTAAGCATAATTAAGCCAAAAATCCCAGATCCTCTGTGAGTTGGCCGGATTTGGGTGAGGAGGCCTGGGCACTGGTGCCGACCTTTCCTATACCGGCTAAATAGGCATCTCTACCCGCCTCCACAGCCTTGGCAAAGGCGCCGGCCATGGCTACCGGATCGCCGGCAATGGATATGGCCGTATTGACAAGCACGGCATCGGCTCCCAACTCCATGGCCAGGGCGGCGTGGGAAGGGGCGCCAATACCTGCATCAACGACCACCGGAACACAAGCCTGCTCGATGATAATCTCAATTTGAAACCGGGTCAACAAACCTAGGTTGGTGCCGATTGGAGAGCCAAGCGGCATAACCGCTGCCGTTCCTATATCTTGAAGCCGCAAGGCCAAAATGGGATCGGCGTTTATGTAGGGCAAAACTATAAAGCCCTCTTTAACCAGAACTTCGGCGGCGAGAAGGGTCTCGACCGGGTCAGGAAGCAGTGTCCGGGGATCGGGTGTTACCTCGAGCTTGAGCCAGTTGGAGCCCGAGGCTGCACGGGCAAGACGGGCTAGTCTTATTGCCTCTTCGGCATTTCTGGCTCCAGAAGTATTGGGCAGGAATGTATAGCGGTCCCTGTCCAGGACTCGCATGATATCGTCTTCTGGATTATTTAGATCAACCCGACGTAAAGCCACCGTCACCACCTGGGTTCCCGATGCTTTAAGGGCTTGTTTCATTATTCCTGCTGAGGGGAATTTCCCGGTTCCGACAAAAAGTCGGGACTGAAAGTTTGTTCCAGCAATGGTCAACATATCAGCCGCCTCCTACAAAACGAATGAATTCCAGGCGATCTTCCTCGGCAAGGCGGCTGCTGGAATATACGTCCGGTTGTATGATAGTTCCATTATGTTCAACAACTACGGTCTCGGCAACAATGTTAAAAAGTTGGAGCGTCTCTGTTATGGTTGCGTTATCGGGAACGGTTTTTGACTCACCGTTAAGTATTATGTTCATAAAACGGAATCTTGGATAGAATAGAAGATTGTAACTTGTTTGCAGTAACGTTGAGCTATGGCAAATTTGAAAGAGATTAGCTGCTCATTATTCAGTGGTTCTGTTTACGCTAAAGGGTTCAATTAGGGCACTCTCAGGATACGAGATGCCGTTGAGACAACTATAAGCACCAATAACGACATTGTTGGCTAAAATACAATCGTGAAGAAGGGCGCCCGTTTCTATGCGGCAGCAGGAACCGATAGAGCTGTTTCCTGTTATCCGGACACCGGATTCCAGTATCGTGTCCCGGCCTATGGAAACCGTTTTCGAGACTGCCGTGGTTGAGGGATCATGCATCGTTACTCCCTGAAGCATCAGTTGGCGATTACGCCGGTTTTGCATCTCCTTATGGGCAAGAGCCAATTCTACTCGGGAGTTTACGCCTAGAATATCCTGTGGACAGGAGTTGAAAAAGGTATCCACAGTAAGACTTTCACCAACAGCGATGGCGACAATATCGGTAAGGTAGACCTCACCTTGACTGTTTTCTGTCCCGACTTTTTTTAGGGCATCGAAGAGAAAGCATCTGTCGACGCAATAAATACCCGCATTTATTTCCTTGATTTGTCGCTGCTTCTTCGATGCATCTTTTTCCTCGATAACGGCTAAAACTTTTCCCTTCTCATCTTTAAGTATTCGTCCATAATTGGATGGATCATCAAGGACGGTCGTCATAATAGTGAGAACGGATCCGTTGTCGACATGGTGTCGGTACATGGAATGTAGTGTTCCCGCCTGAAGAAGGGGTGTGTCACCGCAAAGGATCATCACCACACCGTTTTTATCCTGTATTGCCTCTTCAGCACAAAGAACAGCATGTCCGGTACCGAGTTGATTTTCCTGTACAATAAAATCAACTGCAAAATCCGAGAGGGCGTCCTTAACAGCCTGCCGTTGATGCCCGATAATGGCCATGGTCTTTGCCGGACGGACCTCTTGCACCGTTTCAACGACATGTTGAATCATGGGAACGAAAAATACCTGGTGAAGAACCTTGGCCAGGTTGGATTTCATCCGGGTTCCTTTGCCTGCGGCAAGGATAACGGCAAATAGAGGTTTTGACGGGCTCATTGTAAAACTGTAAAGAGTATAACGGGATTAATTATGCAAAAATATTAGAAATAATTTGATCATCATTTATTGAAGACATCAAGATATACCTAAAGGTAGCCATTGTCAAGCCGACCCTAAAAAGGAGAGAAAAATTTATCTGATTCCTCCTGCAGTTGTGCAACGGTCAGTCGGGGCAGAGCAGTTCTTTTCACGGGACACTACTAGAAACCCATCCGCTGAGACTTCTCGTACGCCTTCCAGGCTGCAGAGACCCGGGAAAAGAGCTGTCCTGACCCGCAATTCACGAAGGCCGAATTTTAACCCGGATTTCCCATCAGTTCAGGCAACGTCAGGTTCGAAGTTTTTGGCAGTGAACAGATAAGCACCCTTCGGGCATAAACTCCGACTTCGATAGTAGGCTATGTTCATTGACAAAAAACTGAAGAAGATGGCGCCGCCTGAACTGATACCCCAAGGGCACTTCTTTCAGGGCGCCTT
>JBJKRL010000052.1:0-65932 GCA_046704745.1 Desulfocapsaceae bacterium | reverse complement strand
GAAATGAATAAAGAATGGCTGCGGCTTATCATGCGGCGCAAATCTTTCGGTCATCAGGCAACTCTGTCAGATCAGGCCAAGCGGATGTTCTTCATGGCCTCCACTGATCTTGCTCATTTCAGACGATTTATTTTCGAAAGCTCTTTCCTCGATACCTATGAAGTGGATCAGGAAACCATCGACAAAATTAAAGAAGATGACGTTGAGCTTATGCTTTTTTCCTTCAAATATCTGGCGACGACACTGTTTGGGGCCGAGGGATTGAAGATCAAAGATGAAAAGATCCAGGCCAAGATTAAAGAGATCAAAGCCCGCCAGGACGATTCCGTCGAAAAGTCCATCAAGGAGTATGAAGAACTGATGGCTGAACGGGGGAAGAAGGCGGAAGGGCAATAATTCTCCATCCTGAGCTATCGGCAATAGAGTTCCGATTGACGAATGACGAAAAAGGCCGCCGGGGTTTTCCCCGGCGGCCTTTTTTTTTACAGCCGATTTTCTTCCCCGACCAATTACGGCCAAGGGAAGGATGTTATTCTTTTTCCGGTTCCATGGCCAGAGCGCGTCCCTTCAAGGCTTTCCAGGATTTGAGGACATCCTTCTGGGAAAGTGCCATCAGCTCGTCGGCATGTTCCGGGTTGACCCGTTTCAGGGTGCGGTACCGGTTTTCACCGAGGGCATACTCCTCAAAGGAGATGGTCGGTTCCTTGGAATCGATGGTTAAGGGATTCTTGCCTTGTTCTTCCAGATCCGGGTTGAACCTGTAAAGAGGCCAATGACCACATTCAACGGCTTTTTTCTGCTGATCAAAACCGTTGGCCATGTTGATGCCGTGATTGATGCAATGGGCATAGGCGATGATCAGGGAGGGTCCATCGTAGGCTTCGGCCTCGGCAATGGCCTTGAGGGTTTGGGCAGGATTGGCACCCATGGAGATCTTGGCGACGTAGACGTTTCCATAAGTGGCAAAGATCATGCCCATATCCTTTTTCGGCATTTACTTGCCGCCGGCGGCAAACTGGGCGGTTGCAGCACGCGGGGTGGATTTGGACATCTGGCCGCCTGTATTGGAGTAGACTTCGGTATCCAAAACCAGGACGTTGACATTCTGACCGGAAGCCAGTACGTGGTCGAGTCCGCCGTAGCCAATATCATAAGCCCAGCCGTCACCGCCGAAGATCCATACGGATTTCTTGACCAGGTAATCCGCCACATGGGTCAGCCGTCTGGCGATAATGCTGCTGCTTGCCGCCAGTTTTTCTTTTAGTGCGGCGACTCGTCCCCGTTGGGCTTCAATATCCATCTGAGTTGTCTGTTCTGCATTGATGAGGGAATCGGCCATTTCTGCGGTGATGATATTCTCACCGGCTGCGGTTTGGAGAAGTTCCGCTGCCTGGGAGGCCAGCTTGTCGACGGAGGCACGCATACCAAGACCGAACTCGGCATTATCTTCGAATAAAGAGTTGGCCCATGAGGGGCCGCGTCCGTCGGCTCGTTTACAGTACGGGGTTGTCGGCAGGTTGCCGCCGTAGATGGAGGAGCAGCCTGTGGCATTGGCTGCCAGCATTCTGTCGCCGAAGAGTTGGGAGACCAGCTTGATGTAAGGGGTTTCGCCACACCCTGCACAGGCACCTGAGAACTCGAATAGCGGACGCATTAACTGACTGCCTTTGATGGTGGTTGGGCTGATGTCTGCCGGATCGGCCTCCGGAAGATTGAGGAAGAATTCGACGTTCTTGGACTGTACCGCCCGCAACTCCTCGTTGTTCGGGATCATTTTCAGGGCCTTGGTTTTGGCCGGGCAGACCTTGACGCAGAGGGTGCAGCCGCAGCAATCCTCGGTAAAGACCTGGACCGTGAACTGGGAGCCTTTGAAGCTCTTACCGACTGCATCCTTGGATTGGAAGGCCTCAGGCGCACCGGTGAGATCTTTGGCGACCTTGATCCGGATGGCGGCATGCGGGCAAACAAGCGAACATTGCCCACACTGGATGCAGTTTTCCGGCAACCATTTTGGGACGGAGACCGCAATGTTTCGTTTTTCGTACTGGGTAGTGGCTGTGGGCCAGGTCCCGTCAACAGGAATCTGGGAGACCTTCAACTGTTCCCCCTTGCCTTCGATCATTTTGGCTGTAACATTTTTTACAAAATCAGGGGCATCAGCAGGTACGGTGGGGGGGATTGCATGACCGTCGGTTGTTCCTCCCAGCTTGACCTCGACGATATTTTTGACGGCCGCATCAACGGCGTCATAGTTCATCTTGACAACCTTGTCACCTTTTTTGCCGTAGGTTTTCTTGATGGCGTTTTTGATGGCATCAATGGCTTCCTGCTCGGTCAGAATACCGGAGATCATGAAGAATGCGGTCTGCATTATCATATTGATGCGGGCTCCCAGCCCAAGGGCAAGACCCAGAGAGACGGCATCGATGATATAGAGTTTAGCCTTTTTATTGATCAGATCTCTTTGTACCCTGGAAGGGAGTTTGTTCCAGATGGTATCCTTGTCGAAACTGGTGGTCAGCAGGAAGGTACCTCCTTCTTCCAGGTTGCACAGCATATCGTACTGATCCAGGAAGGTAAAGTTATGGCAGGCTATAAAGTTGGCCTTGTTGATCAGGTACGGTGCGACAACCGGGTTTTTGCCGAAACGAAGATGCGAGGTTGTAATCGAACCGGATTTCTTCGAGTCATATACGAAATATCCCTGGGCGGAGTTGTCGGTTTCGGTACCGATGATCTTAATGGTATTTTTGTTGGCGCCTACTGTACCATCGGAGCCGAGACCGTAGAACATTGCACGATAGACATCCTGACCTTCAATGTTGAAGGTCGAATCGTAGGAAAGACTCGAATAGGTGACATCGTCATGGGGGCCGACGCAGAATTTATTTTTCGGAGCAAGTGCGGCCATGTTGTCAAATACGGCTTTGGCCATGGCGGGGGTGAATTCGGCGGAGCCGAGTCCATAACGGCCGGAAAGAACGATGGGCATATAGGCTGCGCTGTTTGTTTCAACCGCTTCGCCTATTGCGGCGCGGACATCAAGGTAGAGAGGCTCGCCGGCAGCGCCCGGCTCTTTGGTCCGATCGAGGACGGTAATCCGCTCGACAGACGGAGGCAGGGCATTAACCATCGCCTTGCAGTCGAATGGACGATAGAGACGGACTATGACCATGCCCACTTTTTTGCCCTGGGCGGCTAGATAGTCGATGGTTGCACCGACAACTTCGCAGCCGGAGGCCATCATAACCACTACGTCCGTGGCATCGGGTGCACCGTGATAATCGAACAGATGGTACTGACGACCAGTGAGGGTTGCGAATTTGTCCATGGTTTCCTGAACGATGGCCGGTGTTGCATTATAATATTTATTGACGGTCTCACGACCAGTGAAATAAACATCAGGATTTTGCGCTGTTCCACGAATTGTGGGACGGTCGGGAGTCATGGCCCTTTCCCGGTGGGCGATGACCTGATCTTCGTCGATCATCTCCCGCATGACATCATAACTTACCTCCTCAATTTTCTGGATCTCATGGGAGGTCCTGAATCCGTCGAAGAAATGGACGAACGGCACACGTGATGCCAGAGATGCCTGGGTGGAAATTAGGGCCATATCCATGCATTCCTGGACATTGCTGGCGCACAACATACCCCATCCGGTCTGCCGTGCAGCATAGATATCACCATGATCGCCGAAAATGGAAAGGGCCTGACAGGCGATGGAACGAGCTGTGACATGAAAGACCGTCGGGGTCAACTCACCTGCAATTTTATACATATTCGGGATCATCAACAACAGACCCTGGGAGGCGGTAAAGGTTGTACAAAGGGCGCCGGTGGCCAGTGAGCCGTGCAGAGATCCTGCAACACCGGCTTCCGACTGCATTTGAGTTACGATCGGTACGGAATCCCATATATTCTTTTGCATGACGGCAGCCTTGGAGTCCGCTTCTGCAGCCATCGGAGATGATGGCGTAATGGGATAGATTGTTATAACTTCGCTGGTGGCATAGGCGACATGAGTACAGGCCTGGTTGCCATCAATTGTGACCATTTTCCGCGACATGGTTTTTCTCCTTGGTAAGTAATAATTGTGTTACTTTTCCTCTTGTTGCACTGTAATTTCTATGTTTTTGTTCAAAAGACGAGATAATCCCGCGGAAAGAGTCTTTGCTGTATCGCTTTCCGGAGGCTATCAGGTTATTCTTATATACCTAGTGCCTTGCAGATCGTTTTTAGTTTAATTGTAAAAAATCAGTCTTTATCAAGACACTTACATCCCTTTGGGGGGTGTTTGTTTAATACTGTTACTATTGGTCTAATTTAAAAAGTGACTTAAGAAAACATCAAAAAAAAATAAATACCTAGTTACAAAGTTTTAAGTTTTTTCCGATTCCACAAATAAAACCGTTAGTGATGACTGATAAAATTATGTTCTAACTTTTATACCAATCTAATACTCCGGAAAAATTCTAGAAATATTTTTGATAAAACAAGTTGATATAATATGGAATAACATTGTTATCGTCTCCGTTTTATGCAATGACCCTAAATTTGTCAAGAAAAAAAATCTTGCCGAATTTCAGGTTGAAATGCTTGGATAATGCACTGTAATACGATGCTGCAAAATCTTTTTACTAATTCTTGATCGGGTGATACAGACAGATGAGCGTGAAAGAAAAATGTCGATTATAGGTGGCGCCAAAAAAAGAAAAGCTGATTCGCACCGGAACCTCTTGGCAAAGTAGTAGACTATGCGTTAATAACTCAAATAGATTTGAACCAGGAACTCTCCAATATAGAATATCCAAAACATCTACGCAAGTTTTGAAATTTGTTGGAGGTATGATGAGTTAGAGCAAATGGAGGATGGTTTGAATTTTTTCCAAGTATAATCTGATAATTGTTTGATCGATGCATGTAAAAAACAGAAACCTCAAAAATTTTGATGAAACCTATTACCAACAATAAATTATCACAATTGCTTCGATTCCTGTCAGGCCGGAAGGATTTTGTTTTTCTCGATACAGCCAAGGCTGACAGCGAAAACACGTGTTCATACCTTTTCCTTGACCCAGTTGCCAGGTTGAAATACTACCAAGGTCAAGATGTTGACCGGTTTTTAGAAAATATCAAAGATTACCAAAGTCAGGGGTGCTATGTTGCGGGATGGTTGAGCTATGAATTCGGATATATAATCGAACCTGCACTTCAGAGACTCTTTTGCCGTCCCTGCGATGAAGGGTCTCTCCTTGCGGATTTTTGGGTCTTTGAAAAAAAATACACCTTCGATCATCAGACCGGCTACAGCGATTTCCCCGAGGAGGATGGGGCTGGACCATGTTCTTCCTATGCTGTGTCAAATTTGGCGGCATCCCAGACGAGACAGGACTATGTTACCGCAATAAAAAAGATTCTCGATTATATACGGGCAGGAGATACCTATCAGGTCAATTATACATTGAAGCTGCTTTTTTCTTTTTCAGGCTCTGCTGAAGCCCTTTATAAAGATCTGCGCCGCAATCAATCCGTGTCCTACGGTGCTTTCATTCGCTCGGGAGATGAAAGGATTCTCTCTTTTTCGCCCGAACTTTTTTTAAAAAAAGGACCCGGTTCCGTTGTGGTCAGACCGATGAAAGGGACTATGAAACGCGGGAGGACGCTGGCCGAGGATGCGTTATTGCAGCAGGAGCTCGCCGGTGACATCAAGAACCGCAGTGAGAATGTGATGATTGTTGATTTGTTGCGAAACGATCTCGGCCGTCTTATGCACAACGCCCCCGAGGGCGAGGTCGGAGTTCGGTCTCTTTTTGATGTCGAGGTCTATGAAACACTTTTGCAAATGACTTCGACCATTGAAGCGACAACAACAAAAGAGGCTCTTGCTGCTCTTCCCCTGCTTGATCTTTTCACATCCCTTTATCCTTGCGGATCTGTTACAGGTGCGCCGAAGATTCGCACCATGCAGATAATCGACGAGTTGGAAAAGGACAGACGCGGAGTCTACACCGGGGCAATAGGGTATCTCTCGCCGACAGGTGAGGCGATGTTCAACGTCCCAATCAGGACTGTGGTTCTTAATGGAGAAACAGGCGAGATGGGAATCGGTTCCGGAATAGTTTTTGACTCGGATCCGGAGCAGGAATGGCAGGAATGTCTGTTGAAAGGCAGTTTTTTAACCAATCCCTCCTCCGGGTTTCATCTCATTGAGACATTGCTCTACGATCCTGATTCTGGGTATTTCCTTTTAGACGAGCACCTTCACCGGTTGTCGGCTTCCGCCTCTTATTTTCTATTCTCCCTCGATGTTGCCGATGTGCGGGAGAAACTTATGGAACAGGCCTGTAAATTCAATGGTGGGTGCATGCGGGTAAGGCTCGGTCTGGAAAAGGACGGAACTTTTTCCATTACTGCCCGGCAGTGTGAAACACCATCACTCATGGGTCTGCCCCAGGTCCCACTTGGTGGAAAACTTCCCAAGATCGGATTTTCCAATGTCACAACCGATGCCCGGGTGCCCTGGTTTTATCATAAGACCAGCAGACGCGATGTTTATAACCTGGAGTTTCGCGCCGCCGGTAAAAATGGTCTTTTTGACATCTGTTTCTGCAATGACGAAGGCGAGGTAACTGAAGGGTGCATCACCAATATCATCGTGTACAAAAACGGGTGCTATACAACCCCTCCCGTCCGCTGTGGTCTTCTACCGGGAGTTATGCGGGAGTGGCTCATGCGAGATCGAGAAAGACCTCTTAAGGAAGCCGTGCTGACAATGGAGGATGTCAAAAATGCCGATGCTCTTTTCCTTTGTAATTCAGTACGGGGCGTCGTGCAGGTGCAGCTTGCCGAGAGCTATATTAGTGAATCACGCTGTCATCCTGATCCGGGGTGATAAAGACCGGTGGAATGATAAGACCATGCCGCTCTCCCAGCTCCCGGATCATGGTCATGAAGGTTGACGGAAGCGGGATATCCCGGTCTTTTTCAAGGATGCCGAGATTGTCGGCCTTGGTCAGGTTTGCGGTGCTGTCTACCCCCTGCTGGCTGTCGCATAAGGCCTGAATGCGCAGGGCATCGGTGATATTTGGCTTCAAATCGGAGAGTTCCGTGGAAAGACCACTGAGCTCACGGTCGATTAAGGCCATATTCTCGTTTCTGAAAATCCGGAATTTTTTTTCAGGATTTTGGGAGCCGAAAAGTTCGTTGGTAACAGCTCCGGCCAACATGGAGAGAAAGATACTGTCCTTGTCACTATATTTTTGTTTGAGCAGGGTGCGCAATTCTTTGAAAAGGATCATCTGGACAAGACCAACTCCTTCTTCAAGAACCGTCAAAAGCTGAGATTTTTCCAAAGTATTCTGGGACATAGGCTTCTTTACAGTACAAGTTTAATATCTGGATGTTGGCAGAGCTCCTGGTAGATTGAAAGACGCGTTTTCTCATTTTCAACCGTAAGTTCGGCATTTAGACTTATATATGTGCCGCGAGAACTTGAATGAGAAGGTGTGATTGTAACCGGTACGCCCATGCATGAGGAGACAATGGCCTGCTGAAGTAGATTCGGGTCTTTGCCGATCACTTTGTATAACCATCGACATGGGTAAACTATGTCAGGCTTTTTTTTGCAGGAAACGGGGGAAACGTTTTTGGGAGTATCCATGGTTGTGCAAACCCATAAAAGTCGCTGAGGCAATACGATAAAACAAAGGCCTGCGATGCCTAACCGTCTGAATTATCGTCTCAGCTGAGCTTGTTAATAGAAATTGGCAATTTTACGATTATTGTTGGCGGATTATTAACGACCATTTAAAAAGAGTCAAGTCATAACTCTTCCCAACACAAGGGATAATCCTTTAATTGCAGCATAGGAGTGGAAAAAGAGATACAATAATGCTATGATCCGCGACAAAGACTTTCGTCCTTTTTTCATCCGGCAACTTAATATGAAAGGTTAGGGGATGGAGTATTGAAAAAGACCACGACAAAGCAGAAAAGCGTATTGGAAGATCTTATTCAGAGGCATTCCGGAAATATCGAGGCCTTGCTCGAAAAAGAACGAGACCTTCTGGATTCCCTTTCGATTCCTGTTTTTTTCAACGACGCCAGCGGCCGTTTTCTTGGAGCCAATGTCTCCTTTTATCAATCTATTGGGGTTGACAATGACTTCTGCTTTGCTGAGGGGGTATATCAGAAGCTTGCCCCGCGTTTTGTGGTGGAATACGGTCGGATTGACAGAAGATTATCAGCCGAAGGCGGTGCACTCTACTTTGAAGGATATGCCTGTGACAAAGATATGGTTGAACATCAGGCTATCTATCGGAAGACGGCGATTCAAGGACCCGATGATGCCATAACAGGTATTGTGACTGTCTTGTATGATCTTTCTAAAATTAAGAACATACGGAAGGCCCTTGCCAAAAGCGAAGCTCAGAAAAAGGCTATTTTGGACGGTATTCCCGATATCGTTGTTCTCTTTGATTTGAATTTAAAGGTTGTTTGGGCCAATAACAGCATAAAAAAGATTTGCTCTTCCTTCATAGGTAAGCATTGCCGTGAGATTTTCTGCGGCGAAAAAGGCTTTTGTGAGGGATGCGGAATAGTAAAGAGTTTCTGTACCGGCCAGGTCGAAACCTGGATGCTGACAATCGAGGACCCGGGAACTGATGAGGAAACGGTTTATGAGATGATCAGTACACCGGTAAGCATCAAACCCGGTACGGTCGATAGTGTGGTGGTTATTGCCCGGGATACAACGGAAAGGCTGGATTTGGAGAGGCAGTTGCGCCACGCCATGAAAATGGAGGCCATTGGTACGTTGGCAGGAGGAATTGCCCATGATTTCAATAACGTATTGACACCGATCATGGGGTATTCCGAGATTATCCGTCTGCACATGAGACAAGGTGGGGAGAATAAAGAAGAGATAATCACCTATATTGATGGGATTCTTAAGGCAGCCAGGAGAGCACGACGTCTGGTTGAGCAGATCCTGACTTTTTCTCGCAGCAAGGAGCAGAAGGAAAGCTTGCAGTATATTCATCCGATTGTGAAAGAGGTGATGAAGTTGATCCGGACAACTCTTCCATCAACGATTGATATCCGTCAGGAGATTGATGAGAATTGCGGCATGGTCTCGGTTGATCCGGTTCAGATCCATCAGATCCTAATCAATCTTTGCACCAATGCGTCATTTGCCATGTCCGGGACAAACGGTGTCCTTATGGTTCGATTGGTGAAGAGCAGCAGGGTGAAAGACGGTAAGGACTGGTTGGAACTGAGTGTGTCGGATACTGGTTGCGGCATCGATCCCACCATCAGGGACAGGATATTCGAACCCTATTTTACCACCAAGGAAAAAGGGCAGGGAACCGGCATGGGATTGGCCATGGTCCACGGCATCATTATCCGGCAGGGAGGGGATCTCGAAGTTGAAAGTGAAGTCGGTAAGGGTACGACGTTTCGGATTTTCCTGCCGGTCTCGAAAGAGACCACCTCTTTTGATCAGATCGTCAGCACAGAGGAACTTCTTGGTGGAACCGAGCGGATTCTGCTGGTCGATGATGAGGAACAGGTTGTCGCCGTCACCGGCGAGCTGCTGGAAAACCTCGGTTATGCGGTGACTCCAATGACATCCGCTAGAGAATCGCTTCTTATTTTTCTTAAATCTTTCAACGAATTTGACTTGGTCCTGACCGATTTGACCATGCCTTATATGACGGGTTTGGATCTTTGTCGAAATATCAAAGAGGTCCGCCCAGATATACCCGTGGTGTTGTTTACGGGGTATCTGGAAGAGTTTTCCAGCGAAAGTGCCAGGGAGGCCGGGGTCGATGCCTTTTTTATGAAGCCGATCTCCTTTAAGGAGATGGCCAGGATCGTAAGAAAGGCTCTGGATAAGGCGGGTGGAAAGATACAATGACGGACGACGTTTCAACTTGACTTTCGCCGATTTTTCCTCAAGGTCCGCTTAAAATGTGAAGTTATTCTTGAGTGAACCTTGAGGAAAAATATCTGTCTTTCAGGCGCTGGACACGTCTGAAAGCGGCAATGAGCACCTTTTCCTTCAGGAAGCCTTTTTGCAGGCAACTGATAGTGACCTGCAGTGCCCTCTCCAGGATATCGGGGTCGTAATCGAGGTTGTTGCCGATGATTATCATGTCAACGCCCGCTGAAAAGGTTCGGAATAGTGTCTCTTCCAGACCGTAATGATCACTAATGGCCTTCATCTGGATATCGTCGGTAATGACGACCCCGTCGTATCGAAGTTCCCTGCGCAATAATCCGGTAATGGTGTCCTGGGAAAGAGTGGCCGGATAGCGGCTATCAAGGCTTTTATTAAATAAATGACCGGTCATGACGGTATCGGCCAGGTCCTGTTTGATCAATTCGGCAAAAGGCTCCAGCTCTTTGCGGCTCCAGGTCTCGGAAATATCGACGAAATCTAGATGGGAGTCGTTGCGGGCGCTTCCATGTCCCGGGAAATGCTTAAGGCAACTGAGGATTTTGCCGGATCTATGGGCTTGTATCCAGGCTTTGGCGTGTCGTACAACCTGCGCCGCATCGCTGGAAAAACTGCGGTCCAGGGCACCGATGATGGGGTTGTCAGGAAAGATATTGAGATCGACCACCGGAGCCAGGTTGAGATTGATACCCAGGCACTTGAGCATATTCGCTACAGCTGCCGCGTGAATTTCGGTGAGTACGACATCGTTACTTTCTCCCAGTTCGTAAAGGCTTGCCGTCATGGGAAAGCCGCCCTTTTGCGTGAGTCTGCAGACCCTTCCACCCTCCTGATCCACACCGATAAGAAGCCGGTTTCCGGCATGACTCTGAAGCCTTTCTGCCAGAATTTTGACTTGTGAGGCGTTGATAATATTATTCAAAGTAAGGTTCTTGGCCAACAGACGATCAAACAGGAGAACGCCCCCCAGGTTTCTCTCTTCTATGTCGGCTATGATGGGGGAACCTTTTGCAATATCCTGTCCTTGAAAACCGAGGAGGAAAAGTTGCCCAAGCATTTTTCTAAGATCCATACGCCTTTCCGAAGCCCATCGATTGTTTAATAATACTTAGTTGTTTTCAATATATATAAAGAAATTCCTTCGGATCTCAACCAATCTGGCTGGTGGAAGAGAAATCCGGATTATACCATCTTTCATTTGTTGTCTAAAGGAAATGGCATAGGTACTTGTACTCTTTTTGGGTGGAAAGCACAACTTGAGGTCGTTGTTTACCTGTGGAGATTGATCAATATGCTTCAAAAATCCGGCGCTTATATTGGAGAACGGGCCTGGCTTTTTTGTGCCAAAATATTGACGGCTGGCAAAAGATTACGGCTGTGGCAGAGTAAACGCAGAATCGTACTGGGAAGAGAGGAATTTGTTATTTCTTTAAAAAATTATAATATTATATGGTTAAGCTAAGTGGAGCAGCATTGCTTTATCCAAGGCATTGTTTTTGGCCTTATTATTGCAATAGCCACAACAATGTAAAAAGATGTAAAGATATTCGTGAAATGGTCGATATATCATTACAGACCAAAGAATGAACGAAATTACTTTATGAAAGGAAGAAACTGATGAATGCCTCAACACAAATGCCTTCAAATGGAGCGAGCAGAAATGAATGGCATGAAATCGACCAGGTAATGGTTGAGTTGAATCATTTAAAACAACATTCAAAACGATTGGATTTGTTTAACAAACTCCACAGCCGTTTGGCTGGAATGTTGAATCTTTCCTCCATGATTGAAACCTATTCCGTGTGGCTGATGCCGCATGTGGCCCATGAACTCATCGGCTACAACAACAGCAGTCGAAATAAGAAATATCTTTTTTGTTCCGGACATGGGCCAAACCGGCGGCGTGCCATCGCCTTTGCCGAGGAACTCATCGGAAACCCTATTCCCAACGGTGGTATATATAAGGATAACGAAGGACATTATGCCCATAAATGGATCTTTGAAACCTCTGAGGATGCCGGGATATTTTTGATCCTGAAGGAAGGGCGGGAACTCGGGGCCGAGGAGATTCATCTTATCAATGAATCATTAGAAATATTGAGTGATTCTCTGCAAAGGGGACTGGAGTACGAGGAACTGTTCGAGCGAGCAAGTCATGATGTACTGACGGGACTGGCTAATCGTCGTGTATTTGATGAGCGGATCAAAGTCATGATTAAAAGTTCAAGGCGCTATAATCGTCCGTTGACGATGTTGTCCATGGATCTTGACAACTTCAAGGAAGTTAATGATTCCCTTGGGCATCTGACCGGGGACGAAGTATTGAAATCGGTAGCAAAGGTATTGAACAATGCCGTCAGATCCACCGATCTTTTAGTAAGAATGGGAGGAGATGAATTTATCCTGGTCTTAGACGATACTGATAAGAAAAGCGCCAAAATATTGGCCGATAGACTGTGCAATGCCGTAAAAACATTGAATATCAGAGCTGCTAGAGGGATGAAACTCGGCGTAAGTATCGGGGTGGCGCAGATGAAGGAATCCGAAACCCTGGCTCAATGGATGGAAAGAGCTGACGATGTTCTGTACCATGCAAAAGATGGAGGCCGTTCCCAGGTTGCTGTCAAGTAAGTACAACGGACCGTTAATTTTCAATCTGATTACCACTAATCTTCAGGTAAAAACGACGGGGTTGTAGCCACCCCATTCACGGGACGCCATAAACCCGTCCATGGGGGCTTGACTATGCCCATCCAGGGCACAGACACCCGTGAAAAGGGTGGCCACAATCCCTCTTTACGTACAAAACTGAGATTCAGTGGTAATCAAAATTTTCAATAAAAAAAGCCGACTCAGACGAGTCGGCTTTTTGACTTTAGATGGTACGCATTTAATGTTTTTCCAAGGTGATAGTAAGCGGGATGGAATGCATATTCCTAGTTTTCTGTTTGGTATATCCGAGTGACCAATCCACACAGCGCGCTTGACCGGCAAGAAGCTTATCGACTTCTTCTACGATACCGGCGATATTGATGACCGGATGCCTGGAGAAGACAGTGGGCAACCCTTGGGTGAGATTGCAGGCCAGACAATGGCCTGGGCGCTCCAAAAGCTGTAGCTCCATAGAAATCGTGCGTCCGTCTGAGCCGAGATAGGCAAGCCTGATATCGTAAGCTCCCTCCTCGGCATCGCCGAAAAGGGCCTCAAAAAAGGCGGCTGTGCGTTCCGGCGGAAAGATCTCATGGAGGTTTTCATTGGAAAAAAGTGCGTCAAGGGACTCGGTCTTCATTGTATTCCTCTAAAAACGTTGGTATCCGGTGGGTTGCATTGCTTCTGGAAAAATATTATAAAACCAACGTACCGTCCTTGTCAACCAACGTTGCGGTGATGTGGGCACTGTGGTAGATTGGTGCTCATGTATACGGATACATTTTCCCCGTCAAACGAACCGGTAAAAACCGGTGTCGATTTGCAACAATTGAATGATCCCCAACGGAGGGCCGTCACCACCATGGACGGTCCCGTTCTTGTTATTGCCGGGGCCGGCAGCGGCAAGACAAGAACCCTGGTCTACCGGGTGGCCTACCTTATGGAACAAGGGGTCGCCCCGGAAAGCATCCTTTTGCTCACTTTTACCAGAAAGGCCGCCCAGGAAATGCTCTGGCGTGCCGGGAATCTGTTGCATAACTCCTGCAGCGGTGTCGTCGGCGGTACCTTCCATGCCGTAGCCAACATGCTGTTGAGACGGTATGGTGCTTCCATCGGTTTCGACTCGTCATTTACAATAATAGACCGTGCAGATGCCGAGGGGATCGTCAATCTTTTAAAATCATCTCTCGGGCTTGGAGGTCGAGGCAGACAGTTTCCTTCAAAACGTATCATCGTCAACATGTTCAGTGGGGCCGTTAATAAATCCATGCAGCTGGAAGACCTTGTCTATGACCAATATGCACACCTGAGCGAACATCTGGATGACCTTTTAACCCTGCAAAATCACTACACTGAATTTAAGCGAAATCACAGTCTCATGGACTATGACGATCTTTTGACTAATTGGAAGCGGTTGTTGGAAGAGGTTCCTGATGCTCGAACGGCCATCTCCAATAGGTTTTCCCACATCATGGTTGACGAGTATCAGGATACCAACCTGGTTCAGGCAGAAATAATTCGCCTGGCAGCAGCAACCCATGACAATGTCATGGCGGTCGGCGATGATTCGCAGTCCATATATTCGTTCCGGGGTGCCGACTTTTTTAATATCATGCGCTTCCCGCAGATTTTTCCTCAGACCTGCATCATCAAACTGGAAGAGAATTACCGCTCGACCCAGCCGATCTTAAGCCTTACCAACGACATTATCCGAAATGCCACAGACAAATATACCAAGACTCTGTTCACCAGGATAGAAGGCAATGTCAAACCCCGGTTGTTTGCTGCTGACGACGAACGGCAGGAAGCCCTGTTTATCGCGAAGAAGATCAAAAGACTGCACGAAGAGGGCATGCCTCTTGAGCAGATGGCAGTTCTGTTTCGCTCCGGCTTTCATTCGTTCAAACTGGAGATGGAGCTTAACGCGGCAGGTTTGGATTTTGAAAAACGGGGCGGATTAAAACTCACCGAGTCAGCACACATCAAGGATGTCTTGTCTTTTTTGCGTATTCTTGTCAACCCCAGAGACAATCTGTCATGGAACAGAATTCTCTTGCAGATTTCAAAAATAGGACCGAAAACCGCCCAGAAAATCACAACCGCCATTTCCTCCTCCCAGGATCCCTTTTTAACCCTTTCCCAATATCCGGCCGGGGCCGGATGGAAAAGAGGGCTGCGTGAACTTAGCGTACTTTTTGACAGGCTGCGGCAAACGGATTCGCCGCCGGCTTTGTTTGATATCGCCATGCAGTACTATGCTCCCCTTTTTGAGCAAATCTATGCCGATGATTATCCGAAAAGGCAGAAGGATCTTGAACAGTTGAAGGGTATCATCGCCACCTACGACGACCTGCAGGTCTTTATCGACGACACAGCCCTTGATCCGCCGGAATCCGATTTCGTCTCGGAGATGGGGGATCGGGGAAAACTGGTGCTGTCCACTATCCATTCCGCCAAAGGTCTTGAGTGGGAGGTTGTTTTCGTGATAGGGCTTGCAGAAGGCCGTTTTCCCCATCCGGCGGCCGAATCCGGTGGACAATGGGAAGAGGAGAGACGCCTGCTTTATGTTGCGGCAACCCGGGCCAAAAAAATATTATATCTTTGTTATCCCCGTGACTTGATGACAGTCGATCGACGATTTCAACGGGTTGGTATGTCTCCTTTTCTACGTGAGTTGCGATCGGGTCTATATGAGCGTTTGCAAGAGGAGAACGTTTCCGGGTTTTCTTCTTTCGGATTCTCCTCCTGCCAGAGGTCGGATTTCACATTCAGTGGCAAAAAACAGAAAAAAGTAACATTGAACGATCTGGTCAAAGGAAGCACCGTCAGCCATCCCTTCTACGGAGAAGGCGTCGTCAAACGGCTTGCCAAGCCCAATTCCGTCGACGTCGATTTTGCCAAGCATGGTCTGAAGACCTTACACCTGGATTATGCAAAACTTAAAGTGGTAAAGAGGTAAGTATCTCATCAAGAGGGATGATATCACAAGTGCCAAGAATTCGCTCCTTAAAGCATTGTGCTCATCTTACAGCAGGGTACCCATGTGAATTATTCAGAAGCAGAGGCCTATCTCAACAATCTCCAGTTTCATAAGATCAAGCTTGGACTCGATGCCATGCGGTCTTTTCTGGCCCGTGTTCAAAGACCGGAGATGAAATTAAAGTTCGTCCATGTCGCCGGTACCAATGGCAAGGGATCCGTTAGTATGACGCTTCTGACAATCCTTGCCCGGATGGGGTATCGTGTTGGGTTGTACACCTCTCCGCATCTTAGTTCCGTTCGGGAGCGTTTTCGTATAAATAACCGGTATATCGATAGAAAAACCTTTGCCCGGCTGGCAACTCGGATCAAAAACGTGCTGGGAGAGGAGAGAATCACCTATTTTGAATTCACCACTGCCCTTGCTTTTCTCTGGTTCGCCGCATCCGATCTCGATCTGGTTATCCTGGAAACGGGGCTTGGCGGAAGGTTGGATGCTACCAATGTCGTCGAACCGCTGATCTCGGTGATTACCAATGTCAGTATGGATCATGAGGCCTATCTCGGTTATGATCTGGCCTCCATCGCTTTTGAAAAAGCAGGGATAATCAAGGCAGGTGTGCCGGTTGTCGGCGGTACGGAGGAAGATCTCACCACCGGGGTGATCCGTAAAAGGTGTGCTGAGCTTGGTTCGGATCTCTATCAATACGGAGACGCCTTTGCCGCTGAGACACAAAGTGACGGTACTTGGAGGTGGCATGGAATGAAAGGCTTACTGTCAGGAAAAGACCTGACGTACCTTAGGTGTTCCATGCGTGGGAGTTATCAGGTAAAAAATGCCTCACTTTCCCTTGCAGCCCTCGGCTTGCTCGAACACGTCGGGTTTGCCGTTCCGACCGAAGAAATACAGGCCGGATTGCTCGATGTCCATTGGCCGGGCAGGCTCGAGTATATCATTCTCAACCGGAGGACGCGAAAACAGGTTGACGAGTCGGCTGGTGCAGGAGAGGATCTCGTCCATTATCTGCTGGACGGAGCTCATAATCCAGCCGGTGTTGACAGTTTGGTGGCAACGCTTAGACAGGAATATTACTATCGCCGGCTCATCGTGGTGTGGGGAGCCATGAGCGACAAAGACCTTAAACAGACCGTACCTGCCATAGGAGAGTTGGCCCAGCGGATCATCCTGACCAGGCCGGCCGGGGAACGGTCGGCGGAACCTGCACAGCTTCTGGCCTGTCTTCCGGCTGCTTTGCAGGAGAAGGCAGAGCTTGTCGCTGATGTAATAGATGCCCTGCAAACGGCGGAACATGCTGCAGGAGGAAACGATATCATTGTCGTTGCCGGCTCTCTTTATCTTATCGGCGCGGTCAGGACGTATCTGGTTGGGGAGTTGGCGACATAATGAGCGATTATTTCGGATTTGACGGTATCGACGAGGCCTGGATCAAAAGGGAAAAATCCAAGGCCCGGGCACTCAGAAAGACCAGGTGGTGGCAAAAAAAGACGGCCATGGGACAGTGCTGGTACTGTCGAAAAGCGGTTATTCCGGGCGAGTTGACCATGGATCATCTCATACCGCTTGCCATGGGAGGTGAAAGCAGCAAGGACAATCTGGTTCCTTCCTGTAAGGACTGCAATAATAAGAAAAAAAGCATGATGCCCATGGAGTGGGAGGAGTATAGGAAGCGGATCCAAAAAGAGGAGGAAGGAAGAGGATGAGCCCCAAAATACCTGCAAACCCACCGCATCACGTATCCTCCTTGATGACATATTTAGTTACTATGTCCGATAGTTCGCTGAACCCATAAGGTTTTGAGAGAAAAGCCCAGGGTCTTTCCGACCGTCTTTTATTAATGATCTGCATTTCCTGGTCATCCCCGGTAAGAATCACCGGAAGATTTGGTGCCAGTTTATGCAAAACCTCGCAGGTCTCCAGGCCGTCCAGGCCCGGTATGGTCAAACCGCAGATCACCAAACTGATAGTTTGCTGGTGCCTTCTAAAGATTTCCATGGCCTGGGCACCTTCTTTGGCTTCATGTACTTTATAATTCAAGCGCTTAAGCATGGTTGCAGTCAGTCTGCGTAAACTCTCTTCGGCCTCCACCAGCAGTATGGTATTGTTCTTCTCTACTGGAGAAGAGGAATTTTTTGGGTTTGTCGGGTCGGCAAGGGATTTTTTCGGTGACAGGGGCAGAAAGACACGGAACGTACTTCCTTTATCTGGTAGACTTTCAACGGTAATCACTCCGTTATGGGCCCGAACGATTCCAAGAACCACCGGTAGTCCCAATCCCCGACCCGTAAATTTTGTAGAATAAAAGGGGTCGAATATCTGCTCGATCTCCTTATCGCCAACCCCTGAACCGGTATCCCTAACTTCGATACAGGCATAGGAAGTATCATGCGCTACCCAACCAACAGGGAAACGGTGGACGGAAGGAATATCCTTTGCAAAAATCGAGTTGCAAATAGTCAAAGACACTGTTCCTCCGTTCTTCTCCAAAGTCTCAACAGCATTGGTGACCAGGTTTTTCAATACCTGCCTGATCTGACTTTCATTGATATTGATTAACGGTCCAGGTGTGGGAAAATCCACATTAAAAACAACATGTTTAGATGGTATGCTTTCAAGAATGGGAAGACTTTCACGGCAGACATCAGAAAGGTCTTTGGTTTCCTGATCGGCAATCGACTGCCCGAGATAGGTCAACATCAGACTGCTTACTTCTGAAGCTCGATATGATGCCTTCAATGCTTCCTGCAAGGTGCCGTTTGAATGGCTTGAAGGTACTTCGGAAACCGCCATTTCCAGGTTTCCTATAACCGTAGAAAGAATATTGTTGAAGAGATGGGCAATGGCCCCTGCCATGCGATTGAGGCTTTGGGTTTTCTGCTGTTGTTGCCGTTGTCTTTCCCATTGCCTGCGTTCTTCTTCCATCTTCTTCTGCTCGGTGATGTCTTCATGGGTCCAGATAATACCTTGGGACATATCTGAAGGTGTTATTGCCTTCCCGACTATTTTGACAAAAAACGGTGATCCGTCTTTTCTTATCAGCGTCTGTTCGCTTTGGTAAATTTCCCCTTGAGCAAGGACAGGTCGAGCCGTTTTGGAAAACAGGTCAAATGCTTCCAAAGAGGGAAGGAGTTTTCTTGTATCCAGACCCTCCATCTCCTCTGGTGAATATTGAAACAACTCGCGCAATTTTCTGTTTGCCCAAATCTGTACCTTGCCGATGGTCATAGAGATGCCGATACTGGCATTATCGAGAATAACCTGTTGTTCCCGCATGATTTTGGTCAGACTATCCTCTGCTGCCTTGCGATCGCTTATATCCCGGAAAATAATACTTGCCCTGGGGGTACCGTTGCCCAGTGAAAATAAGGATGAGGAAAGTTCCACCGGGAATTTTTCCCCATTTT
This sequence comes from Desulfocapsaceae bacterium, assembly GCA_046704745.1. Classification (GTDB taxonomy): domain Bacteria; phylum Desulfobacterota; class Desulfobulbia; order Desulfobulbales; family Desulfocapsaceae; genus CAWGGS01. The sequence goes on along the minus strand of JBJKRL010000052.1, from coordinate 46,917 downwards.
TGCGTCTAAAAAAAAGCTCACCCCGGAATCTTCCGGTGTTGTTACGCTCGGTTATAGCCTTTAGCAATTTCGGGTCGTCGTCATCCACCAGAAGCTGTCTGCCGCCTTGACAAATCTCTTCCTCGGTCCATCCCAAAATTTCAGTTGCCGCCCTATTGGCAGCAAAAATTGATCCCTTTGGATCTGAAAAAATAACACCGTCAGATGAATTGTCGAATATGGAACGGAACCTTTCCTCACTGTCGCGCAGTTCTCTTTCCATCTGTTTACGCTTGGTCTGGTCTACCATGACGATGAGGATATATTTCTGTCCCTGAGTATCAATGATTCCTCCGGAGATGATCTCATCCAGGATCTTCCCGTCTTGACTCCTGACCTGGAGTTCCTGGTATTCGCCGATTCTTCCGTCATTTTCCAATACATCGATAATAGAGTGGAAACTTTCAGGATGGACAAAAAGATCCAACTCTAAGAAGGTCTTATCGATGATCTTTTCCCGGGAAAAACCAAGGGCGTTGACAAAGGCATCATTAATTTCGGTAAAGCGCTTTTCTGTAGCGCTCATTACAGCCATCAAGGCAGGATTACTGTTGAAGAGGAGATTGAATTTCTGCAGTGCCTCCTGTTCTTTTGTAAGATCCTTGGAGATACAGAAAATGCAATCCTTGTCGTTCCACTTCCCGGACCAGGCTCTTGATTCCACAGGGATGAGTACGCCGGTTTTGGTTTGCAGGGGCAAGGGGCAATGGCTCAGTTCCCCTTTCAACAGGGAGGCAATAGTCTTTTCCATTTCCTGCCTGCTTTCTTGAGGGTGGAGATCAAAGATGTTCATTTCAGCCAGTTCGGCAATGCCATAGCCTAGTTTTTCTATTACAACAGGGTTGGTGTAAAGGATTGCGCCGTCAGGAGCACCAACGAGTATAACATCGTCCATGGTGGTGAAGAAAGTGCGGAAGTTTTTTTCACTTTCGCGCAAGGCTTCTTCACGCCGGACTATGACTGCTGTTTTTTCCCGGACCAGAAAACGCAATCTGACATTCCATACCCACACGCCCAGCAACAGCAGAAGAAGTCCGGTGACAGCAGCCGATATCTGCCAAAGATAACGTTCGACAAAGCTTTCTTTGTGACCGAAGGTTATTCCCAGCCATTTCCTGCTGATCTTATCGAGGACGCCATCTTTTCTTGCCTGTTCTATCCCTTTGTTCAGGATATCGATGAGAAGTGTGTTCCCCTTTTTGGCAGCCATGCAGTTTTTGCCGATGTAGAGGGGGGTGTCCATCTTCTGAATATAATCCGTCAGGTGTTTGCTGAAGATATGGTAGAGGACGATGGGTTCGTCTCCTATGACGGCATCCGCTTCGTTATCTATGACCTTGTCTGTGGCCTCGGAAAAATCTTTCGTATTTATAACGGAAAAATGTACATTGTGGGATTCCAGATAGTCCTTGGCGTAATCGCCATTTTGGATAGCGATGGTTTTGCCGTTGAGATCTTTGATGTCCTTGATATCGGTTCTTCCTTTCTTGACGAATATAGAGGCAGGAACATCAAAAAGCGTATTGGTAAATTGGAATTTTTTACTCCTTTTTTCACTATAAAAGAGGCTGGTGATAATATCGGCCCGACCGGAAAGAACGTCATCTTGTGCCTGTTCGAAGGTCATGGTCTTAAATACAGGGCGAAAGGACATTTCCACCGCCATCCAATGAATCAGGTCTATCATCATCCCCTGAACTTGATGGTTGGCGTCTACGAATTCAAAAGGTGGGTAATGTGACTGGCTGACAAAGATGATGTTTTTTTTTGAATGGAGATACGCCTTTTCGTCACTTGTTAGATTTATAGCGTAGCAATTGGATAATAGAGAAAAAAATATAAATATAAACCAATACGCGACAAACCTTGAAAGCAAAATATTTGTCTTGGCCATTTTGTGGTCCTGAAAAATCCGGTTTTGGTTGGCGCCCCAAACTACTTGCTAATATACTGTAGTTCTTGAGTAGTAAACGGGTTTTGATGAAAAGGTTTTAAATCGTTAGGGATGTTTCTGTGAAACCGACAGTGGTATCTCTGGTTTTTTCTTTCGATAAAGCGGCTTCATGCGAAACGAGATCCTGGTTTTAGAAAAAACTCCGTCATCGATAAAAACAACCGCTGCTACGGACTCGTCTTGCCCATGAAGGGGATAGTGTTTCTGATAGGCAGCTCAAGCGGTTTGTCTTGCGAAAAAAAAAGTCTGTGGTAAGATGTCCCCCCGAAGGCCTTTCAGGATTTTGGAGAAAGGCTTGTCGTATTTTGGGCGGGTAGCTCAGCTGGATAGAGTGTCGGCCTCCGAAGCCGAAGGTCGTGAGTTCGAATCTCATCCCGCCCACCAACATTCTTTCTGTTGATTCCTCTCGTACTCTGTAAGTTTCTCTAAGATCTCAGGAATTGTCAATTATTTTTCGCTTTGTTAACTCTGCCTAAGGATAAGATGATGCCTAGACAGGAGAAGATAGCATAGGCCACGAGCCCTGTTCGCATACTGTAGAGGAAAAGAGTCAATGTCTCTTTTGTTATAGCATGCTTACCCATGATAAGAGAAAAAATAAGCGATATTGTCGTGAGACTTGCCGCCATTCCCAATGTCCGCATTGCACCTATCATCCCCGAAGCAACTCCGAATAATCGCCGTTCAACACTTCCCATGATGGCCGTCGAGTTCGGGGTGATGAAAATGCCGAATCCCGATCCGATCAACATAAGCTCGATTATGACCAGCCAAATGGGAATGGCCGGTCCAACGGTTAAGGCGGCCAGAAGGAGCCCGGCCGAGCTTGCTAGCATCCCAGCGGTGGCTACTTTGGCGATGTTGTATCTTTCGGCCAGCCTTCCAGCAACGGGTGAGGCAACCACCTGCATCAGGGGTTGCATCAACAGGACAAAACCCGTCTGTCTCGGTGACAGTCCCTTGGCATACTGCAGAAACAGACTCATGAGAAAAATGATGCCGAAGGTGGCGGCGTAGTTTCCCATGGCGGCGAGGCAACTCAAGGTAAAAAAACGATTCTTCACAAGAATCCTTACATCGAGAAGCGGGCTCGAAATTTTTAACTCCATACGGATGAATGCAATGAGACCGAACACTCCGAGTGCCACCATGGGCAGTCCAAGGAAGACTTCTTTGGCATGGGCTGCCCCGGTCATGATGAGGCCGACACTGACAGCATAAACCAGGCTGCCTTTCCAGTCCATATGTTCATCGGAGGCGTTTTTTTCCATTTCCCGCATTCCGAAAAGACACATGGCTATTGCCGCCATGCCAATGGGTACGGTCAACAGAAAAACGTGCCGCCAGCCGAAATTCAGGGTGACATAGCCGCCGATAACCGGTCCGGTAGAGAGTCCGGCGTAGGTACAGGCTGAGACAAGGCCGATTTTTCTCCCCCGCCGCTCGGGAGGATAGGCTCCGGCAACAAGGGCCATGCTTCCCGCCAGAACCATGGATGATCCTATCCCCTGGATAAAGCGAAACAGCATCACCATCCCTATACTCTGTGAGAAACCCAGCAAGAAGGTGAGAAGGGTAAATATCACCAGCCCTGCCAGATAGACCCGGCGCTGGCCGATAATGTCGCCCAGTTTGCCGAAGGTGAGCATGGACATGGCAAGCGACAGGACATAGAGCTGTTCCACCAGGCCGAGCTGCATGGCAGAGGCACCCAGATCCCGGCTCAATGACGGCAGGGCGACTCCGATGCTGGTGAGCATAAAGGGGGCCATGAACTGGGCGATACAGACAGTAGCCAGTATCATGGTCGGAGATCCGGCTGCAAGTGAGTATTTCTTTGACATCATGGGATTCTGACTTTGCCGAAGATGCTGATCTGCACCTCTTCCACCACCTATCGCTTTTGGCCGAGGAGAAGAATGGATTTTTCAAGAATGGACAGTCCTGTTTCCATCTGTTCGAAGGTGATGTTTAAGGCAGGAAACAGACGGATGACATTCCCTTGCGTCTGACGGATGAAGAGTCCTTTTTCAAGACAGTGGTCGACGATTTGGCCTGCAGTCTCAGCGTCGGACAGTTCTAGACCAATAAGCAGTCCGCGGCCGCGGGTACCGGTGACGATATGCGGATAGGCAGCAGGCCAGTTCGTCAGACGTTTCAGCGCCCTTTTCCCGATATTCTCCACATGGGCTGTGATGTCATGTTCCACCAGATAACTGATTACGGCATATGCCACTGCACATCCAAGGGGATTACCGCAATAGGTTCCTCCATGGTCGCCAAGCTCCAGATGCGCGGCAACGTCTTCGGACATGGCAAAGGCCCCAAAGGGAAAACCTCCGGCAATCCCTTTGGCCATGGTCAGAAAATCGGCCTCAACCCCTTGCCTGCCGGCGGCAAATATCGGGCCCAGTCGGCAGAAACCCGTCTGGATCTCATCGACGATCAAAAGACTCCCATTCGCTCGGCACAGACGGCTTAAACCCGGGAGATAATCATCCGACGGTACCCGGACTCCTCCCTCACCCTGAACCGGTTCGACGATGACTGCGGCCACGGACTCATCCAGGTTTTGTTCCATGGCATCCAGATCGTTGAATGGGACAAAACGGTAGTTGGGCATCAGAAGATTAAACTTGCCGTGATGGCTGATCTGGCCTGTGGCTGAGGCAGTGCTGATGGTCCGGCCGTGGAAACTCTTCTCGGTGGAGACAATATCCGGCCGTCCTGTCACCTTACGAGCGAGCTTGATGGCGGCATCATTGGCTTCGGCTCCGCTATTGGTGAAAAATATCCGTGTCAACGGTTTGGGCAGAATGTCGGCGAGGAGAGACAGCAGACGCGCCCGGGCAGGGGAGTACGTGAGTCCTGAATTGGGATTTTGTATAATCTTGCCTGCCTGCTCAACCAATGCCGCCGTGATTTGCGGATGGGCATGCCCCAGACAGGTGACGCCCCAGCCCGAAGTGAAATCCAGGTACCTTCGACCTTCCTCATCCCAGACATAGATTCCTTGACCTCGTTCGATGGATACCGGGATCTTCTTGAAAAAGGGGGCCATGTGCGCATCTTCTATGTTTATCGTTTTATCTGTAGACATGGTTTTTTTATGTTTTGGAGGTGTGCGTTTTTTTTGGGACAACTGGATTACGATACTTTTGAAAAGCTGATAGCAACAATCCGGCGAAGTTTATCATTTCCCTCCGCTGCTCTGCGGCCGAATCGCCTGTTCACCACGGCAGACAGACAGGCCCTCCATGGCCTGCTGGCAGTTGCGGAGGTCCTGTCGGCAACCCTGTGGGACTCATGTGGTTCCCCTGCGGCCTCAGCGATGCGAACGTAAGCGATGAACTTCGCCTCCTGCGATATAGATAGGGATCCCATACAGGATGAACATAACTCTTACCCATCCACAGCATCATCTATATCGATATAGGAATCCAGAGTAAAACGGGGGGTGCAAACGGCAAGAAAGATGAGATCTTCTTTCCCGATATTGCTTATGCGTTGCCGGCACATAGGCTCAATGTGCACCACATCGCCAGTCCGTACAACCCAAGGGGCTAGATTGCCCACCTCCACACAGCCTTTGCCGCTCAAAATGCAGTAGCGTTCCGTTACCCCCTGCAACCGGTGCCAACGTGTCGTTACACCAGGTTCGACCCGGGCTCTGGCAATGGAGACATAAGGATCTTCGGGGGTATTGGACAGCTCAAGAATAAAGCATCTTTCTTGGGTGTAAACCTCGCCCCCTTGACTTTGGCCTACGGCGGATCTTTTCATAAAGGTTTTTCCTGGCTTATTTCCCTATCCTTTCCCCATGCTTTGGCAATTTCCGGGTTTCGGGCAAAAAAGAGATCTCGGTGTTTATCGTTCACCGTATTCAAAGGACAGGCGAAATTCATGCAGCGCGAACAGAAGTATTGCCTGAGTGTCATCAGAAAACCTGCTGCTGTAAGAAGATATACGACAAGCAGGAAGAATTGTAAGCCTGCGAGTAAAAAGTAGAGGGGAAAACCCCAAACAAGTATGAGTCCTAAAAAAAAGATGCATTTTTCCCAGAGATTCATCGGTCCGGGGCGGTATTTCCATATCTTGGGAGAACCATAATTTGCCCAGCATTTCAAAGAGATTCCCTCTTCGGCGTAGTGAGGGCAATGGGAACACATGACCCGGATCTCAATAAAGCCGAAATAGCCGACAATTACGATCAGCCATGGGATCAGCCACCATTCGCCTGCATGCATGATTCCGGCTCCTCCCAAAAGAAAAGAAGGTGCGGCCAGGAGGAAGAAAAGCAGTAATTCCTTACGAGAGAAATGGCAATGCACATGGTTGCCGGCAGGACAATCGTCACATGTTGCAGCTGAGCAGGTTGTTATCGGATTTTCGGGATCGAGAAACATCATCATCTTCTCCATTTGTGAGAAATTAAGGCATCAGAAGGGATGAAAAGAGATGCGGCCGGATCAGCCTGCGGGGAATCCGAACTCAATGGTATTGTAACAGTATGGCATACTGTTACTGATTATATCAGATCGCCGGCTTCTTTCGTTGTTTTTTTTGCTCCGGCCAAAAATTTATTAACGTGTACTTATATGCTTTTTTAGACTGGTTCTATTTACAAAAGACTCTGGTGAAATATAATTGATAACATATGGAGCTTCTCAATCGTTTGGTTTAACAACTCATCCGGATTTCTCATGAGGAGTGTGTGGTCTAGTCGTCTCTAAGCTTTTCTGGTAAAGAATTTTAACCAGGAATCGGTTGTGCGACATGATGTCCACCGGCGTCCTGAAAGGAGTGCCCATGAGGTCGTATTGATCCGGCTGCATCCGAAATCCCGCTGTGTTCTTTTATCGGCTTTTCGGATAGGCAACGGTCTCGGCTTGAGAGAAATTCGGGCTTGGCCATATCGGCTAGTTGGATGTACCTTCACCATTAGGAGAGAGCTATGAAAAAATCGTTTTCTATCTGTCTGTTTGTGACACTCTGTGCCCTATTTATGGCATGGGGTGCTGTGGCAGTCCCAGTTAAAGCGCAGGATCTCACCGTGCGTTTTGCCTGGTACATGCCGCCGGACACCGCTACCGCAAACCAGGGCAATGCCATTGCCAAAGAGATCCAGACCCTGAGTCACGGCAAGATACATGTCGAGACCTATCCCTCCGGGTCGCTCCTCAAAGAGTCCAATATTTCCGAAGGGGTGGCGAACAATACGGCCAGCATGGGCATCTTCGCCATGCATTGGTGGTCCAAACAGGAGCCGTCCCTGGAATGGGATACCATTCCCTTTTTGATCGATGATGCCTCGGCCCTGCTCAAAGCCTTGCATGGAAAATTGGGGCAAGATGTAAACAAGACCCTCAACAAACATGGGATTCAGATTATCGGCTGGGGATTCTACGGGTATGCCAAAAGTTATATCAACACCAAACACCCGATTAAGCTTCCGAAGGACCTGAAAGGGTTGCATATGCGCTCAGAGGGAAAACTCTCCGCCCTGTTCTTGAAATCTCAGGGTGCAACTCCTGTGGCTGTGGATTCAAGTGAAGTCTATACGGCCATGCAGCGCGGTGTCTTGGACGGCGGGGTATCTGGTTTGTCTTCGATTGTCTCCCGTAAATGGTTTGAGGTCGGCAAATATATCACAGCCATCCATTACGTTCCCCTTGTTTATCCGGTTCAGGCCAATCTTCAGTGGTGGAAAGGGCTGACCAAGGAACAGCGTGATATTATTTCCAAGGCGATTGCCAACACGGAAGGCTCGGCAGTGGCCAACATCGAACATGAATTTACAAATGATATCAAAATAGCAGAGAAAAATGGCAACCATGTATACCAGCCCACGGCCGAAGACCTGCAACAGTGGAAGAAAACAGCCGGAGCCATGGCCGAGAAGAATTATCTCGCCGAAACAGGCAAGGATGGAAAGCAGATAATCTCTGATATAAAGATGGCGCTGAGTCATTGATGACTCTGGTATCAAAAGGTATACATTGTGGAAAATAACCATACTGATCAATCCACTGATCCGGCCAAGTTACCGGCCGGATCAGCCAAAAAAGAAAAAAGCGCCCTCACCGGAGATAAACCGGGGGGGGCGCTTTTTCGTGCCGCTTTGGGTTTGAAAGCAATAACCGGCAGGCTGGCCTCCGGCACTGGCCATCTGGCTGCGGCAACGATACTGGTTCTCGCTTTTTCCATCATAATCGGTATTACCCTGCGTATTCTGCGTATTGATAATTACTGGACCTATGATCTCGACCTTTTTGCTCTGGTCTGGCTGGCCTTTATCGGTGCCGTGCTGACATCTTTAAGAGAACACCACGTCACCGCCGGAATCGCTTTGGAAAATATGCTCGGAGGTCGGGGCAGGCTGCTTAATCTGATGCGCTTTGGCATTATTGCGATCTTTCTGATCATGTTTGCCGTGTCCGGCTATCGCTTGGCCTTTTCGAGTCTTGTAACCCATGAAACGACCATCGATGTGGTGGAGTGGCCGGTATGGATAGCCAAGGCGGCTTTGCCTCTGGGGGCGGTCCTTTGGTTGGCTGCCGAAGTTCATAAGCTCTTGCGTCGGCTCACCGAGTTGGGGAGCTCGGAAAAATAGGGGAAACAGACGTTTTAAAGGAGTTTCTCTCTTCACGTGTCAGTCTGTCTGATACAACCAAAAAGGAAGGCATATGGCGTTTACCATGACCTTTGTCGCCCTCGGTTTGCTGCTGATTCTGGGCATTCCCATCTCGATTTCGCTTTTGTTAAGCGGAACAGTAGGCTATATGATGGCCATCGGATTTCAACCGGGCATTACCGCCCTGGCCCAGGGGGCCTATTCGGACATGAATTCCTTTGTGATCATTGCCATACCCCTCTATATCCTGATGGGCCAGTTGATGCTCAAAGGCGGGGCCGGCAGAGATCTGTTTGACTTTGCCCAGCGTTTTTTTGGGCGTCTTCCCGGCGGGCTGGCCATTGCCGCCGTGGCCGCAAGCGCCATCTTTGCGGCTATCTCCGGATCGTCGACGGCAACGGCTGCAACAATCGGCTCCATCAGTATTCCGGAGATGCTCGACCGCGGCTATGACAGGGGTATGGCCATGGGTTCGGTAGCCGTGGCCGGCACATTGGGCATCCTGATTCCTCCAAGCATCTCTTTCATCCTCTATTCCCTGGTGACGAATACGTCGGTGGGCCAGCTTTTTATGGCCGGGGTCCTTCCCGGCATTTTATTGGCGGTGTTTTTTATACTTTATACGGTGCTGACAGCCTGGCACAGAATGAAAAAAGACGGTACCACAGCGGCAAGCGAGCAAAAGAACATCCCCATTACCAGCGGGATGATCGGCAGTCTGCTCATGATCCCACTGGTCCTGGGCGGCATCTACCTGGGCTGGTTCACACCCACGGAGGCGGCGGCGGTCGGTGTGGTCTATGCCTTGCTGTTGACGGTGGTTCTCAAACGGACCATGACCTGGAAACTCATGTGGCAGGCATCCTTGGACAGCGTCGTCACCAGCGCCATGATCCTCATGCTCATTGCCGGGGCCTCGGTCTTCGGTAATACCCTGTCCCTATTGCGGGTTCCTCAGGATGTCACCACCTGGCTCGAGGGTATGCATCTGAATGTCTGGCAGTTCATGATCGCCGTCAATATCCTCTATCTGATCCTGGGAATGTTCATGGATGCCGCAGCTGCCATTCTGGTCACCATTCCCATTCTGCTTCCCGGATTGCAGGCCTTGCATATCGACCTGATCTGGTTCGGCGTCATTCTCGTCATGAATATGGAGATCGGTGCCGTAACGCCGCCGGTGGGTATGAACCTCTTCGTTGTCCAATCCCTGCGTGATGATTTTACCATCCGGGAAGTCCTCATGGGCTCTTTGCCCTATGCCTTTGTCGGCTTGATCGGTCTTATCATCGTCATGATTTTTCCCAAGATAGCTCTCCTGCTTCCTGGATTTGTCGGTTGATGGAAAAGCAGAAATCGTCTTCCTCGGTTCGGGAGCAGGTTCTTTCCATATCCACGGCACTTATCAGTGGTGCCGTGGGGGGAGCGCTATTTGCCGTGCTAAGGCTGCCCATGCCCTGGTTGCTCGGGGCCATCTGCGGTACTGCGATACCGGCGATGGCCGGGATTCAGGTACGGGTCCCGGCCTGGTTGCGCAGTATCATTCTGGTTGTGGTCGGTCTCATGATCGGCGCAGGCATTCATCATGATAGTCTGGCCAACATCTCCCGCTGGCCCATCACCATGGCCGGGGTTACTCTTTATGTGGCAGTAGTCATAGCCACCATCTACCATTTTTTGCGGCGTTTTGCCGGCTTTGATCCGGTAACCGCCTATTTTGCCGCTTCCCCTGGGGGCATTTTGATGATGACGACACTGGGCGGTGCCTTCGGCGGCCGGGAACGTAGCATCGCCCTGACCCATGCCGTCCGTGTGGTCCTGGTCCTGTTTACCATCGTTCTCGGGTATCATCTGATTTTCGGAGCAGGACCTGTCACCTCTGCAAAAGCAGGAACGGGTACCCCGTTAACATGGTATGATATAGGGCTTTGGGTAGCAATCGGCGCTGCCGGCTGGCTCATCGGACGTCTTCTCCACATGCCTTCGGCGGCCATGCTTGGGCCTTTTGTGTTGGTCGCTGCGGCCCAGCTGTTAGGACTGTCGTTGCATCCTCTGCCGATCTTTCCGCTCCTCGTGGCTGAGGTGGTGATCGGCAGCGGCATCGGCAGCGATTTTGTCGGGGTGAAGATCAGGGAACTGGTGCATGGGATGGTCCTGTCCTTTTTGGTTACACTGTGGATGCTGGTCTTGTCCCTGCTCTTCAGCCTGGCTCTGCAGCCTCTCACCGGTTTGCCGGTCGATGCCCTTTTTCTCGCCTTTTCTCCCGGCGGTCTTACCGGGATTTCCCTGGTCGCCCTGGCCCTGAAGATAGATCCTGCCTTCGTGACCGCCCACAATGTTTTACGGGTTATTCTCATCCTCTTTGCCTCTCCCCTGGTGTTTCGGACCATCAACAGAGGAGGAATCAAACGGGAAGAGCAAAAGAGGCAAATTTGATGTATCATAATCGGTGTCTTAACATGCTGATATTCAGTGGGCAAATCGAGGAAAAAAAAGTTTATGACCGATCTGAAAAAGGTCTATGATGTTCTGGTGATCGGAGGTGGAAACGCCGCCCTGTGTGCCGCTCTCACAGCCAGGGAAGCCGGGGCCGGTGTCCTGCTGCTGGAACATGCCCCCCGTCCCTTTCGGGGAGGCAACAGTCGTCACACGCGGAATCTCAGATGCATGCACCACGGCCCGACGAAATTTTTGCAAGGGACGTATCCGGAAGAGGAATTTCTGAGTGATCTTTTGAAAGTAACCGAAAAGAAGACCGACGAGGCATTGGCACGCCTTATGATCCGCGAATCGGCAGGACTTGCTGACTGGATGTATACACGTGGGGTGCGTTTTCAGCATATCAAAGGGACGCTGAACCTGGCGCGTACCAATCCTTTTTTTCTGGGTGGCGGGACAGCACTACTCAACGCCTATTATCACCTGGCCCAGCGTCTTGGGATCGATATCCTCTATGATACTGAAGTGTTGGACCTTGATATTGAGGCCGGGGTGTTCACGGCCTGCCGGGTGCGCAGTCGTGCCTTTCCCAAGGAGGTCAAAGCCCGGAGCCTGGTGGTGGCCGCGGGAGGATTTCAAGCCGATGTCGAGTGGTTGAAAGAGGCCTGGGGGGATGTTGCCGCCAACTTTATCATCCGCGGCACTCCTTTTAACCGGGGTCGGATGTTGAAGGAGTTGATTCGTCTGGGCGCCTGCCCTGTTGGCGATCCCAGCCAGGGGCATATGGTGGCCATCGACGCCCGTTCCCCCCGTTTTGACGCCGGAATCGTAACCCGGCTCGACTGTGTTCCGTTCGGGATTGTCGTCAACCGGCAGGCGCGACGTTTTTATGATGAAGGCGAAGACTTCTGGCCCAAACGCTATGCGATCTGGGGGCGGTTGGTTGCCGGCCAGCCGGACCAGATCGCCTATGCCATAATTGATGCCAAATCCATAGCCGCCTTTATGCCCTCGCTTTTTCCGCCGCTTATGGCAGACAACATCCCTGGTTTGGCAGAGACCCTAGGCCTTGATCCGGCTTGCCTGCAGGAGACGGTTGCGGACTTCAACCGGGCGGTACAACCGGGAACGTTTGACGGTACGCGTCTTGACGACTGTTCGACGGCCGGCCTCAGCCCGCCTAAGAGCCATTGGGCTCAAAAGCTTGATACGCCGCCGTTTTACGCTTACCCTCTTAGGCCCGGCATTACCTTTACCTATCTCGGCGTCAAGGTCGATCACAGTGCCCGGGTGATGATGGCAAACGGCGGCAGAGCCGGCAACGTCTTCGCCGCCGGGGAGATCATGGCAGGCAATATTCTCGGCAAGGGCTATATGGCGGGAACCGGTATGACCATCGGCACGGTTTTCGGCAGGATTGCAGGGCAGGAGGCGGCGCGGTATGTCAAACAATGAGACCTTGCAAGAGGCCCGGCGCATTATGGAAGTGTGCAATGCCTGCCGCTACTGCGGCGGGTTCTGCGCCGTCTTCCCGGCCATGGAAAAGCGCCGGAGGTTTCCGGACGGCGATCTCGAGTATCTGGCCAATCTCTGCCATAATTGTGCCGGATGTTTTCATGCCTGCCAATATATTCCTCCCCATGAGTTCTGTCTGAATGTTCCGAAAACTTTTGCCGAGTTGAGGGCGCAGACCTATGAGAAATATGCCTGGCCTTCTGTGGCTGCGTCCTTTTTTCATGGCAACGGACGTGCAATTTCGCTGCTCACGGCCATTTCCTGCCTTTCGATTTTCTTCCTGACCTGGTTTTTTTTAGACAGCGGTCAACTCTTTGCCGCTCACAGGGGAGCCGGGTCCTTCTACCGGATTATTTCGTACCGTTTGATGATCGGCGGCGGCCTTGTCCTTTTCCTTATGCCTCTTATCGCTCTTGGTGCGGGGCTTGGTCGTTTTATCCGGGGAATGGGTGGGGATGTTGGTGCAGCATTAAGACCATCTCATCTCATAACCGCAGTCCGTGATGTCCTGACCCTGCGATATCTGGGAGGAGCAGGAGACGGCTGCAATGATGTGGACGAAACCTTCACTCACCTAAGGCGGTGGCTGCATCAAATGGTTTTCTATGGATTTGCAAGTTGCTTGCTTTCGACAACCGCAGCCGCTGTCTATGATCATCTTCTGCATCATCCCGCACCCTATGCCTTTTTCAGCCTGCCGGTGTTATCCGGGACCCTGGGTGGCCTTGCCATTATGGTCGGGACTGGTGGGCTCTTCTGTCTTAAGCTGGTGCGGGACCAGCGGCCGACGGTTGCCGGATTGTTGGGAATGGATATGGTTTTTTCCGTCCAGCTCTTTCTGGTCAGCCTCAGCGGTCTATTGCTTTTGGCATTACGGGAGACACAGGCGATGGGTATTCTGCTCACACTGCATCTAGGGCTAGTGGCAGCTCTTTTCCTCGCTGCTCCTTACGGCAAATTTGTCCATGCCCTGTATCGGTTCGCTGCTTTGGTTTTTTATGCTGCCGAGGGCGGTGATGAGGGAGAATAATCAGCACGTCAGATGAAAGGCCCCGGCCAGTTCCTTTCCTTCAGCCTCAAAGCGGTTGAAGGTTTCAACCGCTTTCTTGGTCCTTTCAGCAATCAGGTGGATCTCTTTGCTCTTTAGGCTTTTGCGAAGAGAGTCGGTGATATGCATCTGTCCGGCATAGCCGGTGCCGACCACGAGAATCCCAGGCCTTGCCAGAAGGATATCTTCGATATCGCTTGCTTCCAGCCGGTGTCCCTCCCGCCGCCACCAGTCTGCTGAAACCTTGCCATTGATAATTTTCAAATCATTGTGATAGCTGATTCCGTCCACCATCATGAATGCGCCGGGGGAATAGTTCTCAATCATGGTTTTGCTCCTTAATCCATCGCAACAGAGAAACCCGGGATTTTTCTAGTTTCTCTGAAATACCATAATTCCGGAGTGCCTTAATTCAAGAGGCTGGGATTGATCACTTGCCGAACAGCTTATTTAAAGTCGAATCTAGCAGCTGAATGTTGTTCTGGTCGCCTTGCTGTCCATTTTTGTCGTGCGAGAGCTTCTTCAGCAGTTTTTTTTCCAGCGCCTGTCTAGCCTTGCCGACAACCTGTTTTTGCAAGGCTTTACTGTCGAGTGCTATTTCAGGGCTCTTTACTGTCCCCTCGAATTTCAGCGGCAAGACGCCCCAACCGTTTTCATCGGTCATTGCCTGTTTAAATTTATTATCCGCCCCCAATCTGGACATGGCGGCAGGAGACAGCCGAGCATCGAGGTTGAGATCGAGGGGACCGTCCACGGCAATCCTACCTTCAGGTTTCAGTTTGATAAGCGAACTGTCCAAAGCACCATTGAGAGAAACCACTCCGTTTTGCATGGTGTACTGGCTCTGAAGACTGGTAAAATCCAATTTTTCCATGTCGATGTTACCCAGGAAACTTGCCAGAGTAATCAGCATTGATGATCCGCTTATCTGTCCGTCTTGAATCATTGTCTGCCCATCGACCTGTAAGGTTTTGAGCAGATCCGGCGATTGCATCCCGTGGCCAGAAAAGGTATTGCCTGAGTCCATCGTGCCGGTTATTCCCTGATCAGCATCGGGAAACAGTCCATTGTCAAGGACGGCCATCTGAAGCTTATTTAGAGCAAGTTTCCCCTTATAGGCAAGACCTTTCACTCCGAGATCCACGTCGGCGGAGGCAGTCAATTTTCCGCCGGCCAGGTCGCAGTCGGCCTTGGTTATCTGGAAGTGGTTGTCCTTGAGCAGGATATCAGCAGAAATATGGTCAAGGTTCAGCTGTTTGTAGATACCCTGATTGATAGTAATTTTTCCATTTATCTCTGCCGGAATGGAGAAGGGGCCGATTTCCTGTTTCCCGGGTTTTTGCTGCTGTCCTTTGGTTTTCGTGGTTGCCGATTTTTCTTGTCCGGTCGTATCCATAGAAGGCGCCTGTGGTGCAACTGCGGCATTGCTGTCGCTGGAAACGGCTTGGTTGTCTTTTCCGGCCGAGATGAGTTTGTTGAAATCAAGGGTGTCAGCAGTCAACTGAAAGCTTCCGGTGATATGATCGCCGAGGAGATTGCTGGCATCCAGAGACAGTTCCGCCGGTTGATCCGCAAGATTTAATTGAAGGCGCTGAGTTTTCAGTTCTTGCCCGGCAAATTCAACATTACCGTTTACTCCGGTTTTGATGCCTGCGAGGTTTGCCTGGACATTTTCGAAATTGAGATCGGCCTTTTGCAGCAACCTTATTCCGGAGCTGGGTTTTCCTGCCAGTTCAACCAGAGCGTTCACCTGGCCGGCCAGATTGTAGGGCTGTATGTCTTTTGCCAGACCTTCAGGCAAACCCTGATTAACTCTTTCCAGATCAAGATGATCCAAGAAGATGGCCATAGCCAGGTTTGGCTCTGGTCCGCTTAAATTTATGTTTCCCTCAGTTCTTATCGGGATATTGTTGAATTTGATTATTGAATTCGACAGGTGAAGCAGTTTGCTTTTCAATTGATAGGAAAGTGACGAGTCGATTTCCAGTTTTGCCTGTTTCAACTCTCCTTGGGGATATTTATTCAGAAGGAGATCGATTTTATCCAACGATACCTTCCCTTTGACGGAGATTTTGTCAGGGGACAGATCTGTTTTGAGGCTGAGAGAAATGCGTCCGGAATTCATTTTTCCCTGCAGAGCCTGGCGATAATAAGGTGCAAAATCGGCAAGGTTCAAGGCCTGGATGTTCAGATCGGCATCACCAGACTCTTTTGTTATGTTGTAGACTCCGGAAAGAGAAAGCCTGGCTCCGTTAAGCATGGCTGAGAATTCTATGGGGAAGGATTTGTCCAGGGTGATAGTATGAGCCTTAAGTGCAAGCTGATCGAGGGTGAAGCGGGTTGGCGCGTGTTTAGGTTGTGATTTATCTATAAAGAGGAGCTGGCCTCCGGAGACGGAAACCGAACTCACCAACAGGTTCAGGCCTGCATCTGATGAGGTCTTTTTCGATGTCGTCTGGAGCGGGGCCGTCTGCGTTGTCTTTTTGTTCTCTACGCCCCCTTTTTCCTTCTCGCTTCCGAGCAAGTCTTGGAAGTTGAATGTTCCGTCAGGTTGTCTGACGACAACAATGTGCGGTTGAACGAGCTTTATGTTATCGATCACCACTTTACCTGTAAACAAGGGGAGAATACGATAGTGCATGTCGAGGGATTTGACGGCAATAAAGTTGTCCGAACCCGTCTTTTGCAGTACCTGTAGATCTTGGAGGGTAATACCGGAAAATAGCCCTATATGTATGCTTTTAAGAGCCACCTTTCTGTGCAGGGTGTGTTCGGTCAAAGGGACCAGTGCAGCGCGTATCTTTTGCGGAGTGACCAGAGTGTTGACGAGAATCGCCATGACAACAGCTATGGCGATTACGATTCCGAAAATAAGCAACGAAATCTTTGTCAATTTGGACATGTCTTCCTCCTTCTGTATCCTAAAATCGGAATTACAAGGTATACCGGTTACCTTTCGACAGGGTTTGGTTTCTTTGGTCCGGCCTGTTGGCTTATCCCAAAATCCTTACTCTCGAAAGAGCTGATTTTTGAAGATCCGATTTTTTTGGATTTGGTACTGCCGAACTCTGGTACAGCCAGCCTGGATTATGGTTAATTTGATATGCATTTTAACCATATTATGACATGAGACCAGAGGTAATTAAGAAAAAGAGGCATGGAGAGGGCTTTTTTTTCTGTAGACCATGCCGTTAAACCTGGCAATGATCTTATCCTGTTCGTCGGTAATCAGCACATCATAGGCCCCCAGTCGTTTGGGCTCGCTTACTTCGGTTGCCGTGGCATAGAGAGTGCCGGCGGACTTGCCCTCCAGAAAGGAGATGTTGACGTTGATGGCCAAGGCCAATTGGCCATGGCTATTTGAGGCCACGGCAAAGGCCAGGTCGGCCAGTGTGAAGATTGCTCCACCCTGGACGACATTTGCCGCATTGAGATGCTTGTCTTTGATCTCGAGTTTTGCCTTGCAATATCCAATAGACGCATCGATAATCTCTACGCCTGTGAGCGCGGCATACCTGTCCGCAAGGAAAAAATTTCTGGCTGTTTTCGTATCCATATTGTTTGCGCCCGTGTAGGGATCTGTCTATTTTTTATACCATTTCCCGTCGGGCTTTTGAAACCACTGGCCGTGCGGTCCTCGTTCGAAGAGCATCCTGGCCCGGCGTTGTCCGACCAGTGCTGCCGGCGCTCCTTCTTTTTTCCCAATTTCAGCATAAACCGTCTGTCTGTCATGGTTTTCTGCTGCCACGATATTCTGCTGCGGTTTCTTGCTGGTCAGGTACTCTAAAAAGCCTCTGTTATCTTCACCCACGATACCGCTATTTTTCATCGCATCGATGGTGGGGATGCGGGCCGCCATGCGCTGCTTTATTGATTGAGCGTGTACTGTGGCGGCAAAAGGAAGTAGGACGACGATCATAAGGAAAACAGGAATGAAGTACTTGTTACGCATTATGTTCCTCTTTGAATGCTATGGCTGTGTCGTATATCAAGCCTTATTGTTTTTTCTGCATCTTGTCCAGATCACCGAAATAATCATTCAGTGCCCGGTCGATCTTGAGATTGATGTCGATGGTGATATGGATGGGTTTGATCTCCACCGGTTTGATATCCACTTCACTTCTGGTGCATCCGGCGCTGAAACAGAGAAGCGACAAAAGAAAAAGCGATGAAAGAAAGACCGGGACAACCTTTCTGATGCCTCCATGGTATGAGAGTAAGGACGTAGTCATTGAATTTTCTCCATGAGTTTCTGAAACCCTTGGCCGTAACTGAAGATCTTGGCCAGGGGGAGATGAAAATTTACATCCAGCCGAAGAGATCGCTGCAGGCCGGGGCCGTTCTTCTTAGCGACAAGTTGACCTTCTTGGTATCCGTAGGGAAGGGGAGAGGCCGGTTTTCCGTCAATCTGCATGCTGATCAGCAGGTCACCATTAAGGCTGTCAAAGGTAAGTCTCGCCCAGTTATAGGTGAAATTCTGCATCGCCTGAATGGAATAGTCAAGGACGGCTGACTTGCCGCCTGTTATGCCCTGGCGCAGTATGTCCGTATTGTTGAATCTGACTATACCATTATTGCCAGGGGTGGAAAACAAAAAACCATCGTCGAAAACCGGTCCTTTAGCAGACAGAGTCACGGGGAGGCGGCCGTTGAGCGAACCTTTTCCTTGGGTTCCGGAAATGCCGAATTGATTGAGGAGTTCAGAAAATTGAAGCCTATCGCAATAGAAGATGGTGGACGGTTTCCTCTCCGTTGCCGAAAGTCGCATGGAGCCGGTTTCCACCTCGCCTCGGCACCAGTCGAAACGGCTTTTTTCAATAAACAACGTGGAGGTATCCTCCAACCGGAAATAGATCTTACCGTTGGTAAATCGCAAAGAACCCACATCCATGCTGCCGATGCTCAAAAGCTGGCTTGGAGCGCTGACCGGAGCAGGGAGATGGGGCAGGAGGAAATCGCAATTGATGCCTTTGAGATGGATCTTCTTTTTCGGCAGGTCGAAGCTGCCGTTTCGAAGGCGTATCTTGAGCTGTCCATCGGTTCCGGCACGGGTGATTTTCAGCGAGCCTTCTGAGCTTATTTTCCCTGTAATGGCGGCTCCTTGTGGCAGAGGTAAAGAGGCGGGGAATGCGCTGCGATCGAGTTTGACAGTCGGCAACCTGTAGGTCATGTTTAGTGGCAGGCTTTTTGAGGCCGTTCCGTGAAAGAGGAGCACGGGTTTTACACCAAGGAGGTCGGACAGTCTGCCGTCGAAGTTGAGACCGTTTGCAGTTTGGATAAGTGTTGCCGCAAGTTTTGCGATATCCTGTCCGTGGAAGCGAATCTTTTGAATGGCTAATTCTCCTGGTGGAGGCAACTTCCCCAAGAGGGAGGGCGGACGCAGGGTCACCTGTCCGTGTATATGCTCCAGTTGCAGCTGTTGATCCGGCAACTCAGCTGTCTCGATAGTAACCTGTTGGTCAAGGATTGTTTTCCGTGGATCATGACGGAGCCTGGTGGTGAACATAAAGGGGCCGATTTTGATTCGTTCTTTGCCGGCTGTGAGGTCCTGTCCATCTCCTTTGATCTGCAGGGTCAGATCGGTTTTGCGGGCAAGGTAGGACCCATTAAGTGACAGAAAAACCGGTTTGCTCAGGTCCTTGGCCTCCAGTTTGCCATCACCTGTGATGCTATGTCTTGCCGGATCAATGTCACCGTTGAAGGAGGTATCAACTCCGTGGGGGCCGGAGGTATGGAGGTTGAGCAATCGGTAATGCAATGACCGGATGTCGCCGTTTACCTGCAATTGCAGAGGCCGGGAACCCTCTGATTCCAATTGAACAGGCCCGGCGTTCCAGACGAATTCTGGAAGTTCCAGAAGAGCAGCCAGTTGCCCGAAGGATCTGAAGTTTTTGGATATGGCAACGGCTGCCGTCAGCTTTGCCTGACCGGAAACAGACTGGTTGCCAGGTAAGAAGGCGGAAAGATCTGCCAACCGGGGGATTACAATTGTCAGACCAAGGTGGTTGGCATCTTTTTCGCTGTTGAGTTTTATCTGTAATCCGGAGGCAAACGCTCCGCTGGTCCGCAGCTCACCTGCGGCCGTGTCAAGAGTGAAACCTCCTCCGGGAAGAGGTATAAAGCCCAGGCTAAGGGAGCCGTTTACAGTGAGATCGATGAGGTGCAGATGTTTGCGTTCGATAATGATTCTGCAGTGGCGCAGGCTCAGTTTGTCGGTGAAAAAGGGAAGCGAAGGCAGCTTAAAACCGTTTGATTTTGCGGCATGGGACGAGGAACAGAGATCTCTTAGCCCCGATGTTTTGTTTGTGAGATCAATATGAAAGGTCGCTCCGTCGATCAACAGTGAGGTGAGCCGGCCTCGCATCAGGCCGGCCGGGCTGTAATCCAGCTCAATACGGGGCAATGACAGGAATTGAGCCGATCCGTTTCCCCAATCGACATTGCCGCTCAGACGCCAGGGAGTCAGGTGTTGAATCTCAACCGAAAGAGCGGTGATTCCTTTGCTTTTTAAGAGGTGGGGAATCAAAAAGGTATTCGCCAGATAGGGGGCTGTCAGAAGTGCCAGGGCAACTACCGCGACCAGCACCACTGCAGAAAGAGCAAGGATTGATATGATTCGTTTCATCTGAAATACAGGCAAGTATTTTTTGCTCCAGTACCTAATTCACCTTTTTTACACCGGAAAATTATGGAAATATCCATGCCGTCTTTGATTAGTCTAGTTTTCATCCGAAAACGGCGCTTTTCACCTAACTCGTCGTTGCGCTCAATATTCTATCCCCGGAGGTAAGCACCCTCCGGGCATAAACTCTGACTCCGATATCAATTATCTGCCTGCGGTAAAATTCTTCGCGCGTCTAGATTTAGAAGAGGTAAGCGAAGACTCCGAAATCCCTCGTTTCGGGATGGAACCTGGTCTAGTACAAGTTTAACCATGCTTAAAGTGTAATGCTCGGATTCTATAATAGAAAAACGGCTTTTCAGATTAAGCATACTTTTGTTGGTAATGTTGAAAATAACAATCCGGGGGAAGTCATCGCTTTCGGCTGCTGCTCTACCACCTGCACATTTGTTAAGTACGCAATAGTCGGATGAACCAGAGAAATTTCTACCCATGATTGGTGTTCGACAGATTCAGCATATATGACACCTGAGGCGATTAGCCAGGTGATGGCTGGGGGGAAACCCTTTATCAAATTTTGTCGATATCTGCTTTTGCAAACGTCATTTTGTGTACTAGGCCAAATATCAATTTCTTCTTTTGCTCGCAGAAAAAAGGAGTAGTCCGGTTACCTTTGTTATCCCCGGGATGTCTGGAATTTTGCATTTGATTTGAAAAGGCATACTCACAGTTATAAAGAAAAAAGTTGCAGGGTTATGACTGATCGTCTAGGCTGGGCCCAGTGCCTCTTGTGTAAATGCGCACAGACATGGGTGTGGTTGATATCACGTTACTATTTTATACGACCTAATCATTTTCATGTATTCTCCAAAAGGTTTTACAAAACAATCACATCATACGTACGCTTTTTATTGTATGCTCATGCTCTGCTTTATCCTTTTTCTGAGCAGAACAACACTTGCTTCGAAAAACCCTTCCAAGGCATTTCCAGCGTCCGATGTCTTATCTCTTGCTAAGGCATTTCATTTCTTTGGGAACATCGAGCATGATTTCTTAATAGATGGCAATCTGTCGATCAAAACAGGGAAATCGCAGGTAGTTGGTTTTCTCCTGCCTTTTGATCAAAAAGGCAATGGACTGAAACTACAGTTTCGTTTTAAAAAGCTGAAAAATTTTCGTTCTCTTAAGGTCTACTTTGCCCATCAAGGTGAATCATTCCCTAAAGCAAAGCGGGCATTTATACATTTTAATATTCCAGGTGAAGTCGATGCCTCGACGGTCTATACCGCGCAAATACCCAAAGGCAACATTCACCTTATTCAATTGACGTTCATAAGCCGTAATGCGCCCGCAGAAGCAGTGCTCGAATCGATTACTCTTCGTCCTTTGGAATTGTGGGATTCGCCGATATGGCCGTATGTTTTTGCTATGGGAGCAGGAGTTCTGTTGCTTTTGCCGGGAGCGATCCTGTATGTTCTTTTGCACGGAAACAAGGCTTCAATAGAGGAATTCCAGATCGCCGTTTTTGCCTATTCACTTGTCTTCTATATTATTGTCTATGTCTTTCTTGTCGTTGTATTTGCAGTTCACATACCCCCCCCTGTAGCGCAGAGTCTTACACTTATTTTTTGCGCAATCTTCCTGTTTGTCTTGCTGTTATCCGTTTCGAGGAAAGGATTATATAAAGTTTTTCTTAGGATATTGCGTGGTTCCTGGCAGGAAATTGCTGTCTATATACTCTTGATTTTTGGTTTATGTCTGACAATCGTACATGATGCAAATCTGCCGTTGCACAACATGTATTACAATGATATCGCTGGGCCGAAGACGTTTCAAGACTTTCGTGGACATGATGGAATGTTTCAGTATGTCAACGGGTTGGCTATAGCAGAGAATGAACCTTTCAGTAAATATTACGCCCACCATCAACTTATTTACAATGTTGAGGACCGGGAGATCCTGCCTGGAGTTGTGTATGCAGTTTTTCGAGTGATGTCGAGTCCGCTTCCTGACACGGTCGCAAGGTCCTATTTTTTGTACACAGTGTTCGGTGTCGCCATGAATTTGATGCTTCTGTTTCCTTTGGCGGCTCTTGCAAGACGGTACCTCTCTTTTTCCCGTACGTTCATCCTCCTTTTGCTGGTGAGCCTGAACGCTTTTATGGTCGGCAACTCCCTGCTTACCTGGTTTAAGTTTTCCGGGGCCGCCTTGTTTTTCAGCGGGTTGTATTACCTCTTCAAAAAAGAAATCTCTTATGGAGATTGGGTAAAATCGGGTCTGTATTTCGGACTTGGTGCTAACATGCATGCCGGAGCCGCCCTGGGGATTCCTTTGTTTTTTCTCTGGGCGGTTTGGCGGCAATTAAAGAGGCTGGGACTGCTCTCTTTACGTACCTATGCCGGACCACTCCTTCTTGTTGTACTTTTTGCAGTAACCATCGTCCCCTGGTCGATGGTTAAGCATCGTTATTTTCATGATAACTATACCCTTATTAAAGCCCATTTTCTGGACGGATATTCATCTCCCAAAGGACTGGCCGCTTCGGCGGAGCTGTTTTTTTCTAAAACTCCTCTGCAAAATCAAGTTTCAAAACGTTTGACCCAACTTGGAACCTCTTTCAGGATCAAGGAACTCGTTCAACTCGGTGAGGATTTCGGGTTGCATAACATGAAGGATTTCTTATACCGATGGGATAAATATGAGTTCAATTTCCTAATTTTTACGCTTTATCCAGGAATCTTTTTTGTCCTGTTGGCTTGGCTTTTTAAGCGGTCAGTCCATAAACAGACATGGAATTTTAAATCCTATGATATCGAGAGCGGAAAGACGATGTTTATTCTTTCCATACTGACAATGCTATGTGTTACCCTTGCGCATTTCGGCCCTTATCCACCCGATATTGTGTATCATCAACCATTGGCGGTTTTAATTCTGGCGAATATGGTCATGATCACCGTGATTCTCAGATCGTCAATGCCTGTAAGGGCTACCTATTACGGATATATGGCAGTTGTTTTTTATCGGCTTTTCCTTTACCTATGACAACTCTCAACACAGAACACGCAAGTTATTTGTCTATCTTACAGTATCCAAGATTATTTGAGGGAGTGTCCGAGAAGGTACTGTTTGGCTTTAATGAAGAGACCATGCAGCAAGAATGGGTACAAACAAAATCTTCAACAACAATATGTCAATCTCAATAAACTTATCGACATTTCAGCATATTCTACCTATATAATGTCAGATTTGCAGTATGCGTAAGGTTCATCGTAACAGGGGAGGGTATGAAAAAACGTTACCTGAAATCGGATTTTCACTTTAATAGTGTGGCTATCCTGGGTATTTTGTGGGTAAATTGAGGCCATCTCCATAACTCTAATACATTAAATTTGCTTGTGTTTTAAGGATGCAGGAAATTCTAAACGAACATGACACGAAAAAACCGTTGCCGGTTGTCGTAGATCTTGACGGCACCCTGGTTTTTGCTGATATGTTGATGGAAAATTTATTTCTTTTTCTGAAGGCGTATCCTTGGCGTTTTTTCCAGGTTTTCTGGTGGCTTGTTCGAGGCAAGGCTTTCCTGAAATGCCGGCTTGCCGATGTATGTGTTCCGGTAGTAGAAAATATGCCTTACAATGAAAAGCTTTTGACATGGCTCAAAGAAAGGCATGCCGCAGGAACTCGTCTGTTTCTCGCAACCGCTTCCGAACAAAAGATTGCTGATAGAGTGGCGGCGCATTTAGGAATTTTTGAACAAGCATTCGGCACGACAGAAGGAAAAAACCTTTCGGCAAAGAAAAAGAGGGATTTTTTGCTCAAGTTCTTTGTCCCTGATGGTTTTGAATATGTGGGGAATTCTCGCGATGATTTGCCTGTGTGGGAAGCAGCAGCAATCGCCCATGTTGTCAGGCCATCCAGACGGCTGTTAGGCAAAATTACCCATAAGCTTGGATCTGCGGATGTGGTATTTGATGACAGGCCGCCATATGTAAAGGCCCTTTTAAAATCATTACGCATACACCAATGGGCCAAAAATTCTCTCGTTTTCGTCCCCTTGATCGCCGCCCACAAGCTACAGGAACCCAGACTTGTCGGCCTCTGTTTCCTTGCCTTTATGGCCTTTGGTTTATGTGCGTCCAGCGTCTATGTATTAAACGACCTTTTTGATTTGGGTGATGACCGCAATCATCCCAGCAAAAGATTACGCCCTATTGCTGCAGGGGAAATGCCGATCACCCATGCAGCACTGCTGGTTCCGGTCTTGCTTATTATTTCGTTCGGCATTTCCTTGTCGTTGCTGCCATCTGTCTTTACAGTCTTTCTCATCAGCTACTATCTGCTGACCTTATCGTATACATTATATTTTAAACGTATACCCATGCTCGATGTCATTGTGCTTGCAATCTTTTATACCTTGAGGGTTATGGCCGGGGCGGCAGGTATCTCAGTAGTACTCACGCCATGGCTGCTTGCATTTAGTATGTTTATTTTTCTGAGCCTTGCTTTTGTCAAGCGTTACACCGAGCTGGCTGGCCTGTCTGAAAATTCGGCAGGAAAACAGAATATAGGCGGCAAAGGGTATTGGCCGGAAGACTTATCTCTTTTATTAACTTTAGGAGGTTCTTCCGGGTATACCTCCGTCCTGATCCTGGCCCTTTATATCAATGCACCTATTACTATTAGTGAGTATCATTCTCCGGAGTTTTTATGGCTTGCCTGCCCTATACTTATCTTCTGGCTCAATCGGGTATGGCTTCTAACTCATAGAGGGAAGATGCACGATGACCCTGTGATTTTTGCCCTTACGGACAAGGTTAGTCTTCTAATGGGACTCATGCTCTTTTGTGTTTTCCTGGTTGCGAGCTTTTTATGAAAGAGAATTTATCATGGGGGCGCTATCCCCGTAATCCGCAGTCTCTTTATCCTGTGTTTTGGCAAGATGCCCTTAGTGGAGTGATTTCTGATCTGGCCGAGAGAACTGGTGGCGGACTTCTTGCCTTTGGCCTCGGACGCAGTTACGGAGACTCATGTCTGGCGGAATCAGACCATGTGGTTGCCATGCAGCGGCTGGATCGCATTATCTCCGTTGACTGGGAGAATGGCGTTATTGTAGTTCAGGCTGGGATGTCTCTGGCCGACTTGATCCGGTATATATTGCCGCGAGGATGGTTTCTGCCGGTTACTCCGGGTACCAAGTTCGTGACGCTTGGCGGTTCGGTCGCGAATGATGTCCATGGCAAAAACCACCATGTCATGGGGACATTCGGATGCCATGTTCGCCGTCTTGTCATGTATCGCAGCCATGAAGGGGTCGTTGAATGTTCGCCTTCCCTGCACCCGGATCTTTTTGCAGCAAGTATTGGTGGGCTTGGTCTTACAGGAATTATCCTGGCAGTGGAACTTAAGCTTCTGCGGGTTTCATCAAGCTTTATTTCACAACGGGTCATCCGTTTCCGTAATCTGGATGAATTTTTTGCAATCAGCGAAGAACATGACAGATCATATCCTTATACTGTTTCTTGGATAGATTGCCTTGCAAGGGGACAGAACCTGGGACGAGGACATTATATTGTCGGGGATCATGCAAACTCGGGCGGTCTTCTCCCTGTTTCTGTCAAAGGTATAAAAATACCCTTTACCCCTCCCTTCTCTTTGATTAATGGGTTGAGTTTAAAGGTATTTAATTCACTTTACTACAACCGGCTAAAAGGTAAGGACGTGTCCTCCATAATCGATTATGACAAATTCTTCTATCCTCTTGATGGAATACTGGAATGGAATCGGATATATGGCCGTGCCGGTTTTCAACAATATCAGTGTGTAGTGCCTACAGCTAATGCGAAAGAGGCTATATCTGAGATACTGAATGAAATTTCCCGAAGCGGAAACGGCTCGTTTCTGGCTGTCTTAAAAAAGTGTGGCGATTGCAAATCACCCGGACTTCTGTCTTTTCCCATGCCAGGTACGACCCTTGCCTTGGATTTTCCTCAGAAAGAGCCTGTAATCAGCCATCTTTTTGAGAGATTGGATGCGTTGGTGCATGAGGCCGGAGGGCGTCTCTATCCTGCGAAGGATGCACATATGGAAGCAGAGCATTTCCGGCAATCATATCCTTCCTGGCCCAAGCTAGAAAAGATGAGAGACCCTGTTTTGTCCTCACGTTTCTGGAGGCGTGTTATCCGATGAAAGAAAAGCGAGTATTGATTATAGGAGCCACATCCGCCATTGCCGAGGGTCTGGCAAGAATTTATGCAGATCTTAAATGGCGACTTTTCCTAGTGGCCAGGAATGCAGACAGACTCGAAATAATGCGGGATGACTTATATTTTAGAGGTGCTTCAGTAGTTGATACTTTTTGTATGGATGCAAACGAGAAGGATAAGATTGCAGAAATGTGCAAGATTGTCTGGAGCGATGCGGATACGGTCGATGTGGCACTGATTGCACATGGCACTTTGCCGGACCAAAAGAGAGCACAGGCAGACTTGGTGTATGCCCAAAAAGAATTTAGAACAAATGCCGAAAGCGTAATTCTGTGTATGGAGGCGTTGGCCGCAGGTTTTATCAAGCAGGGACATGGAAGCCTGGCGGTGATCGGCTCTGTTGCCGGTGACCGTGGGAGGGCAAGTAATTATCTCTACGGTGCAGCAAAATCGGCTGTTGACGTCTATGCTTCCGGCCTGAGGGCACGACTGTTTATGCACGGCGTACATTTACTCACTATAAAGCCTGGATTCGTGTCAACACCTATGACTGCCCAGCTTGACTTGCCTGTATTACTCACTGCGACACCGGCGGCAGTGGCTCGCGACATTTGTAAGTCAATAGCAAAACGAAAAAACATACTGTACACGCCTTGGTTCTGGAGGTGGATTATGCTTATAATTCGCTGGCTGCCTGAGGGGCTTTTTAAGCGGTTGAAATTCTGATTGTATTTTGCTGAACCTGGAGAAGAAAATTCTCCCCTGCAATATTTCTTTCGTTGAGTCGTCAATGAAAAAAAGGACATGCTGTTTCCCGTTGGGCGTCTTTTTTGATGAGTTGCCAGGTGACTGCCGCAGCCTTGAGCCCTCCAGGAGCCGTTGTGGTCAGGACGGCATAGGCGTATTTTACAGCCACAACCCAAATGAAAACCCGAATGTAAATGTTGGCCGGAAACAAGGCGCCGAGAGCTGAGAGGAGTAAGGTGAGGAGTAAAGGAGCAAGCTGAGCAGGGTAGAGGAAAAAATCAGAAAGGCGGGCCAAAACGGCGAGATGATATTGCCGACGCTGATCGTCTGCACCGGGATGTTGCAGACAGGACAAATATAGTGACGATTTTTTCCACCGAACTCCGTTGTGTCTCGAACGGATACGCACATGTCACAAGAGGCTGTGCCGCATTCATAGCACTGGAAATGGGCTGCTTCGTTATGGTGAAAACGGCAAGCCTCCATCGGTGTCCCCCTTGTTGGTATGGTTATTTCAACTCACTCTATTTGGCAGTGCCTATCATATTGAACCCATCGAAACGACTCTTTTTCCTTACAGGAAGCTAATATTCTTGCCGAAGATTCTTATAAAAGAAAAAATTTGCCGTCACACGGCCGATAGGCTAGCATATATTTATAACATCAGAATCTCATTTAAACTAAAAGGTGACTATGAACATTAATTACCCCAACATTCGACCTAATCTGCAAGGTGATTTTCCCGAGATCCATCCTGCCGCCTTAATCGATCCATCGGCCCAGATTATTGGGAATATCAAGATAGGAAAAAATGTTTTTATTGCGCCTTTGGCGGTGATCCGATCGGACGAGCCGGGGCCGGATGGACGTGTGACACCTATCATTATAGAGGAGGAGGCCAATATTCAAGACGGCGTCATCATCCATAGCCACGGCGGGCAGGAAGTGGTTATAGGACCAAAAACCTCGGTTGCCCATGGCGTGGCCATCCATGGTCCCTGCCGTACAGGTGAGGAATGCTTTCTGGCCATGCGCAGCACCTTGTACCATGTCACCCTCGAGGCATCGGTGTGGATAGGGATGAATGCCACGGTTATGAATGTCACTTTGGTCTCTCATAGCTATGTCCCGGCAGGCAGTGTTGTCAGATCAAACCAGGATCTCATGGAATCGCGCATAGTCTCTGGAAAAGAACGGGCGTATATGGAAAACGTTCTCTCCGCAGCCAATCGCCTGCGAGAGGACTATCGGCGTTTGCGCGGGATGGGATCATAGAAGAGATGTAAAAAACATTTTTCGGGGCATTATGGATATATTTATTGCCAGGCAGCCGATATTTTCACTCCATAAACAGCTGTTCGCCTATGAACTTCTCTACCGGGGAACAAAAAAAACAACACTGCAAACCGCAAGCGGCAACCAGGCCACAACGAGTGTTCTCTCGAGCGCCTTTTTAACCGAAGGCATTGAAACCATTAGCGGCTCGCGGCCTTGTTTTGTGAATTTCACCAGGGAATTGCTGCTGCAAAATATTCCGGCCTCCTTCCCCAACACCCTGATTGTGATAGAAGTTTTAGAAGATGTCCCTCCTACACCCGATGTGGTTGAGGTCGTCCAGAACTTGAAAGATGAAGGGTACAGAATAGCCCTTGATGATTTCATTTATGATCCCGGACTTGAACCTCTCATAGCAATTGCCGATTTTATTAAATTTGATATCAAGTTGTCTTCCACCGATACAATTTTAAAAACCATGCACAGATTGTCTCGGTATCGGCTGAAATATCTGGCTGAGAAAGTGGAAACCTATGATGAGTTTGTTCAAATGAGCAAACTCGGATTCTCGTATTATCAGGGGTATTTTTTCTGCAAACCGGAGAAGATCAAGATCCGGGAAGTGGATTCAGCAAAGATAAGCTTGATAAATCTGCTCGCCGAGGTCAACAAAAAATCAACCACGGTTGAAAGGCTGGAAAAGATTATCCAGGGTGACGTCGGTTTGTCATATAAACTCTTGCGATTTATAAACTCGTCGTATTTCTATCGGGTAACCAAAATCGAGTCCATAGCCCATGCCATAGCATATCTCGGGGCCAAAGAATTACGCCGTTTTATCATTCTGGTTTTAATCTCGGAACTGGCAACCGATAAGCCTGGTGAATTGGTCAGGCTGGCTGTTGTTCGTGCTAAAATGTGCGAAATGTTAACCCGGGAGACCGTTTTGCGCGACAAGGATGATGAAATATTTCTACTTGGCCTGTTTTCTCTTCTGGATGCCATGTTGGATTCACCTTTAGAGGTGATTTGTGAACGCCTTTCTCTTAGTGACAACCTTTACCAGGCATTGATTCATGGAACAGGTCCTTATGCTCCCTGTCTCCAGGTGGTCAGAGGTTATGAGAGACGGAACAAGGCCGAATGTCTTAACGGTCTCAAACAACTTGGGTTAGGCGCTCGGAATCTCAATCAGCTGTATTTGGAATCCATTTCTTTTGCCGAAACCGCCCTTGGGTAACATTTTTTCCTTTTGCCATAATATCGTAAGACGTTTATGTGAGAAAAAGTGATGGCGAGGAGAAAAATCTTATTTGTTGATGACGAGCCCAACATCCTTGATGGGCTTCGGAGAATGCTTCGATCCATGCGAAAGGAATTTGACTTATGCTTCGCGGATAACGCCGTCACGGCTCTGGAAATGATGGAACAGGAGGAGTTTGACGTGGTGGTATCCGATATGCGTATGCCGGGCATGGATGGAGCCAATCTCTTAATCGAGGTGCAGAAACGCTATCCTCATTCCATACGCATCATGCTGACAGGGCAGGCTGATGATGAGTCGACACTGCGGACTATAGGGATAGTGCATCAGTTTTTAGCCAAACCGTGCGATCCGGAAAAACTGAAAACTATTCTTGTAAGAGCAAGTGCACTTCATAAATTGATGCTTGACGGTGGGGTAAAAGATATTGTCTCCGGCATCGCCACACTCCCCAGTATCCCCAGCGTTTATGCAAAGCTGCAAAAAAAAATCAAAGACCCGGGCGCCTCTGTAGAGGACATCGGTGCGATAATCAGCCAGGATATTGCAATGACGGCAAAGATCCTTCAGCTTGTAAATTCAGCGTTTTTCGGTCTCTATCAAAAGGTTGAGAGTCCGGCGCGCGCTGTATCCCTTATCGGGCTTGACACCATCAAATCATTGGTTCTTGTTTCGCAAATTTTTTCAGATACCCAGGTTCCGGAAGATATCTTTTCGATTCAATCTCTTTGGCAGCACAGTATTACTGTGGGAACATTTGCCAAGAAAATCGCGGAAAGTGTAACCGATCAAAAGGAAATTATTGATAATAGTTATGTAGCTGGGATCCTGCATGATATTGGAAAGCTTATTTTGATATCCAAAATGGAATCATACTACCGGGATGCCCTTGATCTCGCCAGACGAAACAATTTGGCAATTCGTGAGGCGGAACGGGCAACGTTTAAAACCACCCACAGTGAAATGGGAGCGTACCTTCTCGGATTATGGGGATTTCAAAGTGATATAGTGGAGGCGGTAGGGTTTCATCACAAACTGGAAGACTACCCTGATTCCTCATTCTCCCCTGCTTTGGCGGTCCATATTGCAAATACCATCTACTATAAATTTCATCCCGAAGATGTGGTCGGCGCAATTCCTGAATTTAATAAGGAGCATCTCCAATCTGTCTCTAAATCTGAAAACTTGCATAAATGGCAGGAGCTTTGTCGTACCTATATGGAAGAGCACGGAGACGATCAGGAAAGAAAAAAGGGGACGCTCCATATGGAGCAGTCCCCGATTCAAGAGAGAAAGTGAGTTGTGTTATGGGATTAGAAAGCCATGGATGCGGTCACGCCACCATAGAGAAAGTTGGATTTGTCGCCGAGGCTGTTGGCCTTGATATAGTCTTTCGCTTTGTTGGTGAGCGCGAACGAGTAGGCTAGCATCGGTTTAACAGTGAAGTATTCACCGACCGGAATAGTAAATCCGGCGGAGACTAAACCGTTATGCAACTCCCGGTATTTAGAGGTCGAATCGGCCTCGGTGAAACTGTTGCTGTCCGAGTAATAGTAACCTGCCGATGCACCGAGATCCAGGGTGATCTTATCTGTGATATTCACAGAATGGGAGACACCAACGTTAATATACCAAGCGGGAGCGACGGCAATTTCCCGGTAAACTGTGATAGTCGGGCTCAAAAGTGTTTTCAGACCAACCGAGCCGAATACCTCCTGTGAATCTTTCACCCCGTCCAGACCGTAATAAATGTAGCCGCCGGTCAAGGTCGTTATGCCGACATCTTTTGAGTAGGAAAGGGTGAGATCGGTTTCGTTGTATTTGTTGCCGCTGTAATTGTCGTTGTTCGTATCCAGATTACCCCAGACATTCAGGCTGACACCTTTGTATCCCAAAGTTACCGAGGGTTGAATAACCACACTGTCCTTACTTAACTCAAGTCCCCTCCAGATATACTGGCTGAAAATGCCAACATCGACACTTGCCGTTGGTTTGTCGGCTTCGTCGGCATGGACCATGGTCTGGCCGGTCAGGATCGTAACGGCCGCAAGTGCAATACACCATTTCATCATTTTGCGTTTCATGTTGTTCTTCTTCGCTCCTTTTGGAAAACCAATTAATGCTCTGTGTTGAGCCTACATACGGACCATCGACCGGTGACAGGACGATGGCCAAAAACCATGTCTTATGGCTCATAGGCAATAATTAGGCCAAACGAACAAAGATTAATATAAAACTAATGATAATATAAAGTTATGTTTATTTTTCGTTGGATTTCCAGATTGGATTCCTGGATTAATATTACGTAAATGTTATGCAACGAATATTTATGTTTACGAATTTGTCATTAATTAAATATTTTGTTACACGCTGGTTTGACAAGTGCTGCTTTTCTTGCTGTAATCAGAGAAGGCGGAGCGATCTTGCAGCCTGGGCGAAAAGAGGGATAACCGAGTTTCACCGACATTTTTGTTTTTCAACATGCCTGTCAAGCTTCACTTGTAGAGGTAGAGCGTCAAAAAAAGGGTTCATCCGGAGTTAGCGTACTTTTACAAAGCCGAAAGGAGCAATCCGGCGGATGCTATCGCTTCCGGCCGCTGCTCTCCGGCCTGATCGCCTGGGAACCACGGCTGACAGACAGGCCCTCTCTTAAATAGCTTGTGCAAAAATTCAAAAGTTCTGGGCAGATTCTGAACAAATCAGAGTTGAATAAGATAATTTATCTCGACTGAAATTTACAAATGAGGAGATTGAATAATGGGACAATATAATCTCAGCCGTATCATGAAACCGCGTCAGGTGGCGGTGGTGGGGGCAAGTGAAAAAGAGGGAACAATCGGCAATGCAGTAATGAGAAATCTTGTGGAAGGCGGCTTCCCCGGTGCCATTTTGCCGGTAAACCCGAAATATTCAACCATTCACAATCTGGCGGCCTATGCATCAGTTACAGAACTTGAAGAAGGAACGGATCTGGCGGTTATTGCAGTTCCTATCAAGGCGGTGCCCGAGGTGGTACAGGTGTGCGTGGAAAAAAAGATGGGCGGAGCGGTTGTCATATCGGCCGGTGGCAAGGAGGTGGGGGATAAAGGGCGGGAGATTGAAAAAAGAATTTACGAGGCGGCAGTCCCTTTCAGATTTCGCATCATCGGGCCAAATTGCCTGGGAGTTATCCGTCCGGGCGGCAACCTCAATACCTCTTTTATTGCCGGAATGCCTGCCGCCGGCAACCTGGCCTTTATCTCCCAGAGTGGGGCCATTTGTTCTTCCATTCTTGATATGGCCTTTAAGGAACGTATCGGGTTTAGTCATTTTGTAAGTATCGGCTCTATGATCGATGTGGATTTCGGCGACCTGATCGATTATCTCGGAAACGACTATTCGGTGAAAAGCATTCTTCTCTACATCGAGAGCATAACAAACTTCAGAAAATTCATGAGTGCGGCCCGGTCGGTGTCCCGGGTCAAGCCTATCATTGTTTTGAAGGCTGGAAGGAGTTCGGCAGGCGCAAAAGCCGCCGCCTCTCATACCGGGGCCATGGTCGGGGAGGATGCCGTCTACGATGTGGCCTTCAAACGGGCGGGCATCGTCCGGGTGGATACCATCGAAGAACTCTTCGATTGTGCCGAACTGATGGGTAAACAACCTCGTCCCAGCGGCTCCCGCCTGGCTGTTATCACCAATGGCGGCGGACCGGGAGTTATGGCAGCAGATTTCCTCTCCCATCATGGTCATGATCCGGCCAGGCTTACTGCAGAAACAGAGGAAAAGCTCGATGCGGTACTTCCTTCTTGTTGGAGCCGGAACAATCCCATAGATATCCTGGGCGATGCTACCACGGATCGGTTCCACCAGGTCTTGCAGATCTGTCTTTTGGCTCGGGAGTTCGACGGTATTCTGGCCATCCTCGCTCCCCAGGCCATGACCGATCCTCTGCAGGTCGCTACGACTCTGGTGGAAACGATGAAAGGACACAGCTACCCGATATTCACCTGCTGGATGGGCGGGAAAAGCACCGAGGCGGCCATCGAGCTTTTGAATGGTGCGGGGATTCCGACCTTTGAGACGCCTGAGAGGGCGATTCGAGCCTTTTTGCATATGGTTGCCTATGCCAAGAATCATGAGATGCTGATGGAGATTCCGCCGAAACTGACCCGGAACATGGTGTTTGATAAAAAGAAAGCGGAAGAGATCCTGAGTTGGAACCCGGTCCAAGGCTTCCTGCCCGAATCCGATGCTCGGGATTTCTTAGGTTCCTACGGCCTGCCGTTGATCAGAACGGAAAAGGCGGATACGGAAGAGCAGGCCGTTCGGCTCGGCCAAAGAATCGGTTATCCTTTGGTCATGAAAGTATCTTCCCCGGATATCATCCATAAGACCGATGCTCAGGGAGTCTGTCTCGACCTGCGATCCGAGACGGATATTAAACGTGCCTATCAACAGATCAAGGCCGCAGCCCTACGATATAAACCGGATGCCAAGATCGATGGAGTGGCGATTCAACCGTATCTTGCCAATCCCGATTTCGAGATCCTTCTGGGTGCCAAACGGGATCCTGATTTTGGCCCGGTCATCCTGTTCGGGATGGGCGGTATCTACACCGAGATTTTAAAGGACAGGGCCCTGGGGCTGCCGCCAATGAACAGGCTGTTGGCCCGCCGCATGATGGAGGAGACCAAGGCCCACACCTTACTCAAGGGTTACAGGAATCGTCCGGCAGCTGATCAGGAGGCCTTGGAGGAGATGATCCTCAGATTGTCCCAGCTCCTCATCGACTTTCCCCAGATCAACGAACTTGATCTGAATCCGGTCCTGATAAAGGACGGCCAACCCGTGGTGGTTGATACCCGTGTCCTTCTCTCGGCCAGGGATGTTCCCTCCTCGTTGCACCTGGTCATCGGTCCGTATCCTGGTGAGTATGAGTATCACCTGGTGACGGAAAGCAACGCCCGTATCTTTGTCCGCCCGGTCAAACCAGAAGACGCACCCCTTTATGTCGATCTCTTTAAAATCCTGTCACCGACTACCATATACTTCAGGTTTTTCGGGGCATTAAAGGAGCTTCAACCCGAGATGCTTGCCCGCTTTACCCAGATCGATTACGATCGTGAGATCGCCTTGGTGGCCATCGATGAAGAATGCCAGACCGAGCGGATGCTGGGTGTGGCCAGGGTCGTGGGAGACCCGGATGCCAAGGAGGGTGAATTCGCCGTTCTGGTGGCTGACGCCTGGCAGGGAAAGGGCATCGGGGCGGCTTTGCTGCGCAAATTGCTTTTAATCGCCGAAAAGAGAGGCTTTAAATATATCCACGGTATTGTATTGAGGGAAAACACCAAGATGCTGGCCCTGGGGAAAAAGATGGGTTTTACCGTCAACAGGGGAGAAGACCCAGGGGAGTCCGAGTTGCAGATCCGTTTCGGATCACCCGAGTTGGTTGAAGGCTTGGAAAGCTTATAGTTGTTTCTGGTTCATCTGGATTCAACGTTCTTTAATAGGTGGTTCTGTGGAAAAAAGTTGAACGAATTTTTCTACAGAATCTTTGGGTCGGAAAAGAGCAAAAGTATGTGGTGGAACATTTTCCTGTATATTTTTCTCGGGTTGACTGTCATGCTGGCTGTTGCATTGGCTTACGGCTTGAATCGCTGGAATTCTGCCACTAAAGAGATGCATGTCAGGTTGGAACAAGCTCGTCTTCCCCTGAAGAACGCAAGATACGACACAAAAGAATTGCATGGTCTGCCGGCGCCAGTACAGCGCTACTTCCGTACTGCACTGCGAGAAGCTCAACCATTAGTCATGGCTGTTACTCTGGAGCAGAAAGGCACCTTCAATATGAGTGAGACCGGTAATCGGTGGAAACCGTTTGCTGCTACCCAACACATATTCACCAACCGGCCTGGTTTTGTTTGGGATGCTCGAATCAAAATTGCGCCTTTTCTTCCAGTGCATGTGCATGATGCTTATATCGCTGGAGAAGGCATTCTGCATGCGATGCTTTTTGGTTTGGCAACACTCGCAAGTTTACGTGATACGCCGGAGTCGGCGCAGGGGGAATTTATGCGTTATTTTGCTGAAGCCGCCTGGTATCCAACAGCATTACTCCCCAGCCAGGGTGTGCAATGGGAGGCCGTGGACGATAACTGCGCCAAAGCGACCTTGAAAGATGGTGCAACCGTAGTGACAATCCTGTTTCGCTTTACCAAGGACAACCTGATCGAAACAGTGCAGACCAAGCGCCCAAGAATGGTCGGGGGACAGTTGATCCCGACTCAGTGGGAAGGGCGGTGGAGCAGCTACGAGGTACATGCTGGAATGAGTGTTCCGGCGGCAGGAGAGGTGGCATGGATACTGCCCCAAGGACGGAAACTCTACTGGTGTGGCTGCCTAAAAAATATACGGTATGAATTCGTGCAATGACTGCACCATAGGATTATCATTATTCAAATACGGCTTGTATGGGATGTCCCGATTTTTTCCACTTGCCTTGCTTTTAAGGGGAAATACGGTGCGTCGGTTGTGACCTCGGGTGGCGGCGATGAAGCACCGATTGCTGAATTTATGAACCATTTCATGATCACAACCGGCATCACACCCGTGGGTTCGGTCTGGGCCACCATGGGTGCGATGAAAAACGATGAATTTTCCCCTGAAATAGTGGAAAAAGCCGATGCACTCGGGCGAAAATTGGTTCGCGATTGGCAGGATCGAGTTTCACCTCCATATCGAACAGAGCAAGGCTCGGTTCATGGAAAGGATGCGCCAATTGATGCTCTATCGGAAAAACGAATGGCCCTTTGAATATGAATAGTGGAAAAAAATGCGTGGACTATAAACAATATTGGCAAAGGGGGCGAAAATGGCCAAAATTACCATCCTGGAAAAACTTGGACAAGGTCCTGTCATAGGCGATGGCGGGACAATCTTTGAGCTTGAACGCAGAGGATATGTGAGTGCCGGCCCGTTTACTCCTCAAGCCGTACTTGAACATCCGGATGCCATAATGCAGTTGCAGACCGAATTTGCCCGCGCAGGAGCAGAGGTGCTACAGGCTTGCACGTATTATGCCCATGAAGAAAAACTCAAGGATGTCGGTGTGACTTCCTTTTTGCAGGAGATTAATGCGCAGGCGGTAAAAATCGCCCGTCAGGTTGCCGATCGGTATGAGACCTTAGTTGCCGGCAACATATGCAATACCTGGGTCTATGAGCCCGGAGTACAGTCGACCTATAAGGAGACGAGGCGTCAATTCGACAAACAGATCACCTGCCAGGGTGAAGAGAAAGTGGATTTTTTTATTGCCGAAACCATAGAATATCTGGGCGAAGCCGAGATTGCCCTTGATGCGATCAAATCTTCCGGTCTGCCGGCCATGATCACTTTGGGATTTAAAAAGGACGACAAGACGCTGGACGGAATCGGCCTGGAGGAAGCCTTTAGGATTCTGGAGGATAAAGGCGCCGACATTGTCGGCATCAACTGTTTTCGAGATCCCGAGAGACTTCTTCCCCTGGCTATACGCGTTCGGGCTGCAGTGGGGTGTTTCGTTGCCGCCCAGCCGGTCGCCTACCGATGTTCCGATGAACGACCTTACTTTCAAATCCAGGAATTTGGTGGAAAAATAGCCTTTCCTTTGGACCTTGATCCGTTTGTCCTGACGCGAAATGAGATGGCTTCATATGCCATTGAGGCGCAAAAACACGGCATTAACTACATTGGAGCCTGCTGCGGCGCCGGTCCGCATCATATTCGGGCAATGGCTGAAGGTCTTGGCAGAAGCGTTCCTGCGAGCAAGTATTCTCCTCAGTTGGAAAAACATACCATTATCGGTGATGCACAGCACATAAAGGAAAAAGATCCTCAGATACTCCACGATCAACGGTATGGAAAAGCCCCCTGTCATTTCCAGGAAAAATAGGGCATGTCTCTGATCTGCGATACGATTGCCTTTACCTATCCCGGAACAGAACTCCCTCTTTTTACAGATGTGTCATTTCAACTGACGACGCCCGGATTCCATTCGTTCTTCGGCCCCTCGGGAGTGGGGAAGACATCTCTTGCCAAGATCATCACCGGCGACATTAAAGGATACTCCGGTAGAGTTGCGACCGAAGGGTTTAAAACTCTTCTCTATTCACACAATAAAGAGCGGCTTCCCGGCTGGTCCAGTGTGGGCCGTCACATATCGCGGGTAATCCCGCCGAATCGACAGATCGATAAAGAAAGACTTATTAAGATTTTCGGATTAACCGACTGCATAGGCTCCCGGTTCGACCGGCTTTCCATGGGACAACAGAACAGAGTAAACTTAATCCGCTACCTGCTCCAAGACTGTGATCTGATGATCATGGACGAAAGCCTGGCCAATGTCGACGAGCTGACACGAGAGAGGATTATCCTGACCATCAAGACAATGTTTCCTGATCGTTATTTTATTTATATTTCACATAATGTTCTGGAGGTTGCCAAATTTTGCCACTCGATTTTGGCTTTTTGTGGAAACGGCAAAACGCCGCAAACGATAATGATCAAAGGGTGCAACATATACAGGAGCGAAGAGCTTACCCGTCCTGCCCTGGATGCAGCCATGTTGGAGATCATGAATGCTTGCTAGACGTGTCTTGCAGTTCTTCATCATCTACTTTCTGTTCATCGGCGGTCTGATGGTGCTGAAATACGGTCTGGGGCTCTCCGATTACGTTATTCCGGCGCCATCCGGGATGTATCATACCTTAATTGCGGAGTACCACCAATACGGCCTTGCAACGTTAAACACTATGTCCGTAGCCGTTATAGGCCAGATTCTATCGGTGGTCCTCGCCTTTATCATCGGGATAGCCGGCCGCCGATCCACATGGTTCGGCTCGTTTATCAAGGTCGCTGCCTTCAATATTCAGGCCTACCCCATTGTGGCGCTGGCACCAATTCTCTTTATACTGCTGGGCGACGGTTTTCTCACCCGGCTGCTGATTGCGGCCATGATCTGTTATTTCCCGGTGCTGCTCTCCGTTTTAGGCATCATGGCCAAACCGGTTGAAGACATTGAACACTTTTATCGGGTTACCGGCCGCATGCGCTGGCAGCTGGAGGTCAAGATCCGGACCTTTGAGAACCTGAGCCAGCTGACCACCGTCATTGCCGGCAGCGCCACCCTGGCCATGGCCGGCACCATTGTCGGGGAATTCATTGCCGCCAATGCCGGGATCGGCTACAGTATCCGTATTGCCCTTTATCAAAGCGACCTGGGTAAAATCCTGATCGCGCTTTTCCTGATCGGGATCATCATCGCCGTCTACCAGGCGTTATTGGAACTGCTGGGTCTTGCCGTACAACGGGCCTGGACCGGAAGGTAGATTCCTGCATCCGTTAAAAGCAACGGGTGTAGAGAGATGACAGACGTGTCACGCCATGCAAGGAGAAAAGATGAGTAACAGAGCACAAAATCTTATCCTGGCTATCTGGATTCTGTTTTTGGCCACGATACTGCTTTCCGGCAGCGCGCATGCCAATGAAAAGATTACCTACCGCCTGAAGTGGCTGAAAAATGTTAGCGTAGTCGGCGCCCTCTATGCCGAAACCCATCATCTGTTCGAAAAAGCGGGGCTTGATGTGGCTGTCAAGGCAGGCGGGCCGGAAAGGGATGCAATCCGGGAGCTGGAACTGGGCTACGCGGATTTTGGAGCTGCATCGGCCGACCAGGTGCTTCGAGCCCGGGCAAAGGGTTCGCCGGTGGTGGTGATTGCCCAGTTGTTTCAGGTCAATCCCCTGCAATGGATTTACCGCCCGTCGGATATACGGATTACAAATCTCTCTGATCTGAAGGGGAAGGTCATTGGTGTGACTTTCGGGGGAAATGACGAAACAATCATGCGCACCTTACTGGCAGAAGCCGGTATCAACATCTCGGACGTGACGCTGTTCAGCGTTCGCTATGATTATACACCGTTTTATCGGCACCAGGTACAGCTCTGGCCGGTCTACCGGAACGCCCAGGGCCCTATTATCGGCAGCCAACTTAGAAAGGCGGGGGAACAAACCGCGTATTTCAATCCAGCGCAGTTCGGGGTGAAATTCGTGGCCAATTCCGTGGTGACCGAGTCGCAGACAGTGAGGCAAAAGCCCCAACTTGTGCGCCGTTTTTTGACGGCCCTGCTTGACGGGTGGCGGCAGGCACTCGATCCGAAAAATCAGGAGGAAGCCATCAAAACCCTGCAAAAATATGATTCGGATACACCGCGTCCGATTCTTGAGGAGCAGCTGGAGATTACCCGTGAATTGGTGCAGCCCAAGCCGGCTCTGGCCATCGGAACGATTGATGAAAAGGGCTGGGAACAGACCGAACATATCATGCGGACTCAGGATCAGTTGACCCGGGAGGTCGATCTCAAATCGGTGCTTGATCCGGTGATTGTTCCCTAGCCTGAATTTCTCGTGAACACTGTGACCCTGCATACTTCTTGCTCCTGAGCCCCGAATTCTTACCACGGTTGTTTTAAACCACTCCTCTTGCAATTATGACAAAATGTCTATCAAAAATGATAAGTCGAAAAGTTGAGGCATTATTTTTGGACTTGTTAGAAAAAGAGTTTATAATTGCAACATAACAAGGTTATTGTCTAACAACAATTCGAAAGGAGAAAGATATGAGAAGAAAATGGGTGCTGGCTGTCATGGCCTGCCTCCTGTTGAGCTATGCCTCTACGGTGTCGGCAGCCATGACCTTGAGACAGGTTGGTATCAGTCCGTTTTATAAACCGCCTTTAAAAACGGAAGCCGACCTTAAACAACTTGTTAAAACAAGGGCCTCAGAGTTAAAGGTTGGATTCGCCAAGGCCGGACAACCTGAGCTGTATTCCGCTTTTATGCAACAGTTTCCGACGGTGGATATCGAGAAGACAACTGTTCAACCCGGGGAAACTATGCAGTGGATGCTGTTTAAGAAGAGAGGGACGGGCTCGGTGCGTGTTGCCAAAGATGTAACCTGGGGAGGGAAGGCTCCCTTGGATGTGTACCGTTTTTCGATCGACCAGGACGGGAAAAAATACACGTTCGTCGTGCCTGGAAAATGCGGCAACGTCGCCTTGTTGGATATAAAAGTGATTCCACCTCCGCCGAAACCTCAGCCTCCGCCTCCTCCTCCACCAAAGACGGTTGAAAAACCGGTTACGGTGGTACCGCAA
The DNA here is from genome assembly GCA_046704745.1 of Desulfocapsaceae bacterium. Classification (GTDB taxonomy): domain Bacteria; phylum Desulfobacterota; class Desulfobulbia; order Desulfobulbales; family Desulfocapsaceae; genus CAWGGS01. The sequence goes on along the minus strand of JBJKRL010000052.1, from coordinate 6,003 downwards.
AAAGGTGGGTTTCTGGTGGATATAGGCTACGCCCGGCAAACCGATCCTGGTAATTACCTGTTCGGCCGGGTGGGGTACGGATATCCAATAGCGAATAACTTATACATCGTGGGTTTGATCGGCAGCTACGGGAATCTCAGTGGGGATGGTGACACTGCCTTTATCGCCGATGCCATGCTGGAATACCGCTGGCCGATAGTATATGTAGGTATTGGCACCGGCTACTGGTCCGCATACGGGGGCAAGCTTGACGTGATGGCCGATTTGGGTTTCCGGTTATCCACTGATGAAAGCACCTTTCTGAGCAAGACAAGTATCTTTGTTGAGGGCCGGTCATTAGTCGACAAGAACAGAGATGCACCAAGGGGTGGACAGCTGGGATTAGGAGTGCGGTTCATGTTTTAGCCCGGATTTCCGTTGAACATCAGGGAGAAAAACGCTGCCCCGATTTCTCACAACAAAGTGCGGCCTTCAGGGAAACCTGCAGACCGCATTTAGGGCTTTCCTGTTTGATCAAGATCATTTGAACCGTGTGGAGGTATGACCATGCGTGCTGAAGAATTGCGGGCGATGCAGGCGCCCTTGAAAGAGCAGTATAAACATGACCCTGAAGCGGCAATGGTAACCCTGCGGACCCAGGGCCGCATGGGCGAGGGCGTCAGCTGTAAGATCGAGACCGGCAAGGCCCTGGTCGTTGCCGGGCTGCACCCGGCAACCGGGGGAACCGGGCTTAATGCCTGTTCGGGTGAAATGCTGCTTGAGGCCTTGGTCGCCTGTGCCGGCGTTACCTTGAATGCCGTTGCCACAGCCATAGGGGTGGAACTGCGGGATGCCACGCTGCAGGCGGAGGGCGATCTCGATTTTCGCGGAACCCTCGGGGTTTCCAAAGATGTTCCGGTGGGGTTACAGAATATCCGGCTGCAGATTACCCTGGACAGCGATGCCTCTGAAGAACAATTGGACACACTTATCCGCCTGACCGAGAGATATTGCGTGGTCTATCAGACACTGGCACACCCACCGGAGATTGTGGTCGGCAAAAAACGTGCCGTCAGCTGAGTCGGTGCACGGCCTGCTGTGGTTCCCGGGCGGCCCCCGCGATGCGTACTCCATCGATGACCCCCACCCCCGGTTGTAGAAAAGTACGCATAAGTCGGATGAACCTTTTTATTATTGCCGGATGGAAAATCTTTCGATCGATTTTTGTATTGCCGTCAGGGTCTCGTTAAAGGGAAAAACATCATACGATCTTGCTTTAATATCCATTTCCTGAGCCTTTTCTGCCAGGTCTGACAGACCGCATTGTAACAGGATCCCTTTGATTTTATGGGCTTGGTGGGATAGGGCCGGGAAGTCATTGTCCTCTAATGCCCTTTGGGCATCGGCAAGATAATCTGTAAGATATTTCATTGCATTCATTTTGATTTGTTGGACTTGCTGGTCGGAAAGTTTTGTCGTTTTCTTTAAATAGTCTGTAATTGAATCAGACGAGGCCGGCAGAGGTCTCGTATCTCCGGTCGTTTCCGGCAGCGGGGGGGGTGCCTGATTTGGCTTTGCCATCTGTAAAACGGCAACGATATGGTGATAAAGAAAAGGTTTGCTGATATGGTCATCCATGCCGGCCGCAAGGCATCTTTCCTTATCATCTTCCAAGGCATGCGCCGTCATGGCGATAATAGGGATATGGCGGCCGTTCAATCTGTGGGCGAGACGGCGAACGAAAGTTTTCGGCAGTGTCACCTCCAGCCGCTCCCCCCTTTCCAATGCTCTGATCCAGGTGGTCGTTGTCAGGCCATCAACACCGGGCATCTGAACATCCATAAAAATGATGTCGAAATCTTTCGTCGCCATGATTTCCATGGCCTCCGGGCCGCTTCTGGCGGTTGTCACCTGGTTTTTTTCGGTGAGCATCATGCGGGCTACTTCAAGGTTGGTCTCATTATCGTCGACGATGAGGATATGCAGGCCTCCCACCATCTCTCCGGGCTGGTTTTCCCTCTGCGGCACCTTCTCCTTCGGTTGTTTTCCGGTTGGATGGAGCCGTACTATAAAATGAAAGGAACTCCCGGCATTCACTTCGCTTTCCACCCAGATACTTCCATCCATCAAAGTTATGAGTTGCTTACAGATGGAAAGGCCTAAACCCGTTCCACCATACTCCCTGGCAAAGGAGGTGTCTGTTTGCTCGAAGCTATTGAAAATAGAAAGTAATTTGTCTTTCCGGATACCGATACCTGTGTCAGTGACAATAAAGTGGAGGGAAATTTTATCATCCTTTGTCGTTTCCGGTTCATGGGAGACGGTAATGGTAACGGATCCCTCATTGGTAAATTTCACAGCGTTGCCTGCAAGATTTAAAAGGATCTGCCGCATTCGCATATCGTCCCCGATATATACCGGCGGCAGATTCTCCTCCAGGGTCGTCACCAGTTGCAATCCTTTCTTTTTCGCCAGAACGCCCAAGGTTGAAACGACGCCTTTCACCAGATCGTGCAGATCGAAGGGGGCTGCATCGAGTTTGAGCTGGCCCGCCTCCATTTTCGAAAAGTCGAGGATATCTTCGATAACACCTAGAAGGTATTCGGTGGAATTATATACTTTTTCAATGTAGTTGCGCTGCGTTTCGTCGAGCTCGGTCTCCAGAGCCAGATAGGTCATACCCAGGATGGCATTCATCGGCGTCCGAATTTCATGCGACATATTGGCAAGGAAACGGCTTTTCGCAGTGTTGGCGTCTTCTGCCAACTTTTTGGCCCGAAGCATTTCCTTATGTATTTCCTTTTTTTCGGTTACGTCAATGCAGTGTTCGATTATTTTCGAGAACCTTCCTGTCTCGTCGAATATTGGATAACCGTGAACCTCGACAATCCGCTTTTCACCTTTTGAATTGATGTGGATATGCTCTGTAACCGTTGCCTTGCCGGTTTCTTTCACTTCTCGAATGGGGCAGGGGTGCTCGTCTCCCCCACACGGATGGTCCAGGCCATGGGTTAAACAGTAGCAGTTTTGTATTGGACCATCCAAGTCCAGATCGGCGGCATCGTTTGCCAGCAGTATCTTATAGGTTTGGGCATCGATAACATAAAGGGGATGGGATATGGCATTAAAAACCGAATCGAGAAAGGCGTTTTGGCGAGCCAGCGCCTTCTCCGATTCAAGCAGTGATGCATTGGTTGAATTGAGCTGCCTGGTCCTGTTGTTGACTTCCGATTCTAAATTATCATTTAAGGATTTCAGTTCATTAAGCGTGTAGTGAGTGAGCGAAAGCGTTCCGTAAACAAAAAAGGAGCCGCCGAGGAAAATTGCACTGACGAGAGCCGTTACCGGGAATTGTATTTTTGCCAAAAGAACAATAAGATAACAAGAATATCCGAGAAAAAAACAGCAGATGAGAAAAGTCAAGGCCAGCCATTTGGACCGGAAAGACGTTGGGACGATGCCATAGAGGCGTCTGCTTACGACAGCTGATATCGCCAATATCACAGCACCTATACCAACCGCAAACATCAAGACTGGATTCATGCTCATAAAACGTATCAAAACTCCTCGCAATTCATGTTTGTTTAAAGAAAACAATGTCACATTCAAGGATGAAACCCGGAAAATTTTTCCCCTGGTCTCCATTTGTTATTTTCTGGCATTCAACGGTGTAGGTCAAGGAAAAGAGAGAGCATGGACAATACTAAAATACCAAACCTGTAGAATTGATGTCTGATAACGAACCGGATCGGCTGTTCCAAAAGGTCGGGAAAGGGATATTCTCTGCCTGTCTTTTTGTTGGCCGATTCTATGGGCATAAAAGGGAGAGGCAGGATTTTTATTCATTTGCAAGAGAGCGGTATTGCAGAGGAGCAATTAAAAAAAAGAGGATACAGATAGAGTTGTCTGTTGACCAACCTCCATTAAAGTGTTTTAGCTCATCAGTAATCAAGATCTTTTTAAGATCAGTTTTCTCCCGGAGCCGGTTGTGAGATTTGTTGCTCTATTGGCAAATCCACCCGGCGCTTTGATCTCCTGACGGCTTTAACCAGCTCATTTGGTGAAAGTGTTAATGCGCATGATTCGGCAGGATCATGGCGCATTCTCATTACCTTAATCGCTCTGTTATCTGAACTGATGAGGATGGCATCGTGAGGATGATGCCTTTTGACGGACAATCTCTGAAGCTTCAGAGCTCGGCTCAAGCAACAGAACTTCACTAGAGGAATAACTCATTGTTACATAAAAGTATCTGCATTTCGTCTGCTTCATTTTGGCTGTGATTGCCATCCATCGAGCCGTGTGACTATGGAAATAAACCCCGGCCAATTGTCGTCTCAGGAAAAAGACCTGCAGCTTTTCTTGGATTCTCTCGGTGTCATTTTCCCAACAGAAGGCGGGGAGGACTGCGATGAGTATATGGTCATCGAGCTGGATCCTGCAGTAGGTGTGCTCTTTGAAGCGAATGACAATAAAGCGGTTCTGCTTGCATATCGGATGCAGGGCAAAGTATTTCCCCTTTTTCTTGCCTTTCTCAAGGGAGATGACAGGGTCGAATTTTGTTACACGGCGCTTCTTCTGGACTCGTACACCCAGGGGGTTGAAACAGCATTGATACTCAGGGTGGCTGCAGCTGAATTTTTCCCACAGGAAATTGAGGAGCTGATTGAAAAGTTGGGACTGATCTGGACCGGTGCGCCGATTAATGGAGATTTGGACTGCCCGATATTCTGGGATACGAAACCTGAGATCAGCATCATTACTGATTTGCTCGTACAAAAATTAGGAACGGTTGACGAGATACCTCTTTTCCCGAGTGTTTTTTACTACAACAATATCTATGATCAAAACCTCCTTGAAGCTGTTCTGCCACAGCTGAGTGGCTGTGAGGATATCCTCATCATGGGATGCGGGGCAGGGCTTGAGGCGGTGTGCGTTGCTCTTCAATATGGAGTGCATGTCGATGCAACCGATATCAACCCCATTGCCATTGCCAATACCATGGCAGCCTGCAGGCGGACCGGTACAGAGGCCTTGGTGTCGGGGTGGGTGAGTGATGGTTTTTTGGATGTGGAAAAATCCTATGACGCAATTCTATTCGAAGCTCCGCTGACAACAAGAGAGATTCATCTAACAGATCGCAATCGCTATGATGTAGAAGGACGATTACTTAGAGAAGTACTCGGAATGCTACCCTATCATTTAAAAACAGGAGGGAGGATGTACCTGATGTCTCGTCCGGACCTTACGCCCTACCTGCCTGGAAAAGGCCTGAAGTGGAAGGTGCTGCGCTATTTTGCAGAAAATATGAGTTTGGCGATTCTTGAGATCTGGCAGGGCTAACTGCCGCAAGGTCACAAATCAGGGTCAAATGGGGGTTACCCATTTCATAAGTTTGGAAAAAGCTATGGTTGTATGTTTGAATCATCCACTTGGAAACAAACTATTTCCTGCAGTGTTGGATATGCTGTTACATGTATCTCGACTCAATGTTGAGTCCAATTGCAAAGCAAATAAATTCAGATTTAAAAGCTTCACCATTACCATCTGACGACTTTAACAATCCAGTATTCTTGGCTCAAAGACTCGACTTGTTTGGAGTTGCATCCTCATTTGTTCTTCGCTATAGAGCTCTCTGGGACAAGCTTATGGGCGTGATCGTTCTTATAATATGTCCTGACATGAATGAAGATTATGTCAGCTCGAATTCAAAAAAGAAACAATTTACAAAAATCCTTAAACAAAAAGGTGGAAAATGGCCATTGTATGCACTAGGTGTTAGTGAAGCTATAAGCGAATTCGATAACCGCTTTAGAACAGCGGAAGCACATGGGGCTGGAAAAATTAGGAAACTATTTTTTCAACGAGCAACAGAAGATACGGCACCCTTGATAGATTTGTTATGGGCCACAAACACTCTCAATACACAAATGTTAGCTATCAAAAGAATATTTGATGAATTTGCAGAACAAATCGCTACACATGGACACGCTTAAAGGCGCGCGCCGGTGAGCTTCCCGTTGG
>JBJKRL010000051.1:0-19001 GCA_046704745.1 Desulfocapsaceae bacterium | reverse complement strand
CCGAAAACGGCGCTTTTCACCTAACTCGTCGTTGCGCTCAAAATTTTATCCTCGGAATATCAATTATATGCCTGCGGTAAAATTCTTCGCGCGTCTAGATTTAGAAGAAAATCCCTCGTTTCGGGATGGGAACTAGCCTAATGAGCGCCTCACATTCACATTTATGTCACTCTGTAGAGAGACTGATTATAAGCTCAGTTTAATGCAAAAAAAAAACTCTTCAAGATGCCTGTATCCATTTATTCCGGACTGGTCGCGGAAATTTGTATTGTTGTCTGCAAGTGTGAGAAAGATTTGTCGACAATGAAAAAATGATTATTATTATCAATAACGAATGGGAATAGAATAAAACAGTATAACGTGTTGTTTATATTACTAGGTAAGCAAAAGTTGAACAGCTTATACCTGTAGCAAAATTCTAAGGAGAGTAATTATGCGCATCGGCATCCCCACAGAAATTCATACCGATGAAAGACGTGTTGCTCTAACACCCGAATCTGCAAAAGATTTGCTCAAACTGGGCTTTCATGTAGCTGTCCAGGCCGGAGCGGGTGAGCAGGCAAAATTTACCGATAATGCCTATCGCCGGGAAGGGGTGGAAATTATCAGGGACAGCAAGGCGCTTTATGAACTTTCAGATATCATATTAAAGGTTAGACCGCCGGAATCACATTCTGATCCTTCTTTAAACGAGGTTGATTTATTCCACGAAGGGCAGATCCTCATAAGTTTTATTCAGCCCGGTCAGAATTCGGAGTTGATGAAACAACTTTCCGAGAAAAAGCTTACCGTTTTGGCAATGGATTCGATCCCCAGGATTTCCCGTGCCCAAAAGATGGATGCCTTAAGTTCCATGGCCAATATAGGCGGCTACAGGGCTGTCATCGAGGCCGCGCAGCATTTCGGCCGTTGTTTTACCGGACAGATAACTGCGGCCGGGAAGATCCCGCCGGCAAAGGTAATGATCATCGGCGCAGGTGTTGCCGGTCTATCGGCCATCGGCACTGCAAAAAGCATGGGGGCCATTGTCAGGGCCTTTGATACCAGGCCTGAAGTCAAAGAGCAGGTGGAGAGCATGGATGCCGAGTTTCTCGCCTTGGATTTCGGGGCTGAAGACGGCACAGGCCAAGGGGGATACGCCAAGGTGATGAGTGAGGAGTTCATTAAGGCGGAAATGGCGCTCTTTGCCGAGCAGGCCAAAGAGGTTGATATCATTATTACCACAGCCCTGATTCCGGGAAAACCTGCTCCTGAGTTGATCACGGAAGATATGGTAAAGTCCATGAAAGACGGCAGTGTCATCGTCGATTTAGCAGCCGAAATGGGAGGCAACTGCAAACTCTGTGAAGCCGGAAAGGTGGTGGTGAAACATGGCGTCACCATCATAGGGTATACCGATCTGCCGTCACGTCTTGCCACACAGTCAAGCCAGCTGTATGCCACAAACTTAAGGCATCTGTTGACTGAGCTTACTCCGGAGAAAAACGGCGAGGTTGTCATTGACATGGAAGATGAGGTCATCAGGGGAGCAACCGTTATCCGGGAGGGTCAAATCACCTGGCCTCCCCCTGCGCCAAAACTCTTTCTAGCTCCGAAACAGGAGCCTGAGCCGGAGATCAAGCCGGTAAAAGTCCAGAAAAAAAGAAGTCCGTGGTGGCATGTGGTTCCGTTTGCTCTTGGGGCGATTGCTCTTTTGGGCATGGGAAGCGTTGTTCCGCCGGCCTTCATGTCCCACTTTACTGTGTTTATCCTTGCCTGTTTTGTCGGGTACATGGTTATCTGGAATGTCAAACCCTCCCTGCATACACCGCTTCTGAGTGTAACCAACGCCATAAGCAGCATCATCATTATCGGGGCATTGTTGCAGATTTCTTCCGATAGATCGTTTGTCAAAGTCTTGGCGGGAGCTACTATTTTAATAACCAGTATTAATATCTTCGGTGGCTTCTCCGTGACGCATCGGATGCTGGCGATGTTTAAAAAATAAGAGGAACGCATGGATCAGGGATATGTGAGTATTTCGTATATCGGTGCAAGTATTTTGTGCATTCTTGCCCTTGGCGGTCTCAGCCAACCGGCAACCTCCAAACGGGGAAATCTCTATGGCATAATCGGTATGGTGATCGCCCTTGCGGCGACAATTTCCGGAACCGTCACCGAGAATTATCTGATCCTGTTCAGCGGCATTGTCATCGGCGGCTCCATTGGCTTGGCCGTTGCCAAAAAGGTTGCTATGACCCAGATGCCCGAATTGATTGCTATTCTTCACAGTCTGGTCGGCCTGGCTGCAGTGTTGGTCGGTTTTGCAAATTTTATTGGACACGATGCCGCACTGTTCGGGGTCGGTAAGACCATTCACAATGTTGAGACCTTTGTCGGCATTTTCATTGGGGCGCTCACCTTTTCCGGTTCTGTCATAGCCTTTTTAAAACTCAGTGCAAAAATAAGCGGCAAGCCGGTATTGCTTCCGGCCCGTCATGTGCTCAATCTCTTCCTGGTGCTGGGCGCGATTCTGCTCGGCTGGAAATTCATTGTATCGGCGGCTTCAGGCGGTGGTATCGTACCGCTTTTTTTTATGACTATTATCTCTTTGATACTAGGTGTGCATATGGTCATCGCCATTGGCGGGGCCGATATGCCGGTGGTTATTTCCATGCTCAACAGCTATTCAGGGTGGGCCGCCGCTGCGACCGGCTTTATGCTGAACAACGATCTTCTCATCGTGGTCGGGGCCCTGGTGGGAAGCAGCGGAGCAATACTGAGCTATATCATGTGCCGGGCCATGAATAGGAACTTTATCTCGGTAATAGCCGGCGGCTTCGGGACTTCGGAAGGGGCGGCCGCGTCAGGTGTGACTGGAAACGACCGGGACGTTGTTGCCATTGAAGCAACAGAGGTTGCGGAACTCTTGAATAGTGCCAAAGAGGTGATGATCATTCCGGGGTACGGGATGGCCGTTGCCCAGGCTCAGCATGTTGTCTATGAGATCACCCGGAAGCTGCGGGAAAAAGGGGTTAACGTTCGATTCGGCATTCATCCTGTTGCCGGGCGCATGCCGGGACATATGAATGTGCTGCTGGCCGAGGCCAAGGTACCCTACGATATCGTCTTTGAGTTGGATGAAATCAACGATGATTTTTCAGGCGTAGATGTCTCGGTGGTCATCGGGGCCAACGATATCGTCAATCCAGCTGCACAGGAGGTGCCCAACAGTCCCATCGCCGGGATGCCCGTACTCGAGTGCTGGAAGGGCAAGGCGACCATTGTTCTGAAACGTTCCATGGCAACCGGTTACGCCGGGGTTGCCAATCCACTTTTTTTCAAAGAAAATACCCGGATGCTGTTTGGTGATGCCAAGGACATGCTGGATGAGGTATTGAAGAATCTTGAATAGATTTTACAGGAATCCGTTCAGCCAGTCATGAAACTTCATGGGTTCGTGTGCGGCAAACTTGGCTGCCCGCCAGTTGCTCTGGTATTTAACCTCCATACCGTATTGGATAACTGAAACGGGTCGGTCCGAGGAAACAACCGCGATAAGCGTGTCGGAATGTTCCGTTGAGAACCGAAGTGCTGAGTTGTATCGGGCTCCTCTAGCCCGGTCCTCACCATGGATGGTATGCCCGTCCAGCAGACAGGCAAAGCCGTACAGTCGGCAATCGTAACCGATATGCAAGGCGCCGTCGACCTTGGACAGGGCACAGGCCAGTTCCAAAAGATCTGGTTCTCTCAGGTCCATTGGGCGATAGAGGGGTTGACCGGAAATATGAACCGGTTTGGGACTGAGATCAAGGACAAGAGTACAGCCGTGTTTCTGATTCTGGGCGTTATGAACCAAGGTGGATATGATCTGAAACAGCTGGGTCCTGGTCGTTGCATCGAGTTTGTAGTCGATCAAGGCTTCTTCTACTTCGAACAGCTTTGCCTGATGGGTACTGGAGCTGAATGTGCCGTCGGCAAAACTGCAGACGCCGTCCTGGTTGATCTTCAAAAATCCGGTACGGCCTTGAAAATCGGCAATCAGACAAAACTCGGGAAGGGTTCCATCCGAAATGCCGAGGATAGTCTGGCCATCCGATATAAGCTTGCGTCCTGAATGAGTGACTGCCTGCAATAATTTGCGTACGTGTTTGTAATGGTCGAGCCGGGGTTGCTCGTCTATTTTGAATCGGGCAAGGAACTGTACGGAATGCAGGAGTTGCGGTTCGACGAAGACCAGCTCCCCGGAAGGCCAGGCACGTTCCTCCCGGGTCTTGGAGATGCCGAGGACTGCATCGAGGATCGGATATATCCGCAGTTTGGCCTCTGAGCCGAAGCGGGCATGGGTCTCGCGTTTGATGTGGTCATGGATTGCATGCAGCCCATATTCGCGTAAAAAACTTCCGGAGATCCCGGTATAAAGGGCCTTTTTATTGGCCATATCATGGGAGAACCGCAAAACCGTATGTTCAAGCCAGCGCTCGGTCGGACCGATAGTGAAGACATCGGGATGGTGTTCGGTAAACCACATTTGATAGGCAACCGTGGCGGATTTACCACCGTAGGAAATCACACCGTCCAACTGGAGATCGTTGCAGTATTCGATAAGATTGTAAAGAGCTTTATCGGGATAGCCTCCCTCTCTTTTCGACCAGTCTTCACTTTCCAGGTATGTTGTGCGAAGGATGGAGACATGATCTCCCAACAGATTTTGCGGATCAAAAATATATAAAGGACTTTCGGGCGTTAAGCTATAGATCACTGCTACACTGCTGGGACCGGAAAACAGTGAAATACCGGCCCGAAGCCCCTTGGCGGTATCTCGTATACATGTTTTAATAAATTCTTGGTCCTGATTTTTCATGGATGCAGGCAGAGGGCAGGTGTCAGGCTTCCGGTACGTCGGTCAATTCGATTCAGATCAAAGGTCGCATCTCGGGTTTTTGTATTTTATCTCAATGACAGAGTACCAGAATTCCGTTTGTTTGTCGCATTTTTCTTTGGATATCGGCAGACACTTGTTCAGGATTTCTCATAAGCATCAGGCATCAGGCAGCGTCAGGTAGATTAAGAAATGGATAATCTTTCTTGATTTTTTAATTCATTTTCAATACCCTTTTTGTGAGAGTTACATAAAATGTAACATTCTGATGGGTAATTATGTGGTTATAAGACGAAAACAGATAGTAATGCTTTTCGTCCATTCTTGTTGCTGTTTTAACGGTGAGAAAGGTAGATGCAAATGAAAGCCTCCATTAATGTAAAAGTTAACGCACTTGTTGTAGCCAGTTTGTTCTTTTTGGGTTTGATTACCGTTGCTATTTCCGCATACAACATGATCGAGAGGGGCAGAGACGAGGTGTCTGCCTATCGGACGGAGATGATGGCGCAGAAAAAAGAACTTTTGAAATCTCTCATTCAAGTCGCCTACCATATTGCTGAGGCCAATTATGCTGAGTCTCAGAAATCATCCGGCCAAGTGGATTTCAAAAAGAGAACCTTGGATACAATCAATGCATTGCGGTACGGTGATGACGACAAAGGGTATTTCTATACCATGGATTCCGAGACCCGGAAGATGATCCAGCATCCAAGTCAGAATTTGGTTGGCAAACCGGATACGTTTTTTAAAGACCCTGACGGAAAACAGCAGATAGTTGCCCAGATCAATATCGCCAAGGAAAAGGGCGAGGGATTTGATTCCTATAAGTGGCCGAAACTGGGAGAAAAGGAAGCCCAACCGAAATTGACGTTCGTCAAGCTTTTCAAAAACTGGAACATGATCTTTGCCACCGGTATCTATGTCGATGATGTGGATAAGGTCATTGTCAAGAAGCAAGCGGAGATTTCAAGTGCCGTCAAGAGTCAGATCTGGAAGATGGCCGGGATTATCGCTGTGATTTTATGTATCTCTGTGGTAATTACCTACTTTGTTGTGGCCAAGGGGGTTGTTAAACCGATACGCAAGATGATTGATGTGCTTCAGGATATCGCCCAAGGTGAAGGAGACCTGACTAAGCGAATAACCGAAAAATCCGGTGATGAAACCGAGGAAATGGCCGGATGGTTCAACCTCTTTATCGATAAAATTCTTGTTGTAATCAAGGATGTCGCCTCTGATGCCTTGGGTCTTGAGAGATCGTCCAAGGATCTGCATCAGATCTCTGTCAGTATGGCAACCGGAGCAGAACAGACATCAGATAAGGCCAGCTCTGTTGCTGCAGCCAGTGAACAGATGAGTGCAAACATGAATTCGGTGGCCGCTTCCATGGAAGAGGCCTCAACCAATGTCAGCATGGTGGCGGCGGCAACGGAAGAGATGTCGGCTACAATAAGCGAGATAGCTGAAAATACGGAAAAAGCACGAAGCATTACCGGCAATGCCGTGAATCAGACCCATAGTGCTTCCACTCAGGTCGGCGAGCTTGGACGTGCAGCTCGAGAGATCGGAAAAGTTGTTGAAACTATTACTGATATTTCAGGCCAGGTCGATCTCCTCGCCTTGAATGCCACTATTGAGGCTGCCCGGGCCGGCGAAGCCGGAAAAGGATTCGCCGTTGTGGCCAACGAGATCAAAGAACTTGCCCGACAGACAGCCGAGGCCACTGGTGAGATCAAGACCAGGGTGGAAAGCATTCAATCCACCACAGAGGGTACGGTCAAAGAGATCAACAATGTTTCCAGCGTGGTCCAGGAGATAGATTCAATAGTGTCAACTATTGCAACAGCTGTGGAAGAACAGTCGGTCACCACCAAAGAGATAGTCGGCAACGTTTCGCAGGCTTCTGTAGGTTTGAGTGAAGTTAATGAAAACATAGCGCAAAGCTCTACCGTTTCCACAGATATAGCCCGTGACATCAGCGAGGTTATGCATGCCTCAACCGATATTTCCAGAAGTTGCTCTGAAATCAGAACCAACTCAGAGCAGTTGACCGAACTTGCAAATCGGCTCAATGCCATGGTGCAGAAGTTTAAGATCGAATAGATCTCTTAAAAATATAGATCCCAGCGAGCGTTTCACGATCCAAAGGGCATCGAATAGCCTGGTTTCCATACGAAAACGGCGCTTTTCACCTACCTCGTCGTTGCGCTCAAAATTTTATCCTCGGAGGTAAGCACCCTGCGGGTATAAACACCCTTCAGGCATAAACTTCGACACCGATATTAGGTATATGCCTGCGGTAAAATTTTTCGCGCGCCTAGATTTAGAAGAGGTAAGCGAAGACTCCGAAATCCCTCGTTTCGGGACGGAAACCAGTCTATCGAAATTCGATGCCCTTCTTTTTGTCTATGAATCTGCCGAGGAGTGCTGGGTGAGTGCGCGCAGATGCTCTTTTTTGGGAAAATAGAAGAGCATGCTGACGGCAGATACGAAGGAGAGAAGGTACAGATCGACGCGGTCTTTGCCGAGATAAAAAAGAACAAGACCGTAGATGCCGATACTCTCCGCCAGGGTCAATGCCACAAGCATGGAGACAAAATACCGCTGCATCATAGCGTCGTTAAATGATCTGTTTTTATTTTGCCGGCTCCCCTGACTTGAGAGTATATGATTGCGCACATAGCCGGTGCTGACCAAAGTAACAAATGAAACCACATAGAGGGCCATTTTGACTGTCTCTAGTGACTTTTTGTCAAAACTTCCCTTCAGGGTCGGCTCCAGGTAAAGTCCCGCCAGCAGGTAGAATATGGGTGTCAAAAAGAGAAAAAACCAAAAAAAACGCATGGGCAAGAGTGCCTTGCTCAGTTCTAGATCGGAAATCATGTGCTTTCCCCTCTCCATTCTAAATAATCCTCAGATATTGCGTAACAGCTGTAAAAATTCTGCAGAAGCATGCTAAAATGATATAACGTGCCGGTTAGATCATAACAAGAAGAAAGGTGCTTTGGTTGATTTGTTTAGTTGATGAATACATAATACAACAAAAATCGTCATGGCGGAAAGTGTTGGCATATCCCTGACGGAATATTCGTGGCAGGCAGCATGTAAATACGATATAGTCTGGAAGACTGGTTTTGATTTCTTACAGAGGGATACGGCTGATATACCGTACCTCCGCGGGGTTGGACACAAATATTTATTGAGAAGATATTATGAGAAAGGTCGGAATAGTCGGCGGTCTTGGGCCTGAATCCACAGTAGAGTATTATCGAGGAATAATCGAGGCGTTCAAACCAACCTACGAGCTTTTCGGTTTTCCGGAGATTGCCATTGAGAGCCTCAACCTCAAAGCTATCATGTCCCATGTCGACAAATCCGGTTGGGAGGATGTTGCCACGTTCATTGCCAAAAAATTTGAAGCATTGAGACTGGCAGGTGCCGATTTCGGGGCCATGGCGTGTAACACCACCCACATTGTTTTTGATGAGATCCAATCCCAGACTTTTTTGCCCCTTCAAAGTATTGTCGATCCTGCTCTAAACTATGCAAAACAAAATAATTTTAATAAATTATGTTTGTTGGGAACAAAAACCACTATGACCTCCGATTTCTACCGAAATGTTTTTGATCAAGAAAACATTGAGCTGAACGTTCCCAATGATAAAGAGATGGAGTATATCCAGGAAAAACTCTTTTCGGAAATTGAATTCGGCATCATCAAGGAGGAAACAAAGGCGAATTTTCTTTCCATTATCGACAGGATGGCAAAAGAGAATCGAGTGGAAGGAGTCGTTCTCGCCTGTACTGAATTACCGCTTATTGTAAAACCTGATGATATTGATATTGCCTACATCGATACCACGCAGATCCACATTGCAACTATCGTCGATATATGCAGGCGGCAGGAGTAACTCCTTTCGGTTCGTTTCTCCTGCCTTTCTTTTTTATGAAGAATCAGATCGTCCTTAATGTTGAGCCTTTTCACGTCCTGCATTTTGCAACCGGCAAGTTTCTCGAGTTCCTGTACCTTTCCGCCTGAAAAATCGAAGTTGGCCGTGCAGAAGAGACCGAAGTAGTATTTGATTGCATCTGAAGGTACAATCTTCAACGCCTGCATTTTCCTGATTGATTTGATCTGACACGGAGTACCGACAAAGGCGATCCGTTTCAACCCTTGCCTGATCAGGGAGCCGAGTGCCTGCGCGGATGGTGAGTAGGTGGAGTAGCTCTCACCCGGGCACGCGGCCCCTTGATTGGTATCGAAATGGGAGCCGGCTGCTGTGATAAACACTTTTATACCGGGGAATGTTGTCTTCTCCTATAGTCAACGCACCAAAGATAGAGACCTCCGATTTTTATTTCCAGGGGCCTTGCAGTAGAAGGAATATGGCTTATAATACTTTGCAGGAATTTGGTGGTCCTAAAACGCGATTTGCCCCCTGTCTTTTAAAAGAACTCGAGTATTTTTCGGAGCTTCGTTTCATCTATAAACATAATGCTGATGGTTAAGAAGATGGATGGAGAGGGGGGCAATTCATTCCTTAGGCAGTCTGCAGGATTGCAGGAAGACTCAGCGCTGATGCTTTAAAAAGAGAGTTGTTCCAAGCGGGTGGTCCTGGCGGAATTGTTGTAAATTAATTTCATTAAACAATGAATTACGAGGTGATAGTATGAAAGGTGACTACGGTTCAATGATATGGGTAAATGATAGAGAAGGTAAGGAATATGTTTGTACCGCTGATTTTGAACATCGGCACGAGCAAAACATAGAACGTCTCAGTGAGGAAGAACGCAGGACCTGTACGGATGTTAATCATATAGTGGGGTCCGAGCGCTGGTAAGCAACAGAGTAAACAGCCATACCTACAAGGACCTTTTCTTACGGGACCTTTGAGACCTGAAGAAAAGGCTTTACATAAAGACGGCACCAATCATCGATAAGATGGGTGCCGTCATTCTATTATCTTTTTTCCTCCATGATCTGTCGTAAGACATACGGCAGAATTCCGCCGTTTTTGAAATAGCTGACTTCGATTTCAGTGTCTAAACGGGATACGGCCTCAAAATGGATTTCGGCCCCGTCAGCTTTTACCGCCCGAATTGAAATACGCTGCCTGGGCACCATCTTGTCCAAATTGTCGATAAAAAAGGTCTCGGAGCCGTCAAAACCCAGGCTGTCGATGGACTCACCTGGAGCAAATACCAGTGGCAGCACCCCCATGCCGACCAAATTGTTGCGGTGGATCCGCTCATAGGATTCTGCCAAGACTGCCTGGATGCCTAATAGAGTAGTGCCCTTGGCGGCCCAATCCCTTGAGGAGCCCGTTCCGTACTCCTTGCCGCCGAGGACAATAAGAGGGATGTTTTCTTTCCGGTACTTCATGGCCGCATCATAATTGTACATCTCATCTTTTTCCGGATACTTGAGGGTAAATCCTCCTTCTTTGGGTGTCACCATTCGGTTTTTTATCCGGATATTGCCAAACGTTCCCCGCATCATGACTTCATGGTTGCCGCGCCGAGATCCATAGGAATTGAAATCAACCGGATCCACCCCATTGTCGCGCAAGTATTTACCAGCCGGGTAATCGGAGGGGATAGAGCCGGCGGGGGAGATATGATCCGTTGTCACGGAGTCGCCTAGCAGCAGGAAGGGGCGTGCGCCTTTGAGATCGCCAACCGGTGTGAGATTGAGTTTGAACCCATCAAAATAGGGTGGTTTTTTGATATAGGTAGATTGTGGATTCCATGAAAACGTCGTGCTTTCTGTAATCGGTAATTTCTCCCAAAATGCATCTCCATCAAAAATCCGGCCATATTCCTGGTCGAAAAACTCTGCCTTGACATGGGACCTTACCAGAGAATCTATTTCTTCGTCGGTGGGCCAGAGATCCTTTAAAAAGACTGCACGCCCGTCTTTACCTTCTCCTAGGGGTTCTTTGGTCAAATCGATGTCGACTCGTCCGGCAAGAGCGAAAGCGACAACGAGCATCGGAGAAGCAAGAAAATTCGATTTGATGCTCTGGTGGATCCGGGCCTCGAAATTTCTATTCCCGGAAAGAACTGCAGCGACATTGAGGTCGCATTTTTTGATTGCCTTCTCAATAGATGGATGCAGGGGTCCGCTGTTGCCGATGCATGTCGTGCAACCGAAGGCGGCCAGGTGGAAGCCCAGCGCTTCGAGTCCCGACATAAGTCCGGCCGATTTCAGGTAATCGATGACCACCTTCGATCCAGGAGCCAGCGAGGTCTTTACGTGGAACGGAACATGCATACCTTTTTCCGCCGCATTTTTGGCCATAAGCCCGGCTCCCATCAGCACAAAGGGGTTCGAGGTATTGGTACAGGAGGTGATGGCGGCAATAACCACACTTCCGTCACTTAGTTTTATTGATTTACCGTTCAGTTCAATATCGCAATGTTTCTTCTCCGCCGGTGTGCACTCGGGCGGCCGCACTGATTCACTGCCGGATTCCTCATGAAAAACGGAAATGTGCTTTACGGTCGTATCGCGATCAAAGGAGCAACCCAGTATCTTGCCGAAAGCTTCCTTCATGCCGGAGAGATGGATTCGATCCTGAGGACGGGATGGACCGGCAAGGGAAGGCTCCACACTGCCGAGATCGAAATCGATTATTTCGCTGTATTCCGCACTTTCCTCTCCGGCAAAGAACAACCCTACGGCTTTAGTGTAGGTTTCCGTCAACTCCGCCTGTTGTTGCCGGTTGGTTAAGCGGAGGTATTCCAGCGTCTTTTCATCCACTGGGAAGAAACCAAGTGTTGCCCCATACTCCGGAGTCATATTGGAGATTGTTGCCCGATGGGGAATGGGGAGATTCTTTAGCCCAGGCCCGAAATATTCGACGAACTTTTCCACAACATTATGTTTGCGTAAGAGTTCGGTGATGGTCAGAACCAGGTCGGTGGCGGTGATACCAGGCTTAAGAGAACCGGTCAGCCTGACTCCAACCACCGCCGGTATAGACATGTAATACGGTTGACCGAGCATAACCGCCTCGGCCTCGATACCGCCGACGCCCCAGCCCATCACTCCGATGCCGTTGATCATAGGGGTGTGGGAATCGAGTCCCACCAGGGTATCCGGGTAGGCTGTCAGACCATCACGGCCCTGGTCTTCTATTACCACACGCCCCAGGTGTTCCAGGTTGACCTGGTGGCATATGCCCGAATTCGGTGGTACCACTTTGAAATTATCAAAGCTCTTCTGCGCCCATTTGAGCAAAGCATAACGTTCGCCGTTTCGTTCATATTCTTTAGCGACGTTTTCAGTAAGACAATCGGGTGTCCCGAAAGCGTCTATCTGAATAGAATGATCAACAACCAGTTCCACAGGGACCAGGGGATTGATTTTTGCCGGATCGCCGCCCAGATCCTTTATCGCATCCCGCATTGCAGCCAGATCAACCACTGCCGGAATGCCTGTGAAATCCTGCATGAGCACCCTTGCCGGATGGTATGGAATTTCAACAGGTTCAGTGTATTTTTTTTGCCAGTTGACTATGGCGCGTACGTCCTTTTCTTTGACGATGGAGTCGTCAAGTTTTCTCAGGAGATTCTCAACAAGGATACGGATGGAAAAAGGCAGCCTGCCGATGGCACCTATGCCTTTTGTTTCAAGGGCTTGTATATCAAAATACCGATACTCTTGTCCTCCGCATTGCAAGGTGTTTATATAATCGTTTGGCTTCATTGTGAGATATTCTCCACTGTTTGAATTATTTTTTATCACAGATAAGCAAGAAAAGAAAAGAGGCAAGCTTTTTATTATGCGGTTTGTCGTATCTCCGCCAGAGGAAAGCTCAGAGTAAAGGTAGTGCCGATACCGGGATCTGATTTTACATCAATATATCCTTTATGGGCCTCCACTACCTCTTTCACCAGGGAGAGTCCAAGCCCCGATCCCGTGATGTGGCGGGTGGCCTTGCCTTTAACCCGGAAAAAGCGGTCGAAGATATGGGGAAGATCCACCTCACTGATGCCGATGCCGGAATCTTTGACGCTAAGATTTATAAGACCTCCGTTGACCGAGGTGCTTATCTCCAGCCTTCCGCCTTCAGGAGTATATTTGACGGCATTGGAAACGATATTCATAAAAGCGGTTCGAATATGGTCGTAGTCGACATTAAACCACCAGTCTTGGGGACAGGGGGTGTAGACGACCTCGATTTTTTTGCTTTGTGCCTGGGGGAGAGCAATGTCTACGATATCCTGAACAATCTCATTGCCTCGTATGGGCTCCAGATTGAACACCACAGTGCCGCTTTCAAGTTTTGACAGGTTAAGCAGGTTTTCAATGAGGCGCAGAAGGTCCCGGGTCCGGACCGTGATCCTACTATGCAGCCTGTTGCAGGAATGGGCCGCCTCATGTTCGCAGTCGACCTGCAGGGCATAGATCATCTGTTCAATGGAGGCCAATGGCGCCTTCAGTTCATGGGCGACCATGGCAACGAATTCGGATTTCATCCGGTCAATCTGTTTATGGGTACTGATATCCTCAAAGGCGGTCACCGATCCGAGAACGGTACCTTTGTCCGATTTGACAGGCGCACAATGGGCGCGAAGGAATTTCCGGGAGATGGTACCTGGCGCGAATTCGCGGGTAACGACTGTCGAGTTGCTGATGGCTTCGTCTACCATCTGGACTGCAGTGTTGTCGTGAATGGAGGCGGAGAGGGGTTTGCCGATTACCGGGTCGGTCTGGATTTCCAGAATCTTGATGGCAGCCGGATTATGGTGTACGACAATGCCGTGCCGGTCGGTAATGAGAACGGCCTCGGCCATGCAGCTGAAAACGGTCTTTAACCGGCTCTGCTCCTTGTTGATCGCCGCAAGGCTCAACATTCTCTCTTCCCGTAGTTTCTCAGTCTCGGCTTGCAGAGTCAGCTTTTCTATCGCGCGATCCACCACGATGCGGATATAGTCGGGAGTGAACGGTTTGCCGACAAAGTCGAAGGCCCCCTGTTTCATCGCCGTAACCGCTTTAGAGACTGTTGCAAAACCGGTGATGACAATAACCTGGATCTCCGGCTGGTTTTCCTTGATCCAGCTCAGCACTGTAAAGCCGTCAATACCCGGCATCATCAGATCCAGAAGAACGATATCAAATCCCTTTTCTTTGATCAGTTCGATGCCCTTCTCTCCATTCTCGGCTTTGCCTATTATATAGCCTTTACCAGCCAGTGCCCGTTCCACACCTTCACGGATAACCTTTTCGTCATCGATGATCAAAATCCGGATCTCATCCATAGCAGTGTTCCAGGTAAGAGAATGATCCAGCCGTTAGTGGTCGTTATACCACAAGGGCATAAGTTTCGTATGAGCAGGCAAGCTGCTCAACTCAGCTTTATCTTCAATCGTCGGCAACAGGAGGAGTGAGAAGTATCCTGTCGGTGAGATTTTCGATATGATCCGTATGTGGATTACAACCTTTCGGCCCGATAGTATTTTTAGCATTCAATAAATTTTGTGAGTCCTAAGGGTGTTGTTTGCTTGAGAATCCAGAATTCACGAGTCAGGATTCAGAGGAAGATAAAAACATTTATCCTAACTGGTTCCCGTCAGAAAACTGTTATTTGTCCCGATATCTTCGTTATGCTCAAAATTTTTATCCTCGGAATATCAATTATTTGTATGCGGTAAAAAAATTGAGCATGCCTCGATCTCGAACCAAATCCCTAGTTTTCGGATGGAAACTAACCGGCTCCCGGCTCCTGAATTCTTACAACATTCATCAACAAACCGACTCAAACGGCAGACATGATTCGACCAGGCAAAAAAAATATGCCGGCCGGAGGAGTCGCGCAAAAATGCCTTACTGTTACCGAAACACAGGCAACAGTAAGGCAGTGAGATGTGCTATTTCAGCCAGTTTTTAATAAGTTTTAAAAGTTCCTGTGGTTCCACGGGCTTTGGCATATAGTCTTCGGCATCACTCTCCAGCATGTCACGGTGAGTGTAGGTACTGGTTGTGACACGATCAGCTACTGCAGTCAGCAGGATGACCGGAATTTTTGCCGTGTCGGGGTTTGCTTTTAATTTGGCGCAGGCTTCGTGTCCGTTCATAACCGGCATCATGACATCGAGGACGATCAGATCGGGTTTTTCTGCAGCAACCGCCTCTAACCCTTCCTCTCCATCATAGGCGACCGCCACGTCATATCCGCCGTTTTCGACTATAACTTTAACTGCTTCAACGAAATCAGGATCGTCATCAATCAGCAGGATCTTTTTTTTCTCAGACATGTGTTTCCTCCATTTGTCGTGCTTTGGTAAAATGCTTTTTCTCTTATTCAACAACCGGCCTTGGAAGCAGTCCGGCACCGCTTATAATCTCGTTAAGTTTTTCATCCCATTCAATTGCCATAACATGAACACCTGCAATTCCTTCCATTTCCTTGAGTTCCTGGATCTGCTCGATACACATCTCGATCCCTTTTGCCGCCTGTTTTTCTTTTGGTTCGTCGGCGATGCGTTTGATCACCTCGTCGGGGATATCCATACCGGCAACCATCTTCTTCATGAATTTGGCCATACCCGCCGATTTTAATGGTGTCACACCTGCCAGGATCTTGACCTTTTCGTGGAGGCCCTCCTTTTTGGCCAGGTCCAGATACGTCTTAAACTTTTCCATGTTGTAGATACATTGGGTCTGTACAAAGTCCGCTCCAGCCTCGGCCTTCATCCTCAGCCGGGGAACCCGGATCTCGAACGGATCGGCAAAGGGGTTGACAGCACAACCGATGAAAAACTTCGGGGCACCCTCCAGCTTTTGACCGGATGGGAACACCCCTTCATCCCGCATGGTCTTGACCATGTGTATCAGCTGCATCGAATCGATGTCGAAGACGTTTTTCGCCTGTGGGTCGTCACCGAATTTCTGATGATCTCCCGACAGGCACAGCATGTTGCGAACTCCCAGCGCCGAGGCCCCCAGGACATCGGACTGCAGGGCGATGCGGTTTCTATCACGGACCACCATCTGCAATAACGGCTCGATGCCCAGTTCTTTGAGCAACATGCATCCAGCCGTCGAACTCATACGGACCACAGATGTCTGATTGTCCGTGACGTTGCACGCATCGACATTCCCTTTGACGAAAGCCGCCTTTTTGCGGACTACCTCCGGATCTGCGCCTCGAGGGGGACCGCATTCCGCAGTGACCGAAAAGTGACCGGCCGCCAACACTTTCTCCAGATTGCTTCCTGATTTCATTATATCATGTCCTCCCTGACAATGCGACGTGGACCGCCATCTCGTGACGTATTCCAACCTTTATACGGTTTCAGTTTGGTATAATTGTCCATCTGGTTCAGGGCTTTTAGCCGGTCGACAATGAGTTGCCAGCCGCAAGGGGTATTTTTGTCGACCTCACAAATGCCGTTTGCTGAACCGCCGCATGGACCGTGGAAGAGCGATTTGGCACAGCGGGTAACCGGGCAGATTCCACCTGTCAGATGCAGCACGCAGTCTCCGCAGCCCTGACAGCGTTCGGCCCATTCGCCCTGGCGTTCGGTTACTCCCAAAAAGCCGGTATTAATTCCGGGAAGCAAGGGGGTTGTGAGAAATTTCTCGGCCAGAAACTGGATGCCGGCACCGCAGGCAATGGAAAGTACTGCCTGGTAATCTTCAACATAAGGGCGCATGGTTTCCACATATTCCGGATCGCATTGCCTTTCCAGGCAGACCTCCTTGATGGAAATTTTTTTACCGGCCGCCTCTCTGGCCAGACGGATGGTCGAAGCCAGTACTTCAACCTCTTTTTCTCCGCCGACACGACAGACTGTAACGCAGCCGTAACAACCGGCCAAAACAATGTTGTCGTATGGCTCGAGCATCTGCAAAATCTCTTCAATGGGTTTTGGCGTACCTGTTATCATACGGTTTCACTCCTCTGGGGTTGTTGGACTGAAGTCTTTCGAGCCACATTAATCGGACTGGGACCAAGTGCATGGACCTCCGAGACGAATTCCCCGACAAAGGCTGCAAATTTGGCTCCGTCGCCTGCGCTCAAATTGAACATTTTAATTCGGCCGGCACCGATATTTATTTTTTCCAATATGTTGTGCACACGTTTCACCCGTGCCCGTGCCCGGATGTTCCCGTTGACGTAATGACAGTTTCCCTCCAGGCAGCCCATGACCATGACGCCGTCGGCGCCGTTTTCAAAGGCCTTGAGCATGAGGGATTCCTCAATTCGACCCGTACACGGCAAGAGGACGATGCTTGTCGTGGCGGGGTACGACCTTCTTTCCGAACCTGCCAGGTCCGCTGCACTGTACGCTCAGTAGCGGCAGGCAAAGATGATGACGTTTGTCGTATGATCGCTCATTCTTGTCCTCCTTTATGATACCGTTTGGTCGCTGTTGCCGTAGGCCTCAAGCTTGGCCACGATATTGTTGTCAAGATATCGTCCCAGCGTAATCGCCTTGGCCGGGCATTCCGCCACGCAGATGCCGCATCCCTGGCACAGCGCCGGGTTGATTTCAGCCGTGTGTTGATCGTTAATAAAGGGTACTCCATAGGGACATGCCCTGACGCAGGTGAGGCAGACCGCACAATGGGTCGGATCCACGGTCGATACGACGCCGGAGAGTTTCAAGGTCTTTTTGGACAGAATGGTCGTTGCCCGGGCCACGGCAGCTTGAGCCTGGGCGATGGTCTCCGAGATATCTTTGGGTGCGTGGGCTGTACCGGCCATGTACAGACCTTCACTGGGAAGATCGACCGGCCGGAGCTTGGCATGGGCCTCTATGTAGAACCCGGATTTGTTGCGCGGGATTCTAAGAAGAGAGGCAAGCTCTTCCGTATCCCGGGCCTTGATGCCGGTGGAGAGAACAAGAAGGTCCGGCTTCAGAAAGACCTGCATGCCGATGGACGGATCGGTTATGTTGATCTCGATGCCCGTCTCGTCCGCCTTTATGTTCGGAGGATTCTCATCAGGGTCGAAGCGGATAAAGTTGATCCCCTGCATGCGTGCCTGGCGATAGTACAGCTCTCCGAGACCATAGCACCGCATATCTCGGTAGAGGATATCCACACGGCTGTCCGGATGCGTATCTTTGAAGCGCAGAGCGTTTTTTACCGCCTGGTTGCAGCAGACCCTGGAGCAGTAGTTGAGATAGTCGGCATCGCGTGAGCCGGCACACTGCAGCATGACAACATTTTTGTAGGAATTCGATGGGTCGGATTGATACAGGCTCATCTCGAAGTCGGTCTGGGTGACAACCTTATCAACGCTGTCGAGTCCGTAAAGCTCCGGCCGGTATTCCTCGGCGCCTGTGGCTACCAGGATGGCTCCATGTTTAATTTTTCTGCTGCCGCCGGAAGGCGTCATGATCTCCGATTCAAAGGAACCGATAAAACCTTTCTGGTCGACGACTACCGAGTTGAGGAAAAGCTTGATCTGATCATTGTTCATAACCGAAGCTTTTAAGTCTTCGACATAGAGGCTGACATCCTTTCGGTCAAAACTCCATCTGAGCGATCGGGCATGGCCGCCAAGACTCTCCTGCTGTTCGACCAGATACACCCCGAAGCCCTGTTTGGCGGCTTCCAGAGCCGCCGTCATGCCGGCGATACCACCGCCGATGATGAGCAGACTTGCGTCAACGTCGAATTCCAGTTCGTTAAGCGGTTTTGTCTGCGAAGCATTGGCCACCGCCATGCGCATCAACCGTTTTGATTTTTCGGTGGCAAGACCCGGTTCGGTGGGGTGGACCCAGCTGCATTGATCCCGGATATTTGCCATGTCAAAGAAATACTTGTTGATTCCTGCCTGGCGCAGGGTCGACATAAAGAGCGGCTCGTGGGTGCTGGGAGAGCAGGCAGCTACCACCACTCTGTTCAAGTTGTTGTTTTCGATAATTTCCCGCATGGCTTCCTGGGAGTCTTGTGAACAGGTATAGAGAGGATGGTCGGCGTAGACGACCCCCGGCAGGCTCCTGGCGTATTCGGCAACGCCTGCCACATCCACCACCGAGGCTATGTTGGCGCCGCAATGGCAGACAAAAACGCCGATGCGTAGTTCCTCATCGGGTGAGGATACCCGTTCATCGGGCAGGACCTCCTGGGAGATCAGGCTGCCGCGTGAGATTGCGATATCGGCGGCAGCTGCCTGGG